>NZ_JBHXRA010000029.1:0-41488 GCF_042717045.1 Nocardia sp. NPDC058633
GGCGACGAAGGAGCAAGCAACGGTGGCTGACCGGCGGCCCCTCGGGGCCGCGGACAACGTGCGCGCCAGCGCACAAATAAACACCGTGTTAGCGTTTTAGGGCATATTCAGCGCCGAGCTTTCCTGCTCGTTCAGCGAGCAAGTGGGGGAACTGTGACCAACAACGACCATAATCCGACCTCGCCGCCGTGGCTGCAGAGTCCGTCGGCTGAAGCGTCCGAAGCTGCGTCCGGTCCCTCCGGTGTGCAGACCGCGACCGAGGACGACATCGAGCCCGCCGCCACGACCACCGAGCCGACCGCTGAGGCGAGCGATCCGTCGACCGGTGAGCAGCCCGTCGCCGAGCCCGGCCAGGCAGGCCTCGCCGACCAGACCGTCTACCAGCCGGCCGGTTTCGCGCCGCCGGGCCAGTTCGCGCAGGGCGCTCCGTATTCGGTGCCCGATCCGTACCAGAGCAACGACGCGCAGCCGATGGTGAACGGCCCCGAACAGCAGCAACCTTGGCCGGGTCAGCCAGGGCAGCCGGGTGAGCAACCGTGGCTGCCGAATCAGCCGGGCGCCGAACAGCCCTACCCCGGACCGCACGCGACCGGCGAGCAGCCGCATCCCGGTATGCCGCCGCAGTATCCGGGTGCCGAGGGCCAGCCGTATCCCGGTCCCGAACAGCAGCAGCAGTTCCCCGCCCAGGAGCAGGGGCCGCAGTCCGAGCCCATCTACAGCTGGGCGCCCCCGCCGCCGCCGATGTACCAGCAGCCGATGCCGGGTGGGATGCCCCCGGGTCAGCAGCCTGAGCAGCCAGGACAGTTCCCCGGTCAACCGGGTCAGTTTCCCGGCCAGCTGGGCCAGCCGGGTCCGCCGCCCGGTCAGCAGTGGGCAGGCGGCCCGCCCCAGCAGCAGCCGTTCCAGCCGCAGCACATGCAGGGGCCCGGCCAGCCCGGCCATTCGGTCAACGACCTGAATCTGCTCAAGCGGGCGCGCAAGTCGCCGCGCAGCGGATGGCGCAAGGCTGTGCACAAGGTGTCCGGCGGTGTGATCAATCCGGGTGAGTCGGCGGCCGATGTCGTCTACCGCGATCTCGGTGAGCGGGTCAACCAGCCCGTGCGCGGCGATTACCGGATCGCGATCCTCTCGCTCAAGGGCGGCGTCGGCAAGACCACCACCACGGTCGGTCTCGGCTCCACCTTCGCCTCGCAGCGCGGTGATCGCGTCATCGCGATCGACGCCAACCCCGACCTGGGCACCCTCGCCCACCGGGTGCCGCGTCAAACCCGCTCGACGGTGCGCAACCTGCTCGAAGATCAGCAGATCACCCGCTACTCGGATGTGCGGGCGCACACCTCACAGGCTCCGAGTCGGCTGGAAGTGCTTGCTTCCGAGCAGGATCCGGCCGTGTCGGAGGCTTTCAGCGAGGCCGACTACCGCAAGGCCATCGGCATCCTGCAGTCGTTCTACAACATCATTCTCACCGACTGCGGCACCGGTCTGATGCACTCGGCGATGTCGGGTGTGCTCGACATGGCGAGCTCGCTGGTGCTGGTCACCTCCCCCGCCATCGACGGCGCGCGCAGCGCCTCGGCGACGCTGGACTGGCTCGATCACCACGGCTACTCCAAGCTGGTCGAACGCACCGTCGTCGTCGTGAACGCCTCGCGGCGTGGCGCTTCCACGGTCGACCTGGACCAGCTGCGCAAGTTGTTCCTCGACCGCACCAGGGCCGTGCAGATCGTCCCGTTCGACGATCACCTGGCCGAGGGCGCCGAGATCGACCTCGAACTGGTCAGCAAGCCGACCCGTCGGGCCCTGCTCGAACTGGCCGCTATGGTCGCCGACGATTTCAGCTACCACGGTCAACAGCAGCAGCAGATGCAGCAGCCGTATCAGCCGGGCCAGCCCTACCCGGGCCAGCAGTACCAGCCGGGCCAGTTCTGACGTAGTACCGAATTCTGTTGTCGCTGCGCATCGCTGGGGGTAGGCGGCCACCGAGCGGCCTACCCGCCGAGCGACGAGCGGTGTGTCACCGTGCGACCACATCGCGTGCCGCGGCCTCGAACGCGTCGAGCACCGTGGCGATCGCGGGGCTGCGGTGCGCCTGCGGGCGGGTGATGATCTCGTAGATCCGAGCGGCACGGACCCCGGCCAGCGGTAGCACCGACAGGTCGGCGTGGGCGACGGCGTAGCGCGGCATCAGCGCCACACCGTAGCCGGAGACGACGAGCGTTTCGATCACTCGGAACTCGTTGAGCCGCTGCGCGATCCGTGGCCGCACCCCGGTGACGGTGGCGATGGACTCGAGCACGTCGTCGACCGGGAACCCACCGCGCACGCTCACCCAGGTCTCGTCGGCGAGTTCCTCCGGACGCACCGAAGCGCGCCCGGCCAGCGGATGATCGCGCGCGACGACGACATCGATCGGTTCACGCATCAGCACCCGCGCCGACAGCCGCGGCCCGGACAGCGAGGGCGCGCGTTCGTCGCGGTGGGTGAGCACGATGTCGTAGTCGGCCAGCAGTTTCGACGCCTCACTCGGCGGCAGATCCTCGTCACCGGCGACCAACTCGACCCCGGTGGCGGCCAGTGCGGCGAGCACGGGCGGCAGCAGCAACGCGGCACCGGACGGGAACGACGCCACCCGCACCTGGCCGCGGGGGGAACCCCGATAGTGGGCCATCTCGGCGACGGCTCGCTCCATCGCGGCGAGTACGTCGTCGGCTCGCAACACCAGCGCCTGCCCCGCGTCGGTGAGCCGCACCCGTCGCCCGTCCGGTTCGAGCAGCGCGACCCCGGCTTCTCTGGCCAACACCTTCAACTGCTGCGACACCGCCGACGGTGTCATCGACAGCACCTCGGCGACGGCGGCGACCGTGCCGCGGTCGGCCAACTCGCGCAGAATCCGCAATCTCTCGATCGAGAACATGAAGTAAAACTACGCTATTCGTCCACATTTATTCGATTGTGCTGATCGTTAGCGGCTCGCACGATAGGGGCGTGACCTCCCGTGACCGCCTGCTCGGACTGACTGTCGTCGTGCTCTGGGGCCTGAACTTCCTGGCCATCCGCATCGGCCTCGACCACTTCCCGCCGTTCTTCTTCGTCGCACTGCGCTTCGCCGTGATCGCGATCCCCGTGCTGATCTTCATCCCGCGTCCCGCCGTGCGCACACGCTGGCTGCTGCTCTACGGCACCGGCTTCGGCATCCTGCAGTTCGCGTTCCTGTTCACGGCGATGCGCACCGGCATGCCGACCGGGCTCGCCTCCCTGGTGCTGCAGTCGTCCGCACCGTTCACGGTGGTGCTCGGCGCGGTACTGCTGCGCGAGCGGTTGCGGCCGGTACAGGTCGCCGGACTCGCGGTCGCCGTGCTCGGCATGGTGATCATCGGCGCCGACCGGATGGCCAACGCCACCCTGCTCCCGGTACTGCTGACGCTGGCGGGCGGCCTCGGCTGGGCATTCGGCAATATCGGCGCCCGCCAGGCCGGTGCCGACTCCCCCGGCTACAACCCGCTGCACCTGACGTTGTGGATGTCGGTGGTTCCCGTGTTGCCGATGTTGGCGCTGTCGATGGCTGTCGAGGGGCCTGGAACGGGCTTGCGCGCGATCGGCGCCGCGTTCTCCGCCGACGGTCTGCCCGCGCTGGGGGCTCTCGCCTACATCGCCGTCCTCGCGACGGTGTGCGGTTCGGGCCTGTGGACCTACCTGATGAGCCGCTACCCCGCGGGTACGGTGGCGCCGTTGTCGCTGCTCGTGCCGGTCGTCGGCATCGCCGCGGCCTGGGTGGTCCTCGACGAGCAGCCGTCGGTGGCCGTGCTGATCGGCGGGGTGGTCGTGATCGCGGGTGCCTTCGCGGCGACCACCGGCCGGGGTCTCGCCGCGACCCCGTCGCCCGCCCCCACTCCCGAATTGGCGCGAGCCTGAGCGCGATTTCAACCCACGATCGCGCGAGCGCTGGCTAGCATGTGACCGGTCGCCCGATGCGTTTCCGTGCGACCGGTCGGTTTTGAGCTCGCGAACGACGCACAGGTCGATACAGCCAGGTCTTCGCCGCGCTCTAGAGTGGTAGCAAATCGCAAGCAATACTCGAGCAAGGCAGCTGGACAACGTATGGCGGAACAGCGGTGGCCCGTTTCGCGGAGGAACCTTCTTCGTGGCACGGTCGCAGCGGGGGTGATATCGGCGGGGGCCGTGGCGGGAGCGCCGAGTTCTGCCGCGCCCCCCAGCCGTCGGGTCGCCGTGTTCGGCGGCGGCGTCGCCGGGCTGACCGCCGCCCATGAACTGGCCGAGCGCGGGTTCGAGGTCACCGTGTACGAGGCGCGGGCGCTGGGCGGCAAGGCGCGCAGTGTCGGCGTGCCCGGCACCGGCCGCGGCGGCAGGCCCGATCTGCCCGGCGAGCACGGGTTCCGCTTCTTCCCCGGCTTTTATCAGAATCTGCCCGACACGATGCGCCGAATTCCGTTCGCCGACAATGCCGACGGCGTGTGGAACAACCTCATCACCGTGCCGGAGGCCAAGTTCTCCCGCCGCGACGGCGACGACATCGTGCTCGCCCTGTCCGGCGACAGCGCCACCACGCCGAGGACCCCGGATTCGATCCGGGAATCCCTGGTGGGCGCCATCACCACCGCCTCCAGGATGTCGCCCGAGGAAGGGCTGTTCTTCGCGAATCGCCTGATGGTGTTCAACACCAGCTGCCAGGCCCGCCGATTCGGTCAGTGGGAGCACACCTCCTGGCACGAATTCGTGCGCGGGCACGAGCGTTCCCGCGAGTTCCGCGCGGTCGTGTCCAGATCGCTGACGTCGATCATGGTCGCCGCCAAGGAGAACCTGGCCAGTACCCGCACCATCGGCAGCATGGGCGAACAGTTCCTCGGCAACCCGCTCGGCGTCGGCAACGACGGCGGTCTGGACCGGGTGCTCGACAACGCGACCAATATCGCCTGGATCGACCCGTGGGTTCGGCACCTGCGTGGCCTCGGTGTGCGCTTCGAACTCGGTGCGCGGGTTTCGGAACTGGTGGTGCGCGACCGGCGCATCCACGCTGCCCGGATCACCGACGCCGGTGGCGCGCGCACCGTCGACGCCGACTATTTCGTGGTGGCGCTGCCGGTGGAACAGGCCAGGAAACTGTGGTCGTCGCAGGTGCTCGCCGTGGCTCCCGAACTCGCCGCGACGGAACGGCTCTTCGTCGATTGGATGAACGGACTACAAATCTATTTCCGTGTGCCACTGCATATCTCGCGCGGGCACACGGCCTATATCGATTCGCCGTGGTCGCTCACCTCGATCAGCCAGAACCAGTTGTGGACCGAAAAATTGCCGTCCTTCGGCGACGGCTCGGTGGCCGATTGCCTCTCGGTCGACATTTCCGACTGGAATTCACCCGGGATGCTCTACGGCAAACCCGCTGTCGAATGCACCCACGAGGAGATCTTCCGCGAAGTCTGGGCGCAGTTGAGCAGCCATCTCAACGATCGCGAACAATTACTGCGCCCCGCCGACGTGCATTCCTGGTTCCTCGATCCTGGCATCACCTGGCAGGGCAGTCGCAACGCCAATGCCGACCCGTTGCTCATCAATACCGCGGGCTCGTGGGATGCCCGTCCCGAGCCGCACGGGTCGATCGAGAACCTTTTCCTCGCCGGTGATTACGTGCGCACCGATGTCGACCTGGCGACGATGGAGGGCGCCAACGAGTCGGCCCGCGCCGCGGTGAACGCGCTACTCGACGTGGCGGGCTCGTCGGCGCAGCGCTGCCGCGGTTTCCGCCTGCGCCGCACCCCCGAGCTCGAGCCGCTGCGGATCCTCGACGCCGACCGCTATGCCCAGGGTCTGCCCAACCTTTTCGACGACCCGACCTGATGCGGACGTAGCTCACACCGCTCCCGCACGCGCGCCCGGACAGCGCGCACATAGACTCGCGGCGTGGCAGACATCTCGGTGCGTGGGCGCTTGGCCTTGCGAGCAGCGGCGGCAGCGTCGTGGGCTTCGCAGAAGGCGGGTCGCGGCAAGGGTTCGATGATCGGCGGCCTGATCGCGTTGAAGATCGATCCGTCGATCATGACGCAGCTCGGGCGCGGTCGGCGAACAGTGCTGATCACCGGCACGAACGGCAAGTCGACCACCACCCGGATGGCGACCGCCGCGCTGGGCACGCTCGGCGAGGTCGCCACCCAGGCCGACGGCGCCAATATGGACGCGGGCATCGTGGCCGCGCTCAGCCTGCACCCGGGTGTGGCACTGGCCGCGATCGAGGTCGACGAGCTGCACCTGCCGCACGTGAGCGACGCGCTCGATCCCGCCGCCGTGGTGCTGCTCAACCTCAGCCGCGACCAGCTCGACCGGGTCGGCGAGATCAACATGATCGAACGCAAGCTGCGTGCCGGGCTGCTGCGTCACCCCGACGCGGTCGTCATCGCCAACTGTGACGACGTGCTGGTGGCCTCCATCGCCTACGACCATCCGAATGTGGTGTGGGTGTCGGCAGGCAGCGGCTGGGCCGTCGATGCGACGAGTTGTCCGCGCAGCGGCGAGCCGATCGTCTGGGAGGGCGAGAACTGGCGTTCCACCGGCGCCGATTTCCACCGCCCGCAACCGCAGTGGTGGCTCGAGGGCGAAGATCTGTGCGGCCCTGACGGTTTCCGCGCCCCCCTGCGTCTGGCACTGCCGGGTCGCGCGAACCGCGGCAACGCGGCCCAAGCGGTGGCCGCCGCGGTGGCGATGGGCGCCGAGCCCGTCAAGGCGACCGATGCCACCGGCACCGTGCGTGAGATCGCGGGCCGCTACCGCACCGTCACCGTCGGCGACCACGATGCGCGGCTGCTGCTGGCCAAGAACCCCGCGGGCTGGCAGGAAGCGCTGTCGATGATCGAGCCGTCCTCGGCCGGTCTGGTGATCGCAGTGAACGGCCAGGTGCCCGACGGCGAGGATCTGTCCTGGCTGTGGGACGTGCGCTTCGAGCACTTCGAAGGTGTGCAGGTGGTCGCCTCGGGCGAACGCGCCACCGACCTCGCCGTGCGCCTCACCTACGCCGGCGTCGAGCACACGCTCATCCCGGATCCCGTGCGCGCCATCGCCTCCTGCCCCGCCGGACACGTCGAGGTGCTGGCCAACTACACCGCGTTCCGCGATCTCAACCGCGACCTGGAGGCCATGGCATGATCGGTCAGCGCCCGGAGGAGGCAACCCGCGTGACCACGGCGGGCGCCCGAGCATGCCGAGAGGACACAGTGTGAGCGAGTCGACGATCCGTATCGGCCTCGTCCTGCCCGACGTGATGGGCACCTACGGCGACGGCGGCAACGCCCTGGTCCTGCGCCAACGCCTGCGCATGCGGGGCTACGACGCCGAGGTCATCGACATCACCCTCGCCGATCCGGTCCCGGATTCCTTCGACATCTACACCCTGGGCGGCGCGGAAGACTCCGCGCAACGCCTGGCCACTCGCCACCTGCAGAAGTACCCCGGCCTCCAGCAGGCCGCCGCCAAGGGCGCCCCCGTCCTCGCCATCTGTGCCGCCATCCAGGTGCTCGGCAACTGGTACGAGACCTCGGCGGGCGAAAAGGTGGACGGCGTCAGCCTTTTCGACGTCACCACCTCGCCCCAAAAGGTGCGCTCCATCGGCGAGGTGACCACCACGCCCCTGGTGCCCGGGCTGAAGGCTCCCCTTTCCGGGTTCGAGAACCACCGCGGCGGAACGACTCTGGGTTCGGATGCCACCCCGCTCGCCCGCGTGACCCGCGGTGTCGGCAACGGCGTGGGTGACGGCACCGAGGGCGTGGTGCAGGGCTCGGTCTTCGGCACCTACCTGCACGGCCCCGCCCTGGCCCGCAACCCCGAACTGGCCGACCTCCTCATCGCCAAGGCCCTCGGCATCCCCGCCACCGACCTGGCTCCCCTCGACCTCCCCGAGGTGGACCGGCTCCGCAAGGAGCGCCTGCGCGCCTGAGTCAGCAGCGCAGCGAATCGACCTCGTACCGGAGGCAATACGGGTCGCGGGTGACCAGAGTCAGCTCCTCACAACGAGCCTGGGCGACCAGGATTCGGTCGAATTCCTCCCCCTGCTCCACCCGCTCGATGATGCGCGACAGGTTCGTCTTGGCGTCGTGAATATCGAACTGTTCCGCCACGCTCCCTGCTATGACGCAGACCGGCGCAAGACGATTCTGCTCGTCACCCCACAGCAGCCCGCCCGACTCACTCGGCGGCGACCTCGGAGCGCACCTGCCGACGGGTGATGAGCCAGCCCACGAGGGCGGCCAGCGGGAACATCAGCACGCCGTACACGGCTGCGGGGATGGCCATTTCGGTGCTGTCGAGCACGCTGATCGCGATGGTGATGGCGATCGTGCTGTTGTGGATGCCGACCTCGAACGAGCAGGCGATGGCCTGGCGGTCGGCGACGCCGAGCAGGTGCGGCAGGTAGTAGCCGACCGACAGGCTGATCAGGCAGAACACGACGGTGATGGCGCCGACGTCGGCGAGGGAGTTGGTCAGCGTCTCGCGCTCGCTGACGATGGTGCCCACGATCACCAGCAGCAGCGTGATCGCCGACCCGATCCGCACCGGCTTGTCCATCCGGTTCGCGAACTCCGCCGACCAGCGGCGCACCAGCATGCCGAGGCCGACCGGAATCAGCACGATGGCGAACACCTGGATCACCTTGCTCAACTGCAGACCGACGGAACCGTCCTCACCGGACGGCTCGAAGTAGCCGATGGCGAAGTTCGTCACCAGCGGCACCGTGACGACCGCGATGATCGAATTGACCGCGGTCAGTGACACATTCAGCGCCACATCGCCGCGGAACAGGTGGCTGAACAGGTTCGCGGTCGTCCCGCCCGGCGACGCGGCGAGCAACATCATGCCCACCGCCAGAATCGGCGACAGATCGAACAGCAGCACCAGCCCGAACGCGATCACCGGCAGCACCAGCAATTGACAGGCCAACGCGATGGCGACGATGCGCGGTGTCTTCGCGATGCGGGCGAAGTCGGCGCCGGTGAGCGAGAGCCCGAGGCCGAACATGATCACCGCCAGCGCCAACGGCAGACCGACGGATACCAGCGGAGAGTTCATAGCCACACACTTCTCGTCGAGCAGTCCGAGCCGAGGTACCGACCGGATTGAGACGCACCGGTCTCAAGCTCGCAGCGTAGCCAGATGTGACGCCCGTCGCAGCGAAATCGCCGAGGCGTCACATCGGCGGCGCGGCGCCCTCGGGGAGGGGCGCGTGACTGCCGGCGCACAGCTCGTGGACGAAGCGCATCTTCTCCAGCACCCGCTCGGGCAGCACGAAGGGGTACAGGTCGTCGCGGCCCATCGAGCGGTTGACCATGTTCAGCGACCAGGTCAGCGGCAGCCAGAGCTCGATGATCTTGTCGAACCCGGCGCGACCGATCTGTGGGCGATCCAGGGTCGCACCGGCGGGGGCGAGGCCGAAGGCCGCCGCGGTGTCGAGGGTGTCGCGGATGTGCAGGTAGTGGGCGAAGGTTTCGGCCCAGTCCTCGGCGGCGTGCATGGTGGCGTAGGAGGAGACGTAGTCGCTGTTCCAGCCGCTGGGCGCACCCTGGGAGTAGTGGCGGTCCAGCGCCGCCTGGTAGTCGGCGAACGGATCGCCGAACAGATCGCGAAAACGTTGCAGCGCGCCGTCGTCGGCGACCAGCACGGGGAAGTAGTAGTGCCCGATCTCGTGCCGGAAGTGACCGAGCAGCGTGCGGTACGGCTCGGCCATCTCGATGCGCAACTGCTCGCGGTGCGGGTCGTCCGCCTCGGCCAGATCCAGGGTGATCACCCCGTTGATATGGCCGGTGAGCACGTCCTTGGTGCGGCTGGACAGCAGATCGAAGGCGAGCCCGTGCTCGGGATCCTCGTCACGGCCGACGATCGGCAGACCCAGCTCGACCAGCTCGAAGATCAGCCGTCGTTTCGCCGCCTCGGCCTCGGCGAACGCGGCCAGGCCGTCGGTGTCGGAATCGTTGGGCCTGGTCCGGGTGAGCCGACACGACACACACAGCGCCGGACCCGAGGCGTCGAGGTCGACGAGCCAATTGCACTGCGCCACATGCAGGTTGTCGCACAGGCGGAAACGATAACTGTCGACGACGCCCGCCGCGTGATCGACCGCCTCGTCGCCCGGCGGGTCGCCGATGACCACCAGCGACCGCTCGCTCAGGCTCAACCCCAAGGCGCTGCGGCAGGACAGGCAGACCGAGTTCTCGAAAGCCAGCTGCTGGCCACAATTCGGACAGACGAAATCACGCACGGACTACACCTCCACCGGGGCTACATCGACCGACACCTTGATTGTGGACTGCCTGGCATCGGTGTAGATGATGCCACGCAGCGGCGGAACGTCCTGGTAGTCGCGGCCCCAGGCGACCGTCACGTACCGCTCGTCGGCGAACTGGTCGTTGGTGGGGTCGAAGGCGATCCAGCGGCCGGTGCGATCGGTGTCGTCGGTACCGGGCAGCCAGACCGCGGCCCAGGCGTGGGTGGCGTCGACGCCGACCATCCGTTCCTTTCCCGGAGGCGGATCGGTGGCCAGGTAACCGGAGACGTAGCGGGCAGCCAGGCCCTGTGAACGCAGGCAGGCCGCGCCGATCCGGGCGAAGTCCTGGCACACGCCTTCGCGGGCGGCGAACACGTCGGCCACCCTGGTGCTCACCGTGGTGGAGCCGGATCGATACTGGAAGTCGTCGTGGATGCGGGTGTTCAGTTCGGTCACCGCTTCGAGCAGTGGCCTGCCCGGTGGGAAACTCCGCGCGGCGTAGTCGACGACGTCGGGCGTGATCTCGGGTGGGAGCAGGTCGAGGGTGAATTCGACGGCGAGGGGGCCGGTGGCGGTGCTCGGCCGCGCCGACTCCCACGCCATGTCGACACCCGGCATGCTCGCCGGGTGTTCGCCGTCGACGTCGACCAGGGACTCACCGGTCACCTCGAGGTTGCGATGCTCGGCGGTCACATGGAAATACGTCGTGGTGTTGCCGTAGACATCGGTGCCCACCGAGCGGTCCGAGGGCACCGGGTCGATATAGATCTCGTGTTCGAGCAGGTGCTGACCCGGGCATTCGCGCGGAGTGAGATACGCGCGACCGTACGAACTGGTCACCTCGTCGGAATAGCTGTAGGTGGTGCGGTGCACCACCATGTATCGCCGGGTCATCCGACCGTCCCGTGGTCGCCGTCGGCACCGGGTACTGCCGCCGATCGTGCGCTCATCCGACCAGCCTCGTGTTGCCCCAGAGAGGCTGAATACCCATCGGGACAGTGAGTTTGGTGGCTTCGAACGATTCGGCCAGCTTGCGCAGTCGCAAGTGCACCCCCTCCAGTAGTTCCACCAGCTCGGTCCGCACACCGTTGTCGTCGGTGTGTTCCAGGTCGGCCGGGTCGACGCGGCGCAGCATGCGCTGAGCATCGGTGAGCAGCCGCTGTGAACGCGAGGCGCCGGAACCGCCCGGCAGCGCCTGGAAGTCGGCTTCGAGGCGGTCTAGCTGATAGATCAGCGAACGCGGATTGCCCGCGTCGAACAGCAGCAGTCCCGCCAGCGCGGCCACGCGTGCCGAACCACGGTGACGGCGGCGATAACTCACCGCCGACTCGGTCGCGGTGAGCACCGCCTCCGCGACCACTCCCTGCGCTTCGGCCGAACTCTTGCGCCCGAGCGCGGCATTGAGCAGCGATGTCACCGCGAGCCCACGCTCGATCCGCTTGCCGATGTCCATGACGTACCAGCCGGTGTCGCGCACCAGCGACTCCGCGCCGATCCCCGACAGCGACAGCAACGCCGCCAGCGTCAGCGAATGCACCGCCGACAGCGCCGTCTCCTGTTCGGTACTGGCTCCGCGGAATTCGGCCAGCGCGCGATCGACAGCACCGACGATCATCCAGGTATCACCCGAAAGCTGATCGCGTACCGCCCGCGCGGCGGACCCGTAGTGATCCACCGCGTACGACAACGACCCGGCCAGCTCACGATCGCCGGTGAGCGAGGCCAGGTACTGGAACCCCTCCGCGGAGGCTCCGGCGACCGCCCTCGGCGCGGCTACCCCTTCCAGCCCACTGGAATCCATCGCGCGATGGGTGAACTGACCCTGCGATTGCCGCGATCGCACGACAACCGGGTCCGGCTCTGGCACCGGCTCCGCCCCACGATCGGGCGTGACACCGGTGGTACGCAACGCGCGAGCCAGCGCGCTGGTCCCCGCCCGCTCCCACGGCGCCTCCACCGCGTGATCGTCGGCGTCGCGCGCTGCCGACTCCGATCGGGACTGATCCCGCGCCGCAAGTCGACCCTGCTCGGCCGACTCCGTCCGGTCCGATGCGGACCCGCCCGGATCCTCCGACCGCCCGGCCGCACCGGCCGCACCGTCTGCACCGGCCGCACCGTCTGCACCGGCCGCACCGTCTGCACCGTCTGCACCGGCCGCACCGGGAACACCGGCCGCGCCGGGAGCACCGAACGTGCCAGCGGGTGCTGCGGGTGCACCCGGCGTACCGGGCTGTTGAGTCAACGTTTCCGGTACCGACTCTCGCTGTGATACAGCGACTCCGGGTGGCTCCACATTGTCCGACGAGTCGCGCGGCGCGCCCTCCGTGCCGCCGGCCGCAGCCTCGGCGCGGATCGACGAATCACGCTGTTCCCCAACTGCGTCCGAAGTCTCCGCGGCCCGGGTATCAACCGAGCGCACAGTCGCCAACGGCGCCGAATGACCGATTCCGTTGGGCAGCACCGACGGTGGGGCGGCAGTGCCCGTGGTGATCGACAGGGCGCGCATGAGGATCGGCAGGGCCTCGGCGCCGTCGAGCCATGGTCGGTAGCGGTAGTCCTGGTAGACGTCGTGGGTGGCGGCGAGCAGGCGCACCACCGACTCCGCGCGTTCGCTGTAGCGGCCCATCCAGAACAGGTCGTTGAGCACACGCGGTGAGCTGATCGCCTCGACGACCGGTACCGCCCTGCGCAACCGTTCCTCCGGCGGCGCTTCGGCGCTCACCGCGGGCACGGTGGCCGGGGCCGCGCGGACCCACACGTCCTTGGCGGCCACCTTGATCACGCTGCGGGTGGGTTCCAGCCGCATGCGCTGCTGGCCGAGGCCACCCGACATCGCCGTGTATCCGCCCCGCCGGGCCAGCGAGAACAGCCGCATGCCCACCGGCGCGGGGGCCAACCCCGCCGGGCCGTCGACCGCGGGCGCGACCGAGAACTCGGCGGGCTCCTGCCCGACCCACTTCCACCGCTCGGCCTCGATCCGGGCGCCGAGGTCGGCACGCTCGGCCGCGGACAAGCTCGGCCCGAAGATCGTCGAACCGTCGACTGCCGAGCGAATAACCAGGTCTCCGATGTGCGATACCAGGTGTGCGCGCTCGGTGTCGTCGCCACCCCAGTAGGCAGGGGTGGCGTCGAGCAGCAGATCCTCGCCGAGCACCGAGCGGGCGATTCGCGGCAGGAACGGGCTCAGCGCGGGCGATTCCAGCAGGCCGCTACCGAGGGTGTTGACCACCGTCACCGCCCCGCGGCGCAGCACCTCGACCAACCCGACCACACCGAGCCGCGAGTCGGGCCGCAGATCCAGCGGGTCGGAGAATTCCGCGTCGACGCGGCGCAACACCACATCGACCCGCTCCAAGCTGCCGAGCGAGCGCATCCACAGCGCCCCGTCGCGTACCACCAGATCGGAGCTCTCGACCAGCGGAAACCCGAGCATCTGCGCGAGATAGGCCTGGTCGAAAGCGGTTTCGGAATGCGAACCCGGGCTGAGCACGACAACGACCGGCTCTTCCCCGTCGGCCAGCTCCGGCGCCGCTTCCTCGAGCATCAACCGCATGGCCCGCGCGAACGGGCTGAGCGGACGCGGCCCGGCGTGCTCGAAAGCTTCGGGAATGGCCGAAGCCACCACCCGACGGTCGGCCAGGGCGTACCCGGCGCCAGAGGGGGCCTGCGCCCAGTCGGCCAGCACCCGGAACTGCCCGTCGCTCCACCGGCTGATGTCGCAGGCGTGCAGGAACAGCTGGTGGGTGCCGGGGATCGTGATGCCGTGCGCGGCCCGCACATACCCGGTACTGCCGAACACCACCTCCGGCGGGAGCAGACCGGAGTTCAGCAGCCGGCGCGGACCGTATACGTCGGTGAGTACCTCGTCGAGTACCAGCGATCGCTGCACCAGCCCGGTTTCCAGACGGGTCCAGTCCTCGGCGGAAACCAGCAGCGGAATCGGGTCGAGGCGCCACGGTTGCGGTATCGCGGTGTCGTCATCGCCGCCGAGGCCGACCTCGGTGTAGGTGACGCCGTCGTCCTCGATCTGCCTGCGCACCCGGTGATCGATCCGATCGATCCCGCCCACGCCCTGATCGATGAAGTCCGCCGACAGCTCCGACCACATCGACCGCACGCGTCCGCGCCCGTCGACCAGCTCGTCGTAGTAGCCCGTGGTCGGCCTGCCGCACTCGTCGAAGCGCGCACCCGCCGAGCTGTCGGCCCGATACCGCGCGAACTGCTCGGCGACCTGAGCGCGCACGCCCGATCCCCGCCCATTCCCGCCCCGCTGCGCATCGTCGCGCTGAGCCACCGAGCCTCCTGTGTCTATTTGCGGCCGGCGCCGCGAGGTTTTGCGGCCCCGATTGTCCCGATTCTTCCCTCCTCCGGTCAGTCGCTGCGCTGCCTCCGTCACTCCAGGATCGGGACGGCCGCAAAACCCAGAGCTACCGAACTTCGGTGCCGCAGTTTCGGATCCTCCCCATCATCGGCCCCACACTGTTCGCGCGCGGCGTAGGTCCAGGATGCCCGGTGCGCCGACATCGGTCGCCTGTGCCGCGATTTTCGCACGGAGTTCGGCGGGATCCATCGGGTTCACCGTATGTCCGGCGGCCTCGAAGCGCCGGTTTCGGCGAGACTGCGCGGCAACGGCATTGACGGGTGCGTCGTCGTAGGCGCGGCCACCGGGGTGCACGACATGGTAGGTGCAGCCGCCGCGGGAGATACCCGTCGCGACATCTACCAGGTCGAATACCAGCGGGGCGTCGACGGTGATCGAGGGGTGCAGCGAGTTCGGCGGCTGCCAGGCGCGGTAGCGCACGCCTGCCACCTGCACATCGGATTTATCGGTGGCCAGCAGCGGGACCGGCATGCCGTTGCAGGTCAGGACGTAGCGACCGCGGTCGGCGCCGACCAGGCGCACCTGGAGCCGTTCCACCGACGAGTCGACGTAGCGAGCGGTGCCCTGACCTGTGGTTTGTTCACCGAGGGTGAGCCACGGTTCGATCGCGCCGCGCAGTTCCAGCTCCGCCTCGCCGATCATCGCGGTGCCGATGCGAGGGAAACGGAACTCGGTGAACGGGTCGAGCCAGGCGGTGTCGAAGTCCACGCCCGCCGCACGCAGGTCGGCGGCGACCTCGGCGATGTCGTTCATCAGGAAGTGCGGCAGCAGGTAGCGGCCGTGCAGGTTGGCCCCGTGACGGATCAGCGGTGCGCGCAGCGGCTTGTCCCAGAACATCGCGACCAGGCCGCGCACCAGCAACGACTGCACCATCGCCATCTGGAAATGCGGCGGCATCTCGAAGCCGCGCAATTCCAGCAGGCCGAGACGGCCGCGCGCCGAATCGGGGCTGTACAGCTTGTCGATGCAGAACTCGGCGCGGTGGGTGTTGCCGGTGAGATCGGTGAGCAGATGGCGCAGCGCTCGGTCGATATGCCAAGGGGCCGACTGGATTTCGTACGGTGTGGGACCGGGAGCTTGCTCGGCGGTGAGCCTGGCGACCTCGGCGAAGGCGATCTCGAGTTCGTAGAGCGCGCCTTCGCGACCCTCGTCCGCGCGGGACGCCTGCGAGGTGGGACCGACGAAGCGACCCGCGAACAGATACGACAGCGCCGGATGACGCTGCCAGTAGGTGAGCATGGAAACCAGCAGGTCGGGGCGGCGCAGCAGCGGCGACCGCGCCGGGGTGACCCCGCCGAGGGTGATGTGATTGCCGCCGCCGGTGCCGCCGTGTGTGCCGTCCACGTCGAAGGACTCGGTGCTCAGCCGGGCGAGCCTGGCCTGCTCGTAGAGGGTGTTCAACACCTGCGCCTGCTCGGCGAAGGAGCTGGTCGGCATGATGTTCACCTCGATCACGCCCGGGTCGGGCGTCACCGAGAACGTGTGCAGCCGCGCGTCACTCGGCGGTGCGTAGCCCTCGAGCACCACCGGCTGCCCGATCGCCACCGCCGCCGCTTCGACCTTGGCGATCAGGTCGAGGAAATCGTCGAGCTCGGTGACCGGCGGCAGGAACACGTGCAGGCGCCCCTGCCGGACCTCGGCGACCAGCGCTGTCGTCGGGGTGAAGTCGGCGGGTTCCACCGCGGCGGGCGGCTCGGCCCGTCCCGCACGCAACGGTTGCTGGTAGAGCGGGTCGCTGTCGGGCAGGATCGGCGGCGCGTGCCAGGACACCGACCCGATCGGAAGGCGAAGTCCGGCAGGAGAATCACCGTCGGCCAACACGATCCGGCCGCGTCCGTCCTCGGCTCGGCCACGGCGCAGCTGCCAGTCGGCACTGGCCCAACCCGCGCCGTCGGCCCGCCGATGAAGCGGCAGCACATACGCCGACGGCTGATCGACCGACTCCTCCAGGCTCTCGAGCAACACCCGCCGCACCTCGGGTGAGTCCTCGGCTGGGTCGATATCGGCGGGCGGCGGATCCCCGTACGGCGCGTTCACTGTCGCGGCCAACCGCGCCAACGGGTCCTCGAAAGCGGGCCGCACCTGACCTTGCGGCAACCGCAGGGTGCCTGCGATCTCAGCGATCAACGCCTTGGCCGCACTGATGTCGGCAGCGGGCAGGCGATCGGGGATCACCCCGGCGGCCGCGTTGTTCGGCTGCGAGCGGGTCAGCTGGATGTGCGGGTAGGCCGACTGCGGCGAGCCGACCGAATCCCGGTGCCGACTACCGCGAGACTTCTTCTTCGCCGGTGGTTTTCGCGGTTCCGGCCTGGCCTTCTCGGCTGCCGGGACCGACGTCTTCGACACCTTCTCCTGCTGCACCGGGCGAGCGTTGCCGCCGGCGTCGGCGCAGGCCTGCTGGCTCTCCGCGGCACGGCGGTGTTCGGCGGCGACCAACTCGACGGGTTCCTCGATCAGCGCAGGTCCGTCGTCGAACTCCACCACCTCGAGATCACCCGCGTCGACAGCGGGCTCCGCCACCTCGGCGAGATGGCCGTCATCGCCACAGTCGTCTTCGGCTCCGTCGATGCTCGGCTCACCGCGCACGGGCTCGTCTTCGGCAAGCCCCAACGCGACTACTGCGGCGGCGATTTCGTCACCGCGGATCCGACGACGCACGTCGAAGACCGCGACCATGTCGACCAGGTCGGCGGCGCCGGTATCGGCGGGAGGATCCGCGGCGAGCACCGACAGCGCGTCGTCCGGCCCGGACACCTCATCAGCCGCGTCGACACCTGATTCGTCGGCCAACCCCAGCGCGACCACCGCGGACGCGACCTCGGCACCGGCCGGCGCGTAGCCGTTCGCATGGGACGGCCCGGTCGTTTCGACGGCAACGTCAGCCAACGGTGTGTGCTGCGCGACCGGCGTCCACGGATCGGTGAGCAGGTCCTGCCGCTGCCAGATCGGCTCGCCGTCGGCCCGCCACGCGATCGCGATCTCCCAGCGGGGCAACGGTTCTCCGGGGTACCACTTGCCCTGGCGATACTGCACGATGCCGGTCGGCGCGTAGATCGAGCGGAGGCGATCGGCGAGGTCGACGGCGCGCTCACGTTTGTGCCTGCCGTCGGCGTCGGTCGTCCACTGGGCGCTGACCTGGTCGTCGATGGAGACGAAGGTCGGCTCCCCACCCATGGTGAGCCCCACATCGGCCGCTGCCATCCGCGCGTCGATCGCGGCACCGGAGGCAATGATGCGTTCCCATTGGGAACCTGTGTAGGGCAGCGTAACTCGCGGGTCCTCGTGGATCCGGCGCACCACATTGCTGAAATCGAGGGTGGCCTCGGTGATCCCGGTCGCCCCGGTGATCGGGGCCGCGGCGCCGGGGTGCGGGGTGGCGGCCAGCGGAATGTGGCCTTCGCCCGCGAACAGGCCGGAAGTGGGGTCCATCCCGACCCAGCCCGCGCCGGGCAGATACACCTCGGTCCAGGCGTGCAGGTCGGTGAAGTCGGCGGTGGGGCCCGACGGACCGTCCAGCGACGGCACATCCGAGGTGAGCTGGACCAGGTAGCCGGAGACGAAGCGGGCGGCCAGCCCCAGCTCACGCAGCACGCCCACCAGCAACCAGGCCGAGTCGCGGCAGGATCCGAGCGCGGTGCGCAGAGTGTGGTCGGGCGTCTGCACGCCCGCCTCCATCCGCACGGTGTAGTCGACCGCGTTGCGCAGCGCGTAGTTGAGTTCGACGAGATAGTCGATGGCCCGGGTCGGGCCCTGCGGCCGGTGCGCTCGCGCCCACTCGCGCAGCAACTCCCCCGGGCCACTGCCCGGACCCGCCTCGTCGACGCGCCGCAGATAGGGCGCGAGATCCTCGGCGAGCGCGGTGTCGTACTCGAACGGGAAGTACTCGGCGTAATCCTCGATGAAGAAGTCGAACGGGTTGACGACCTCGAGGTCGGCGATCAACCCCACGGTGATCGACAACTCCTTCGTCGGATTCGGAAACACCAGGCGGGCAACGAAATTGCCGAACGCGTCCTGCTGCCAGTTGACGAAGTGCTCGGCGGGAGTCACCTCGAGGGAGTACGCCTCGATCGGGGTCCGCGAATGCGGTGCGGGACGCAACCGCACTTCATGCGGATGCACCTCGACGAGACGATCGAAGGAGTATGCCGTGCGGTGCTCGAGTGACACCTTGATGCCCATTCACCAAGTGGACCACACACCCCCGACACCGCGCGGGCCGACGAAAGGGGAGTTTCCCGACCGGCACCCCTTTCGAAACACCGCGGTTACAGCCCGGCCCCCCAGACCACATCGATGGCCACCTGTGCCACTTCCGTAGGGTTGGACCCGTGAGCTACGACCACATCCTGCTGCCGTCCGGCGTCGCCAGCTCCGTCGACGAGATCGACGCGTACCTGGCCGCCCAGGAGGGCCTGACCGAGTCCGCATCGATCGCCGAGATCGCGGCCGAGTTGAACGCGCGCAACGCCGAACTACCGGTGGACGACTCGTTCCTCAGCGTCGACTCCGTCGGCGGCCCCAGCGGGGACACGCTCTACATCCCCTCGCCGTACGACGCCATCGGATTCGTCCGCAACCTGCTCTTCGACCTCGCCACCGCACGCGGCTACGCCGTCTACGATCCGCAGCTGACCTGGCTCATCGACCCGGCCGGACACATCCCGATCAATGTCACCCACGGTGGCGCGGGCGAATTCCCCTATCTCACCGAGAAACTGGCCCACCACTGGGTGGCCGGGCTCGCCGCGCCCAATCCGTACCTGATCGTCGAACAGGGCGAACAGCGCTACATCCAGACCTACCGCGATCCGGGCGGCCCCTACACCCTGGAATATCGCGACGGCGCCCCCGACCGACACTTCGGCACGACCCTCGACGACCCTGCTCAGGTCGCCGACATCATCTGGGAGTGGGCCAACGGCAAGCCCGCCACCGGCGACGGCGTCACCTGGACCCGCGTCGAACTCTGATCCTCGGGCGGGCGCGACCGGCGGCGATCACGTCCACCTCCGCCGTCGCGCCCGCGTGCGCGGTCCTACAAGGTCCGCCTGCCCGACAGCGCCCGACCGAGGGTCAGTTCGTCGGCGAATTCCAGGTCGCCACCCATCGGCAGCCCGGAGGCCAACCGGGTCACGGTGAGCCCGGGGAAATCGCGCAGCATCCGCACCAGATAGGTGGCCGTCGCCTCGCCCTCGGTGTTCGGGTCGGTCGCGATGATCACCTCGCTCACATCGACGCCGTCGTCCTGATTGCCGATGCGGGTCAGCAGTTCCCTGATCCGCAACTGATCCGGCCCGACACCGCTGAGCGGATCGAGCGCACCACCGAGCACGTGGTAGCGACCACGGAACTCACGGGTGCGCTCGATCGCCTGCACATCCTTGGGTTCCTCGACCACACAGATCATCGTGCGGTCGCGGCGGGGGTCGGCACAGATCCGGCACAGCTCACCATCGGCGACGGTGCCGCACGACACGCAGAACTGGACGCCGTCGCGCACCTTCTGCAACGCGGCCTGCAGCCGGTCGATGTCCGGCGGCTCCACCTGCAGCAGATGAAAAGCGATGCGCTGTGCGCTCTTCGGACCGACGCCGGGTAGTTTGCCCAGCTCGTCGATCAGATCCTGAACCGGACCCTCATACATCAGAAGTCGGGCAGACCGGGCATCGAACCGCCGCCGAGACCCTGCGACAGCGGGCCGAGGCGCTCGGCCGCGAGCTGCTGGGCGTTGGTCATCGCGTCGTTGATCGCGCCGATGACCAGGTCCTGCAGGCCGTCGACATCATCGGGATCGACCACCTTCGGGTCGATCGTCAGCGCGATCACCTCGCCGCTGACCTTGATCGTGGCCTGCACCAGACCGCCGCCGGCTTGACCGGCCACCTCGGTCTCGGAGAGCTCGGCCTGCGCCTGCATCACCGCCTGCTGCATCTGCTGAGCCTGGGCAAGCAGAGCCTGCATATCGAACTGACCATCACCGGGCTGCACAACACTCCTGTGTCTTCTGGCGGCTGGCGCCGCGGGATTTTCGGCCCTGTGGGCCACACACCCGAGCGACGATACTGCGCCTTCGGGGTTCCGTCTCGCCCTCGGGTGCGAGGCGGCGGAAACCGTGTGGGCGCGTCGGGTACGGGGCTCGGCCGCGAGCCGTAACCAGTCTAGTCGCGGGGCACAGTCGCTGAAAGAATGGCTCCGCCGAGGCTTCGGGAATACGATCAGCCTAGGTAGGGCAATGATTCAGCAATCTTGAAGGAGATCCGATGAATGCATCCCGTACGCGCCTGGCATCGATGACCGCCCTGGGCATATCCCTGTCCAGCCTGCTTCTCCTCTCACCCGCCGCCGTATCGGCCGATCCCGCGACCGGGATCAACGACTACGGCAACGGCTGTGTACTCGACCCCGGCAATCGCGCGGTGACCGTTGATTCGCTGCGCTTCCGATGCAACGTCACCCAGCAGGACCAGATCTACCGCGACGCGCAGGCGGGCGCGGTGGCGACAGGGCTCACCAACGGCTGGGTGACACGCCCGCCGCAACTCGAAGCGGCCGCGCCCGCACTCTGGATCGGCAAAGTGTTCCGCACCGGACCCGACGGCGGTTCCCTGACCAACCGGGTCACCGGCGCCGGAATCGAAGCCTTTCCGGCCGATGTCTATCGCGCACCCTCGATCCTCGACGGTGCCCCCGCCTGGGCACTGAACTACGCGCCCTCCCCCACCCCGCAGGTCTACGACGAGATCCGCGAGATCACCCCGGGCGTCTGGTTCGGCTATTCGTGGTGGCGCGAGGGCGCATGGCCACTGCTCGCCTCCTTCGTGTTGACGCCCGCCTGATCAGGTTCTTGACCCTCCACCTGCTGGAGGGTGTTGTCTGGTCCTCATGACAGCAACCGTGGCGATCGGCGAGTTCGCCCGCCTCACCCATCTGAGCGTCAAGACGCTGCGGTACTACCACGAGATCGAGCTACTCGAGCCCGCTGCGGTAGATGCGGGCAGCGGGTATCGCCGATACTCCACCGACCAGGTGGAACGGGCGCATCTGATCCGCCGCCTGCGCGATCTGGACATGCCGCTACCGGAGATCCGCACGGTGCTCGCCGCGGCCGATCCCACCGAGCGCGATACCGCGCTGCGGGCGCACCTGACCCGCATGGAAGCGGCGTTGGACCGCACCCGCGAGGTGGTGGTGTCGCTGCGTGCCCTGCTCACCGCGCCCTCGCCGCCGATCGAGGTCGACTACCGAATCGAGTCGGCGTTCACGGCGCTCACGGTCACCGACAAGGTGGTGCGCGACGGCATCGCCGACTGGTGTGGCACCGCGTTCGAACAGCTGTACACGACCCTGCTCGAGTCGGGCGTCAACCCGGAAGGTGTTGCGGGAGCCACATATTCGAACGAGTTCTTCACCGACGACAACGGTGCGGTCACCGCATTCGTGCCGTTACCGCCCGGCGTGGAGTTCGTACCGACGGGCGGGTTCGCGGTTGTCGAATTCCCGGCCCGCCACTTCGCCGTGGCCGTGCACGAGGGCCCGTTCGAAGACTTCGACCGCACCTACGGCGCACTCGGCAGCCACGTCGCCGAGCACGGCGCCGCCCTGCCGGACGAACCGGTCCGCGAGCGCTACCTCGTGGGACCTGACATGACCGATAACCCGGCCGCCTATCGCACCGAAGTGTGCTGGCCGATCAGCGAAGGAGACATCCGATGACCGTCGCCCTGGCGAACATCACCATGGACTGCCACAACGCCACCGCCCTGGCGGAGTTCTACGCACAACTACTCGACGTGCCCGTCGATCCGGAGGCGTCGCCGTTCTTCGCCACCGTCGGCAGATCCGCCGGCCTCGCCCCGATCCTGATGTTCATCCAGGTCCCCGACAAGACCCCCGGCAAGAATGTGGTCCACCTGGACTTCCACACAGCGCAGTGGGCCGACTACATCGAGCGCGCGCTCCGCCTGGGCGGCAAGCACATCGGCGACTTCGACGAATACGGCATGCGGTGGACCACCCTCGCCGACCCCGAAGGAAATCTCTTCGACATCGGCAAGGACTGATCGACTCCGCGAACCCGGCTCAGGCCAGTTCGCGCGCGAGGTTGCCCAGCACCTCGGCCTGGATCTTCTTCAGGCCGAGCGGGGCGAAGATGCCCTCGAAGATGCCCGAGATGCCGCCCGCGCCCTTCCACGTGGTCTCGACGGTGACCTTCGAGCCGGTGCCGTCTCCGGTGACGGTCCAGGTGGTGACCATGGTGGAGTTGGCGTCGCGTTCGGTGAGAACCGAATCCGCCACCGTCACGGTCGCGCGCACGTTGCGTGTGCGCTTCTCCGTGGCCTGCAGCGTCCACTCCACCACGGTGCCCGCGCCGTTGCCGCCTTCGACAACCTTGTAGTCGCGGTAGTGCGAGGAAAGAATGCGCGGCCGGATCGTCTCGTAATCGCCGATCGCTGCGAGCGTGCGCTGCGGATCCGCGGCGACGACGATCGAACTGCTGGCGCTGACCTGTCCCACTGTTGACTCCTTGCTGGGGGTGTGGCGATATCTCGACCGGGTTACATCCTGCCCTGTCGCCGGCCGGTTCATCCGACCAGGCTGGGACGGCGCGGGAACATGTGCGTGACATTTTGTCGCGGCGCGCGAGTATCCGGTGGCCCGGCGGTCGGGGTCGTACTAGCGTCAATGGGGTGGCAGTGAGTCTTTTGGGTAGGGCTGGTCACGAACCGGCCGCGCGCGAGTCCGGATATGCCGCGCATCGGGTGGGTGTGGAGCGACTGCTGGAAAGCTATCGCGCCATCCCACCCGGTGCCGTCATCCGACTGGCGAAGAAGACATCAAACTTGTTCCGGGCCAGGGCGGCAACCACCGCGCCCGGCCTCGACGTGTCGGGCCTGGGCCAGGTGATCGCGGTGGACCCGCAAGCCCGCACGGCCGACGTCGCCGGCATGACCACCTATGAGGACCTGGTCGCGGCCACCCTCCCCTACGGGCTGGCGCCGCTGGTGGTGCCCCAGCTCAAGACCATCACCCTGGGCGGGGCGGTGACCGGCCTCGGCATCGAATCGACCTCCTTCCGCAACGGTCTACCGCACGAATCCGTGCTGGAAATGGACATTTTGACCGGATCCGGCGAGATCGTCACCGCGACACCGACCGGCGAGCACGCCGACCTGTTCCACGGCTTCCCCAACTCCTACGGCACGCTCGGATACTCCGTCCGGCTGAAGATCGAGCTCGAACCCGTGCTGCCGTTCGTGGAATTGCGGCACGTGCGCTTCCACGACCTGCGCGAACTGGAAACCGAACTCGACCGCATAGTCACCGAACGCCGTTTCGAGGACGAACCTGTCGACTACATCGACGGTGTGGTGTTCAGCGCGAACGAGAGCTACCTGACTCTGGGCCGCCAGACCGACGAGCCCGGCCCGGTGAGCGACTACACCGGGATGGACATCTTCTACCGGTCCCTGCAGCACGCCGACGGCGTGAAACGAGACCGGCTGACCATCCACGACTACCTGTGGCGCTGGGACACCGACTGGTTCTGGTGCTCGCGCGCGTTCGGCGCGCAGAACCCGAAGATCCGCAGATTCTGGCCGAAGTCGCGTCGCCGCAGCAGTTTCTACTGGAAACTGGTCGCGCTCGACCGCAAGTACCACATCGACGACCGCAGGCAGGCCCGCAAGGGTAAGCCACCGCAGGAACGGGTCGTGCAGGATATCGAGGTGCCGGTGCATCACACCGCCGACTTCGTCGAATGGTTCCTGCGCGAAATACCGATCGAGCCGATCTGGTTGTGCCCATTGCGCTTGCGTGCGCTCGACGACGCGCCGGCCACCGACGATGCGCGTCCGTGGCCGCTGTATCCGCTCGAACCACAGCGCACCTACGTCAATGTCGGATTCTGGTCGGCGGTGCCGACCGAGCGAGGTCAACCGGAAGGGGCGGCCAACCGCGCCATCGAGAAGATCGTGTCCGCGTTCGACGGACACAAGTCGCTCTATTCGGATTCCTACTACGACGAGGCCGAGTTCGCCGAGCTCTACGGCGGCGACACCTATTCCGAACTGAAGACCCGTTACGACCCGGACCAACGACTGCTGAATCTGTATTCGAAGGCGGTGCAACGCAAGTGACGACATTCAAGGACCGAACCGACAGGCCCGCGGGTCTGACCGAACTGGGGACCAGGCTCAACATCGCCGAGGTCGTCGAAACGCTGGTGGACGGCGACATCCCGGTCCGGCTCACCGCCTACGACGGCAGCGCGACCGGCCCCGAGGACGCTGCCTACACCCTCGACATCAAGACCCCACGCGGCATCAACTACCTGGCAGGCGCCCCCGGCGACCTCGGTATGGCGCGGGCCTACATCGCCGGTGACATGGTCGCCGAGGGAGTACACCCCGGTGACCCGTACGACATCTTGAAAGCCATGCAGGACATGAAGTTCCATCGTCCTTCGGCACTGTCGCTGGTCACCATCGCCCGCTCGTTGGGTTGGGACCGGCTCAAGCCGATCGCTCCCCCGCCGCAGGAAACGCTGCCGCGCTGGCGCCGGATCGCGCTGGAAGGGTTGCGGCACTCCAAGACTCGCGATGCCGAGGCGATCCACCACCACTACGACGTCTCCAACACGTTCTACGAGTACGTCCTCGGCCCGTCGATGACCTACACGTGCGCGGTGTACGGCGAGGAGAACTGGACCCTCGAGCAGGCGCAGGAGAACAAGTACCGCCTGATCTTCGAGAAACTGCGCCTGAAGGAAGGCGACCGGCTGCTCGACATCGGCTGCGGCTGGGGCGGCATGGTTCGCTACGCGGCACGCCGGGGCGTCAAGGTGATCGGGGCGACGCTCTCGGCCGAACAGGCCGCCTGGGCGCAGCAGAAGATCGCCGAGGAAGGGCTCGGCGAGCTCGCCGAGGTGAGGCACAGCGACTACCGCGACATCCCCGAGGGCGAATTCGACGCGGTCTCCTCGATCGGCCTCACCGAGCACATCGGCGTGCACAACTACCCGTTCTACTTCGGCTACATCAAGGACAAGCTGCGGGTGGGCGGCCTGTTCCTCAACCACTGCATCACCCGCCACGACAACACCCGCACCACCAAGGCGGGCGACTTCATCGACCGCTACGTCTTCCCCGATGGCGAGCTGATCGGCTCGGGCCGCATCATCTCCGATATCCAGAACGTCGGCCTGGAAGTGCTGCACGAGGAGAACCTGCGCGAGCATTACGCGCTGACGCTGCACGAATGGTGCAAGAACCTGGTCACCAATTGGGACGCGGCCGTCGCCGAGGTCGGCGAGGGCACCGCGAAGGTGTGGGGGCTGTACATGGCGGGCTGTCGACTCGGCTTCCAGCGCAATGTGATCCAGCTCCATCACGTGCTCGGTGTGAAGCTGGATTCCCACGGCGCCTGGGACGTCCCGTTGCGCCCGTGGTGGCAGCCGTAATCCGCTGATCGCGGCCCGGGCGCCCGGGCCGCGATCAGGCCAGTAGTTCGTCGAGGAAGTCACCGGGCAGGTCTCGCAAGATCGGATGCTGCTGCCCGTCATGGGATTGCGTGCGCACCACGTGCAGCAGGCCGACCACGCCGGGCCCGGCGTCCAACAGCGGTCTGGTCCAGCCCAGCTCGGCGCAGGTGCGCAGCACCGGCAGTACCAGACCGGTCGCTTCCCCTACCCACCCAGCCGAGGCCAGACACTCCGCCAGCAAAAGGGTCGAGTCCAATTCCGCTCGCGGGCGATCTTGTTCGAGCGTCTTCGCGTAGATCACCCTGGCGTGGCGGGCGGCGCGATCGTCCGCGCGCAGCCGCTGTTCGGCCAACAGGATCCGGATGTCGGCGATGGCGCGGGCTTCGGTGATCAGCGCGGCGGCGCCTTTCTTGCGCCGAGCGCCGTTTCCCGAGGTGTCGGGGGCGAAATCGTCGTCGCCGGTGGCGAATCCGAGCCTGGACCGTTCGGCCCGCACGTGGGCATCGAGGCGGGCCAATCCGTTTTCCGCGGCCACTCGCGCACCTTCGTCGAGGCGGGCCGAGGCCGTGTACTGGTCGCCGAGGGCCGCCTTCACCCTGGCCCCGCTCACGAAGGTCGCGATGAGAAAGTCGACCGGGCCCACCCGGGTGACCAGTTCGTGGCTCTCGTCGAGCAGCCGATCGGCCAGCGCCAGATCGCCACGCCGATAGGCCAATTCACCGACCATGGCGGCCGCGATGCGTGCGGCGTCCGAGCGTGGACCGGCCCGAACTCGCGCGGTCTCGTAGGCCTGCTCGAAAAAGGTGGTGGCGGAGGCGATGTCGAGTTGCTCGTAGGCGGCATCGCCCAGCGCGCACAGGCCGAACACCGGACCGAGCGGATCCTTCGACCGCGTGTGATAGTCGGTGGCCCAATCCTGCAGCTCGGCCACCGCAGCGAAGTCGAACTCGCACAGCCGAACGAACGACATCAGATTGGCGGCGGTCGACACCGTCCAGTCGGGCAGGTCGCCGGGTTCTTTCAGTACGTCGGCCAGACTGTCGGCCACCTCGGCGGTGTCATCATGGGACACCCGGTCGGCGGCATCCAGTACCGCTGCCACGCGACGATTTTCGGCCAGTTCCGGCTCCCCGGGCACACTGCGGGCCAGCAGATTGGAGAGCCTGCCGAGTGCGCTGCGCGCCGTCCCGGTCTGCTGCATGTTCATATTCGCCCTGGCAACCGCCATCAGCAGCTTCGACCGTGACGTCACCTGCTGGACAGGCAGTTTCGAGACGCTGCCGAGCAGCGTGGCGAGCCTGGAACCGTCGATCAGGTCCATGCCGCCGCTCTCGAGCAGGTCGGCGGCGAGTTTGAGATCGGTCGCGGCCAGTGCGTGATCCACCGACTTGCGCAGTAGTTGATGCTCGGCGTACCAGCGAGCCGCGCGCCGATGCAGCACTTTCGACCGTCCGGGATGCTCGCGGTCGAGCCGGGCGCGCAGATGCTCGGCGAACAGCGGTTGCATGCGAAACCACCCCGGGTCGTGCTGGATCCGGTGCAGGAAGAGCTCGCGCTGCTCGGCCTGTTCCAGCAGCGCGGCACCATCGGTGACGTCGGCGAGCAGCCCGGCCAGGGACCCGTTCACCCGCTCGACCACCGAGATCGCCATGAGGAATTCCAGCTGCTGCGGCGCCAGCGCGTCGAGCACGTTCTCGGCCAGGTACTCCCGCATCCCGTGCCCGCCCTCGGCGAGCGAGGCGAGCAACTGGGCCGGGTCGGCCTTCCCGCGCAGCGTCAGGCTCACCAACTGGATCGCGGCGGGCCAGCCGTCGGTGGCGGTGTGGATCTGCTCGACCTGCTCGTCGGTGAGCGCGAAACCGTTGCGTTCCACCAGGATCTGGCGGGTCTCGGATTCGGTGAGTCGCAGCGCGGCGGCATCCAACTCGACCAGCTCGTCGCGCACCCGCAACCTGCTGATCGGCAGACCGGACTGATCGCGACTGGTGATGACGAATCGCACGTGGTGGCAGCCGTTGTCGAGCAGGGTCGCCATCGCCCGTTGCACTCCGGGGTCGCGCACGCGGTGCCAGTCGTCCACCACGACGACCACCGGCTGCCCGCTGGCGTGGATCTCGTCGATCAGGGTGGCGATCACATAGGCGACCGCGTCGGCGGGACGCTCCTCCAACACCTGTTCGAGGCCCGCGCCGACGTCGGGGCGCACCCGGCGGATGGCCTCGATGAGGTGGGCGAGGAACCAGATCTCGCTGTCGTCGCTCTGGTCGACCCCCAGCCAGGCCACCGGAATATCGCGGGTGGCCAGGTCGGCGCGCCACTGCGTGGCGACGGTGCTCTTGCCGAAGCCGGCGGGGGCGTGGATCAGCGCGAGTCGGCGTCGCCCGCCCTCGCGCAACACATCGAGCAGTCGCTGGCGGGGGAACGGCTCGCGCGCGGGCGTGGGCGGGCGAAATTTGGTGGCGGCGGTCGGCGGCAGGGTGCCGGTCGTCGTGCTCGGCATGGGTACCGAGGCGCCGGCGGGCTGCAACGTCAGCGGCCAGCTTCGGCGGCCGGTGACCGACTTCAGGACCTCCGGGGTGTCGTCGGTGATGTCCGTGGAGTCGAGCAACGCCATCTCGTCGGGCATCTGGCCGTGCGCGCGTTGGACTTCGCGCAGCAGGTCGCCGAATTCGTAGGCCGAAGCCGGACGGTCGGCGGGCTCGGGCGACATCGCCTGTTCGATCACCGCGGCCACGTCGTCGGGAATGTCCTGGGCGCGCAAGTCGGGGACGTGCTGGGTGGTGATGCGCAGGAACTGGGCCACCACCTTCTCTCCCGCGTGGCGTTCGAAGGCGGCGTGGCCGGTGAGCAGGGCGAACAACGTCGCACCGAGCCCGTAGATATCAGAGCGCACGGTTGGTTCGTTGCCTTTGAGCACCTCCGGCGCGGTGAACGCGGGCGAACCGGTGATCAAGCTGCTCGACGTCTGGAAGCCTCCGGGAATGCGCGCGATGCCGAAGTCGGTGAGCTGCGGTTCGCCGTAGCCGCTGATCAGCACGTTCGCCGGTTTCACGTCCCGGTGCAGGATGCCCGCCCGATGCGCCGACTCGATCGCCGCGGCCAGCTTCACGCCCGCCCGCAGGGTGTCCGACCAGGTCAGCGGGCCGCGATCGTGGATGAGACGTTCGAGCGAGCCCCGCGAGCAGTACGGCATCACGATCAGCGGCAGCCCGGTCTCGGTCACGTCGACCTGCAGGATATCGACGATATTCGGGTGCCCCGACAGCCTGCCCATCGCCTGTTCCTCGCGCAGGAACCGTTCTCGGCTCTCCACATCGATCTCCGAGGACAGCACCTTCACCGCGACCACACGATCCAACGCCGGCTGCAACGCGCGATACACCACGCCGAACCCACCGCGCCCGATCTCCTTGGCTCCCGTAAGCCCCATGGCGTCGAGATCCGCGATCACCGCCTCGTCGGGCACCCCCGGCGCCAACGTCCGCTGCGTATTCAGCCCCACCGGTGCCACATCGGACAGCCCGCGCCGCATACGCGTCTGCTCCGGCTCCATGTGACCACCTCTCACCATCGGCGTCACCGGCGTTTCGGTCGGCATACGGGTCCGTCACCGACTTCACCGCACATATCCAAGCTAGCGCGATCCGGCATCTATCGGGTGGAGATTCGACGCTGTGGCGGCAACGGTTGTCGGCGATCGTTGTTCAGCGCACAGCAGCGCGATCAGTCGGGTGCGGTGTTCCGACGCGAAGTTGTTGTGCGCGAACAGCACCGATGCGCGCTCCGCCGAGGGCAGGCCCCACGTCATAGCCAGGTCTTGCACCCTCCCGCGGATCGGCGAAGAATTGGTTCCTCGGTGGGCGCGGCCGTGGGCCGTGCTGGCCTCCACGCGGTGGACCACGACATGGGGCGCTCATCACCCGAGCAGAAGCGAGTTGTCATGTCCGCGCTGGTACGTATGACTTTCGACGCGCCGGAGGAAACCCGGCCGTTCGAGCAGGGTAAAGGTCGTCTGGATCTGGTCAATGTCGAGGATGGTCCGGTCGGCCGCGCCGTCTTCGAACCCGGTTGGCGATGGAGCGAGCACGTGAAGCCGATCGCCGGCACCGACAGCTGTCAGGCCCCGCACATCGGCTACTGCCTGTCCGGACGGCTCGTGGTCGAGATGGACGACGGCGAGCGCCAGGAATTCGGCCCCGGCGATGTCATGATCGCCGCCCCCGGTCACGACGCCTGGGTGGTCGGCGACGAGCCGTGCGTGATGCTGGACTGGCAGGGCTTCGCCGACTACGCCAAGCGCTGACAACGAGCAACGCCCGCCACCTCGTGAGGTGACGGGCGTGCGGCCCGGTGCGAAACCGGGAACTACCTACTTACTTGCGCAGCGAGGCCGGAACCTCGAAACGCGGGCCGAACTTCGCGGCCAGCTCGTCGGCGCGGGCCACGAAGGCCTCCTGGCCACCGGGGTAGCCGACGATGAACTGGTGCGAGCCACCCGACCAGGCCGGGAAGCCGATGCCGAAGATCGAGCCGATGTTCGCGTCGGCGGTGCTGGTGAGCACGCCTTCGTCGAAGCACTTCTGGGTCTCGATGGCCTCGGCGAACATCATCCGGTCCTTGAGGTCCTGGAAGGTGACACCCTCCGGGAGCTCACGGCTCGAGTTGAAGATCTCGCGCAGGTCGTCCCACAGGCCGGTGGCCTTGCCGTCGACGTACTCGTAGAAGCCCGCACCGCCCAGCTTGCCCTTGCGGTCGTACTTCTCGACCAGGGTGTCGAGGACCTCGGCGGTCTTCGCCGACGCGGCATTGAGCTCGCCACCGGCAGCGACGATGGCCGCGGAGGTCTCCTTGTAGATCTTCTGCATGGTGGTGAAGTTCAGCTCGTCGCTGAGCTTCAGCGGCGCGGCCGGGTAGCCCGCCTGCAGACCGGCCTGCTCGACGGTGGCCGGGTCGACACCCTCGGCGACCATCGAGATGGCCTCGTTGATGAAGGTACCGATCACGCGCGAGGTGAAGAAGCCACGGCTGTCGTTGACGACGATCGGGGTCTTCTTGATGGCGAGGGTGTAGTCGTACACCCGAGCCAGCGCCTCGTCGGAGGTGTTCTTGCCCTTGATGATCTCCACCAGCGGCATCTTGTCCACGGGGGAGAAGAAGTGGATACCGATGAAGTCCTCGGAGCGCTTCACACCTTCGGAGAGCAGGGTGATCGGCAGGGTGGAGGTGTTGGAGCCGAGCAGGGCATCGGCGTCGACGATGTCCTCGATCTCCTGGAAGACCTTGTTCTTGAGCTCCGGGTTCTCGAACACGGCCTCGATCACGAAGTCGACACCCTTGAAGTCGGCCGCGTCGGCGGACGGGGTGATGCGAGCCAGCAGCGCGTCGGACTTCTCCTGGGTGGTCTTGCCACGCGAGAGCGCCTTGGCCTCGATGGCCTCGGCGTAGCCCTTGCCCTTGACGGCGTTGGCGAGCTCGACGTCCTTGAGGACGACCTCGTAGCCGGCCTTGGCCGAGACGTAGGCGATGCCCGCGCCCATCATGCCGGCGCCGATGACGCCGATCTTCTTGATCTCACGCTTGGGCACATCCTCGACCGACGGACGCGAGCCGCCACCGTTGATGTGGTTGAGGTCGAAGAAGAACGCCTGGATCATGTTCTTCGCGACCGGGCCGGTCAGCAGGCTCGTGAAGTAACGGCCCTCGATGGTGAGCGCGTTGTCGATGTCGACCTGCGCACCCTCGACCGCCGCGGCCATGATGGCGCGCGGGGCGGGCATGTTGGTGCCCTTGATCTGCTTGCGCAGGTTGGCCGGGAACGCGGGCAGGTTCGCCGCGAAGGCCGGGGTGGACGGGGTGCCGCCGGGGATCCGGTAGCCCTTCTTGTCCCACGGCTGGGCCGCTTCCGGGTTGGCCGCGATCCACGCCTTGGCGGCGGGCAGCAGCTCCTCGACCGAGGAGACGACCTCGTCGATCAGGCCGATTTCCTTGGCCTTGGTGACGCGGTGACGCTGACCCTGCAGCAGCACCTGCATCAGCGCGTTCTGCAGGCCGAGCATGCGCACGGTGCGGGTCACGCCGCCGCCACCGGGCAGCAGGCCGAGGGAGACCTCGGGCAGGCCGATGGCCGAACCCTTGACGTCGGCCGCGATGCGGTAGTGGGTGGCCAGCGCGATCTCCAGGCCGCCACCGAGGGCAGCGCCGTTGATGGCGGCGACGACCGGCTTGCCGAGCTGCTCGAGGCGGCGCAGCGGAGCCTTGACGTCGGTGACCATCTTGACGACCTCGGCCGCGTTGTCCGGGCCGACCTTCATCATGTTCTTCAGGTCGCCGCCGGCGAAGAAGGTCTTCTTGCCCGAGGTGATGACGACGCCGGTGATGCCGTCCTTCTCCGCCTCGAGGCGATCGACGGTGGCGTTCATCGACGCGAGGTACGCGTCGTTCATGGTGTTGGCGCCCTGGCTGGGGTCGTCGATGGTGAGGACGACCACGCCGTCGGCGTCCTTCTCCCAGCCGATGATGTTGTCAGTCATAAGTTTTCGTTCTCCTGTGAGAAAGTGAAGGTCGGTGGGAGCTTCAGACGCGCTCGATGATGGTGGCAACGCCCATGCCGCCACCGATGCACAGCGTGACCAGCGCGTAGCGCCCGTTGCGACGCTCCAGCTCGTCGACCATGGTGCCGGTGATCATCGCGCCGGTGGCACCCAGCGGGTGGCCCATCGCGATCGCGCCACCGTTGACGTTCAGCTTCTCGTCCGGGACGTTCAGGTCCTTCTGGAACTTCAGCACGACGGAGGCGAAGGCCTCGTTGATCTCGACGAGGTCCATGTCCTCGATCGACAGACCGGCGGTGGCCAGCGCCTTCTTGGCGGCCGGGGTGGGTCCGGTCAGCATGATGGTGGAGTCCGCACCGGAGGTGGCGGTCGCGACGACGCGGGCGCGCGGGGTCAGGCCGGAAGCCTTGCCCGCGTCCTCGTTGCCGATCAGCAGCAGGGCGGCGCCGTCGACGATGCCCGAGCTGTTGCCACCGTGGTGGACGTGGTTGATCTTCTCGATGTAGGTGAACTTCTGCAGCGCGACGGCGTCGAAGCCACCCATCTCACCGATGCCGGCGAAGGCGGGGTTCAGCTTGCCGAGGTCGGCGGCCGTGGTGCCGGGGCGCATGTGCTCGTCGTTGTCGAGCACGACCAGGCCGTTGATGTCCTTGACCGGAACGATCGACTTGGCGAAGTAGCCGCCGGTGGTCGCCGCGGCGGCCAGGTCCTGCGAGCGCACCGCGTAGGCGTCGACGTCATCGCGGGTGAAGCCCTCGATGGTGGCGATCAGGTCGGCCGAGATGCCCTGGGGCACGAAGTAGCCGTCGTAGTTGGTGGCCGGGTCCAGCGCCCAGGGGCCGCCGTCGGAGCCCATCGGCACGCGCGACATCGACTCGACGCCACCGGCGATCACCAGATCGTCGAAGCCCGAGCGGACCTTCTGCGCAGCCAGGTTCACGGCCTCGAGGCCGGAAGCACAGAAGCGGTTGAGCTGGAAGCCGCCGACGGTGTCGGGCAGACCGGCGATGGTGACCGCGGTGCGGGCGATGTCCATGCCCTGGTCACCGACGGGAGTCACCACACCGAGGATCAGGTCCGAGATCCGGTCCTCATCGAGGTTCGGAAAGCGGTTGCGCAGCTCCTGGACCAGACCAACGGTCAGATCGATCGGCTTGACCGAGTGCAGCGAGCCGTTCTTCTTGCCGCGGCCGCGCGGAGTGCGGATGGCCTCGTAGATGTAGGCCTCTGTGGTCATATCGGAGTGTTTCCTTCCTTGGGGTGCGGTGGCCGCACGAACGCCATGACCGATCGCCTCGGCGCCGTACAAATCCCGGCAAGCACCAGCGGAGCATAGAACCATGCCCCTCCGGTGTTTCCGGCCACCCGTTCATACTACCGTGGTGTGCGAACTCCGGTTAACTTAACGCGGTGCGGACGGTGGCTGTCAACCATCCAGACTCTTTGCTCCGAACTGTTCACGTAGCAATGCCAGAGCGACCTCGTCCGGGTCCTGCCGGTCGCCCGGAGCCACCGGCACCGCGGCGGCGGCCAGCATCTCCCGTTCCTCCTCCGGAGTGGGCGGAGCGAGAACGGCGGCGCTACGCGCGGAATCGGCGCCGGACCGGGACTCCGACCCTTCGTCCGGGCCGGGATCGTCGGGTAAGTCGGGGAAATCCGGCGGTGGAATGTCGTCGTCGGCCGGGCGGTTGGCGCGGTTCGACGACTGGTTGCCCCCCGCCTGACTCGGCCGCGAGAACTTCGGTCGCCCCGCGGGCTTGCTCTCCGGCAGTCCCGACCCCCGCGCGGGCCCGGCCTTGGCCGCGGGCGCTGGGCGCGGCGTGGGCGCGCCGGTCTCCCACCGCACATCCAGTTCACGTCCCAGTACCGCCCGCACCGCCGAACGCACCGCGTCGATATTGCGCGGATCGGACAACCGCTGGGCCAACGGCGCGCTCTGATGCGCGAACACGATCACGTCACCCTCGACGCGCGAGACCGCCGCACCCGACAACAACGCCTGCAACGTGGCCCCGAACTCGCGCACCCGTCCCTTGATCTCCGGCCACGCGGCATCGACGATGCCGACCAGATCCTCAGCCGGTGCCGTCGGCTTCGCCGCGCCGACCTGCTCGGCCCGCGCAGGGACAGCCGCACCCTGACCGGCCGCCGGTTCGGCTTCGGGCTGGGACGACGAACCCGTTCGCGGCGCGACCGCATCCGGCGTCACCGTCGATGCGGCGCCGCGGCGGTGTGGTTCGGCTTCGGCGGGCGTCTCGGAAGGCCGCTCAGCGCCAGGGCTGTGCGCTCGCGCGCCGAGGTGGGACTGCGCGAGGCTGCCATCCGCCGTCGGCGAGATTTCCGCCGTAAGCGATTCGTTTGCAACATCTTCCGAGGGTGTGGTGAGGGCACCTCGTCCGGAATCAGCTGACGTAGAGGCGGTCGCGGAGTGCGCGGGTGGTGCGGGTGGTGCGGAGTGCACGGCAGTCTGCGCGGACTGAGCGGGCGGTACGGAGTGCGCTGCAGGTTCGGAGGCCGCGGGCGGCGTGGCAGGCGAGGCCGATGCGGCCTGTTCTACCTGTGCGGCAAGCGGGGCGGACTGTTCTGCCTGTGCGGCAGGCGATACGGACCGCTCGGCAGGTGCAGCGGACTGCCCGGCAGGCGTAGCGGGCACGGATTGCGCGGCAGGCGAGGGCGGTGCCGGCTGCACGGCAGGGGCGGACTGCGTGGGTGGTGAGGCAGGCGCGGGTGGTGTGGATTCGGCGAGCGACTCGGACTCAGCCGAATGCGTCGGCGGTGCGGATTGCCCGCGCGGGGCGGGCGCTGCGGCCGCCGAGGGTGCGGTCGCGTCCGAAGTAGCGGGCGTCGAGAGCGCGGTCGACGCAGGAGCCGTCGGCACAACCGGGGCGGCGGTCGCGGGGGCTGGCGACGCGATCGGGGCAGGCGCCGCTGCGGCCGGTGGCACGACCGGGGCGGCGGTCGTGGGGGCAGGGGCCGCTGCGGCCGGTGGCACGACCGGGGCGGCGGTCGTGGGGGCAGGGGCCGCTGCGGCCGGCGGCACGACCGGGGCGGCAGTCGAGGGAGCAGGCGACGCGGTCGGGGCGGCGATATTCCGTTCCGCGACAACGGCTCTCGCGGATTCCGGTACCGATGATCCGCCGGCTGCCGCTTCCTTCTCGGCGCGGGCGGCGGCGAGGAGTTCCGCGCCACGGCGGCGGCTTTCACCGCTCGACGAAGGCGGGGCGGGACGTTGCGCGGGTGACTCACCGGCCGCCGGGCCAGGGCGGGCCGGACCTGGGAGCGATCCGCCGGCGAATCCGCGTTCGAGCCGTTCCAGTCGTTGCAGGGTCGCCGATTCGGTGTCGGAGACCGAGGGCAGGAGCATGCGGGCGCAGATCACTTCGAGAAGCAGTCGCGGGGCCGTGGCGCCGCGCATCTCGCCGAGGCCCTCGTGCAGGAGTTCGGCATAGCGGGTGAGGGTGGCGGGGCCGAGGCGTTCGGCCTGGTCGCGCATCCGTTCCATGACGTCGCCGGGGCCGGAGACAAGGCCGCGGTCGGCGGCGTCGGGGACCGCGCGCAACAGGATCAGGTCGCGCAGGCGTTCGAGCAGGTCGACGGCGAAGCGGCGCGGGTCGTGGCCGGCCTCCATCACCGAATCGACCGTGTTGAACAGCGCGGCACCGTCATCGGCGGCCAGCGCGTCGATGGCATCGTCGATGAGGGCCACATCGGTGACGCCGAGCAGCGAGACCGCGCGCGGGTAGGTGACACCGTCGGGTCCGGCACCGGCCAGCAGCTGGTCGAGCACGCTCAGGCTGTCGCGCGGCGAGCCCCCACCAGCTCGGATGACCAGCGGGTACACCGCCTCTTCCACCGGTACCTGCTCCTGCTCGCAGATCTTGCCGAGCAGTCCGCGCATGGTGGCCGGCGGCAGCAGGCGGAACGGATAGTGGTGTGTGCGTGAACGAATCGTCGGCAGCACCTTGTCGGGCTCGGTGGTGGCGAAGATGAAGATCAGATGAGCCGGCGGCTCCTCGACGATCTTGAGCAGCGCGTTGAAGCCGGCGGTGGTGACCATGTGCGCCTCGTCGACGATGAACACGCGATAGCGCGACTCGGCGGGCGCGTAGAAGGCACGATCACGCAGCTCACGGGTGTCGTCGACACCGCCGTGGCTGGCCGCGTCGAGCTCGATGACGTCGAGGTTGCCCGACCCGCCGGGCCCGAGCGCCACACACGACGAGCAGGTACCGCACGGCGTGGACGTCGGCCCGTCCACACAGTTCAGCGAGCGCGCGAGGATGCGCGCGGACGAGGTCTTGCCGCACCCACGCGGCCCCGAGAACAGGTACGCGTGGCTGATCCGGCCGGTATCCAGCGCTGTACTCAGCGGGTCGGTGACGTGCTCCTGACCCACTACTTCTGCGAATGTCGCCGGTCGATACTTCCGGTACAGAGCCACGACCCACAGGCTACCGAGAGCGTCCGACAGGGTTTATCGGCGGCTGGCACTGCACGCGTACGAGGTAGTGAAGTCTTGATACTACTGTGATCCAAATCACATTGAATTCCGCGGTCTGGAGCGTAGGTGCAAAGCGTTCCATTGGGCGCAACGGTCGAGCTATCGACTGCTTTACACGCGGCGAATTTCCCACCGAACAGTCGGTTGATACTGGCTACCACAGGAATCCAAACCAATTCCCCGGTTGACGGCTTCTATCTGGATGTAACGAAAGCATGAACGGTCGTGACAGCGGCGCAAGCGGCTGGCTACCGTGGATCTCGGCAACTTCGGTGGCCAAACCTTCATCAGGTTGGTGACCCCGGCCGGTCCCTCATCCCGACCGGGGCACAACCTTCGCGCACCGATCGCTCCCCCACCGCATCGACCGGAGGAACGTTTCACCGTGCTGTCGTGTGATGACATCGCAACCGCCTGGCTCGCCCACACCGACTTCGCAGGCGACAACGCCGCGGTCGGGCTACTGAGCCGGGCGATCAGCCCCCAAGACTTCGATATCAAACGCGACTCCTTACCCGTCGCGGCCGCGGCCGACCCGGCGACCGCCGACGCCATCCTGCAACTGCTCCAGCGCGGGCAGGTGCCGACCATGGCGGCCATCCGCACGCTCACCGCGCAGAACGAGATGCGCCGCGAGGCCGAGCGGATCGAGCGGCTGGGCCGTCGCGCCCAGCGCAGCATCGACGAGTTCGGTCGCATCCTCGCCCGCCTCGCCGCCGCGCACTGGACCGAGCACGATATCGGGCCCACCAGGCGCGACATCCTCGCCGATGCCGAGGTCTGCGAGCTCATCGCCGAGCGGGTGGGCGAGATCGCACCGTCGGCGGTCAAGCACCTGTGGCTGATCGAACGGGCCCAGCGCGCGGGCTGGATCGCGTCCAACGCGAGCCCGGGGTCGCTGTGCCCGGCGCGGCGCTGGCACACCGCCAAATACGGTAATCGGGTCTCGCAGAAGCCGGTCAACATGGTCGGCAAGCTGGTCGCCGGCTTCGTCGTGGAACACACCGCCGATCGGGGCAAGCCGCCGAGCTGGGCGGTGCTCGCCCGCGACGCGCGCGACGATCGCGGCCGCCGGCTTTTCTTCGACGTGGCCGACGCGCATGCCCAGCGCCGCTGGCTCACCACCGCGGAATGGCTCGCGGACGGCGATGACCTGCCCGTTCCCGGCAAGCGCGGCGCACGGGCCCTGGCGAAGGAAAACCGGGGCTAGCACCGGCACCCACGGCGAGTGTTCGGTAACTTTCTCGCAACGCATCCACGCGTGAAAGGAGTTACCGTGCCCGCAACGATCGACCCGGCGGCCACTGCTTGGCTACTCGCGGCCACCGCCATGGTGCTGTTGATGACGCCCGCGCTGGCCGTTTTCTACGGCGGGATGGTGCGCTCTACCGGCGTGCTCAACATGCTGATGATGAGCTTCATCGCGATCCCGCTGGTCACCGTGGTCTGGCTGGTCGCCGGCTACAGCCTGGCCTTCGGCGACGACGCCGGTGGCGGCCTGATCGGCGATCTGGAGCACTTCGCGCTGGCCGGGATCGACCCGAGCTCGGTGCGCGGCAGCATTCCGGAGCTGCTGTTCGTCACCTTCCAGCTCACCTTCGCCATCCTCACCGCCGCCCTGGTCTCGGGCGCCATCGCCGACCGTGCCAAGTTCGCGGGCTGGATGGTCTTCGTTCCGCTGTGGACGCTGGCGGTGTACGCGCCGATCGCGCACTGGGTGTGGGGACCCGACGGCTGGCTGCTGAATTTCGGCGCGCTCGACTACGCGGGCGGCCTCGTGGTCGAGATCGCTTCCGGCGCTTCGGCCTTGGCGTTGGCGCTGGTCCTCGGGCCGCGCATCGGGTTCAACATCGACGCGATGCGCCCGCACAACCTGCCGTTCGTGTTGCTCGGCGCCGGTCTGCTGTGGTTCGGCTGGTTCGGTTTCAACGCGGGCTCCGCGCTCGGCGCCACCGGTGCCGCGGCAGCGGTTTTCCTGAACACCCTGGTAGCGGGCAGCCTCGGCATGCTCGGCTGGCTCATCGTCGAACAGGTCCGCGACGGCAGGCCTACCACCTTCGGCGCGGCCTCTGGTGCGGTGGCAGGCCTGGTCGCGATCACCCCGTCCTGCGGCGTGGTGAGCACCTTCGGCGCGATGCTGGTCGGCTTGGCCGCCGGTGTGGTGTGTTCGTTCGCGGTCGGCTGGAAACACAAAGCGGGCTATGACGATTCGCTCGACGTGGTCGGTGTGCACTTCGTCGGCGGCATCGTGGGCACCGTGCTGATCGGCCTGCTGGCCACCCAGGTGATGACCGGTGGGGTGAACGGCCTGTTCTACGGCGGCGGCTTCGCCCAGCTCGGCAAGCAGCTCGTGGCCGTGCTGGTGGTCGCGGCCTACGCCTTCGCGGTCTCGTGGGTGCTCGGCAAGGGCATCGACAAGATCATCGGCTTCCGCGTGAGCAAGGAAGACGAGACCGCGGGCATCGACTTCGCCCTGCACGCCGAAACCGCCTATGCGGAGGGCGTTCACGGCTCCTCCCCGCGCCGCTTCGGCGAAGGCCACTACGGCACTAGCTGACCTCGTTCGCCGGGGCCAACCAGGTATTGCATTCGAAATTGCGATTCTTCGAATAGCCCTGGTTGTACCAATTGCCGTTGTGGTCGGGCGTTCCGTGATCGCGGTGGCGGCCGTTGCCGTCACCGCGGTTGTAGTTGTGCTTGACCGCGGCATAGCCCTCCTGCGAGGTCCACGAACCGCCGGCCTCCGACGAACCGATGTACATGCCACCGAAACAGCTGGCCTGCAACTCCATTCGGCGTGAGGTCTCCAGCCCGCCCGACGACATCGTGCCCTGCTCGCGGCGCTGGTTCGAGGAGGCCTGCAGCAGGCCGGTGAGCCCCTGGACGTGGTGGCCGTATTCGTGGGCGTACACCGAGAGCGCTTCCATCGGTGGATACGGGGTGTTGTTCAGGACCAGCCCGGCCGTCGACATGTAGATGGTGCTCGAGGCGCTGCAATAGAACGCGTCGCTGGTGGAACCGCCGCACGGCGACGACAGTTGCGAAGGCTGTTCGGCGACAACCAGACCCGGACTCTTGAACGGCAGATTCGCGGCGGCCAGGTTCGACCGCCACATCTGATCCAGGCACGCCTGCGCCGCTGCGAAGAAGGCCTTGGCCACCGCGGCGTTGGTCGACCAGCGCGGCAGATCGCAGTCCATGTTGGACAGACCCGCGTCGTCGTTGTTGAACAGCGGATGCTGACCGAGGGCGATGACAGGTTGCGGCCCTGCGGGTTTGGTCGTCGTCGGCGCGGTGGTGCGCGCGGTGGTCGTGGCCCGCGCGGTCGTCGGGTTCGTGGTCGGCACAGGCGCATTGGAGCTGTAGGTGAAACTCGGCGGGGTCGTCTTCGCGACCGTACCCGGCGAGGTCTGGTCGGACAGCACCACTGCGGCCACCAGCAACCCGACGACTCCGAACACGGTCAGCACCGTCAGCACCGCGCCGAGTACACCCGACCCGCCCCGACGCGGCGGCGGATACCCCTGCGGCGCATAGCCGTACGGCGGCGGCAGCGGCCTGCCGTAGGGCGGTGGCATCGCGGGCCGACCATACGGTGGCATCTGCCCGCCGTATGGCGGCATCTGTCCCCCGTACGGCGGCGGCCCGGGCCTGCCGTAGGGCGGCTGCGGAGGAGGCGGGGGATACATCAATCACCTGACAACTGATCACGCACGGACATGGACAATGCACCGCGAACGGGGTCGGCTCCCCGTCTGCCGCGACAGCTACCGGTGCGGCACAGCAGCACCGTCTCAGTTCACGTCACCGGCGGGCACCGTGAAGGTGTTGCACTGGGCTGTGAGGTTGCGGTCGAGGCCGACTTCGAACCACTGGCCGCCGTGCTCGGCGGTACCGTGGTCGCGCATGTCGCCCGGGCCGTCACCGCGGCCGTAGGAATCCCTGGTGGCGACCGTGACCTGCGACGAGGACAGCGAGCCGCCGCCTTTGGACGAGGCGATGAACATGCCGTCGAAGCAGTTGGCCTGCAACTCGACTCGACGTGAGAGTTCCAGGCCCTTGGCCGAGCGGGCGCCCGCGTCGACTCGCTCGCTGTTGGCCTTGCGCAGGATCCCCGATTGGGCCTGCACGTGGTGGCCGTACTCGTGCGCGAACACCGACAGGTACACGACCCAGTTGTCGCGGAACTGGTCGGTCTGCAGCTGGCTGATCGGCATGTAGATGGTCTTGTTCGCCGGGCAGTAGAAGGCGGCGAAGTTGCTCGTCGATCCGGTGCACGGGGTGGTGATGCCGTCGGTGGTCGCCGTGATGC
>NZ_JBHXRA010000030.1:0-39891 GCF_042717045.1 Nocardia sp. NPDC058633
AGGCCACCTGCGCCGATGGTACTGCACTCGACAGGGTGTGGGAGAGTAGGACACTGCCGGAACATCATTGCGAAAGGCCCTCCAACTTCGGTTGGAGGGCCTTTTTGCGTTCACAAGCTATCTCCTCGGCCGAATCGGCAGTCCGAACTATCAACATTTCAGAAATCGGCATGTCGAGAGCCCGGGTGAGCGACGATGATGCGACGTCGCTTCGGGAGGTCACCATGGACTGGCTCTTCACTCACCAGGCTCTGCGTCGTTGTGCGGCAGCCTTCGTGCTGCCTGCCGCACTGATCGGGGCGGTCGTAGCGGCCGCGCCGCCCGGTGTGGCGGCACCGACCACCGACCCGCTGATCGGTGTGGTCGATTCGGTGGCAGGCCTCGCCGGGATCGAGCTGCCCGCCACCTACGGTCCCGAGACCGCGATCGTGGTGCTCGGCTACGGCCTGATGCCGGATGGGACGATGCGACCAGAGCTGGGCAATCGCTTGCACGCGGCGCTGGTCCAGGCCTATATGTCACCCGCTTCCCCGGTCATCGTGACCGGTGGCAATCCACGCAACGGTGTCACCGAGGCGCAGGTGATGGCCGACTGGCTCAATATTCGCGGTGTCGCCAGGCAGCGGCTGCACGCGGAAACCGAAGCCGGCTCCACCGCGCAGAATGCCGAGTTCTCGGCGCGCATGATGGAAGCGCTCGGCGTGACCAAAGCTGTCCTCATCACCTCCGCCGACCATATGCGGCGGGCCCTGGACAACTTCATGGCCGCGGGCATCCCGGTAGTCGCCACCATGACTCCCGATGTCGCCCCGCTCTGGGCTCAGCCCTACGGTGCCGAGAAGTAGAATCGCTCGGTCGTACGCCGGGCCCCTCCATCGGCACCGTGAGTTAGTTATGTACACGAACCTCGCTGGACGATAGCCGCGCCGATGTCGGTGACGCCGTTTACGATTCGACTGGCGTCACCGCGCGGTTGCGGCGGCGCACTGGGAGTAATGGCAGACAGGGGTTATCGATGGACAGGCCGGTATGGGCGCCCGAGGGCGTCGATATGCAACATCCGAGCCCAGCTCGGATGTACGACGCCCTGCTCGGCGGGTCGCACAATTTCGCCGTCGATCGCGAAGCCGCGGAGATGGCGATCAATCTGGTCCCCGATTTGCCGCGGCTCGCGCTGAGCAATCGTGCTTTTCTGCGCCGGGCGGTCCGTTTCATGCTCGACGCCGGGATCAGGCAGTTCCTCGACATCGGGTCGGGCATACCCACTGCGGGCAATGTGCACGAGATCGTCCACGAGATCGACCCGCAGGCGCGGGTGCTCTACGTCGACATCGATCCGGTGGCGGTGGCCCATTCGCGAACCATCCTGCACGGCAACACGCAGGCGAGTGCGATCGAGGCCGACCTTCGCAAACCCGGCGACCTGATCGAGGCGGTTCGCGGGACCGGGCTGATCGATTTCGACGAGCCGGTGGGCTTGCTGCTGATCGCGGTGCTACATCTGGTGGCCGATGCCGATGATCCGATCGGCAAGGTAGCCGCGCTGCGCGAAGCCGTGGCGCCGGGTAGTTTCATAGCCATTTCACATCTCACGTCCGAGCTTCGGCCCGACGACGCCGGTAAACTGGGTACGCACTCGGTGAATCAGTCCAAGGTCGGAATTCACTTCCGGTCCAAGGATGAGATAGTCGCCCTGTTCGAGGGCTGGAATTCGGTCGAGCCCGGCGTTGTCGAGCTGCCGTTGTGGCAGCCGGAGTCCGAGCGTGATCAGCACGAGAAGCCGGGCCGTTCACTAGGCCTCGGTGGAGTGGCGATCAAGGAGTAGGCCGCCTGCCAAGGCGGCGGGACACACGATGACAGGTGGATGCAGCAGTGGGGTCATGGGAGCTGGCGCAGCGGTGGGCGGATGCCCTCGACGGCGTCGTCGCTCCTACCCTCAACCGCTCCCAGATCGACGAGATGCTGGCCGCACTCTGCACCGGCCTGATCGATGCCGCGCGCGGCGGCGAGGATCCCGATATCGCGCGCCGGGCGGCGCGGATGCTGGTCGCCGCCAACTATCGTGATCCGGCGGCGGTCAGCCGTTCGGTGGCGGTGATGTGCCTCGACCTTGTCGAGGTCGCCGCCGACGGCCCGGCCGACCCCGCCCTGCCGCAGATCCGCAACCGGGCGGTCGGCCTGGCCGCCGACTTCGCGGCCGGCTTCACCGCGGCGTTGCGGGGCGCCGCGCTGGCCGAACAGGAGACGACACTGGCCGCGGTGCTCGCGGCGGCGCAGGAGGCCGAGAATCGGCGGGCACTCTCGGAAGCTCGCTTCGAGGCGGTCTTCGACGGGGCCCTTGTCGGTATCGGCACCGTGGACATGACCGGTCAGGTGGTGAACTGCAATGCCACCATGGCCCAGATGCTCGGCCAGACACCGGAGACGATGCCGGGCCGGACCGTCGCCGATATTCTCGGCCCACAGAACATGAACTTCGCGTTCGTACAACTCCAACGCATGGTCGCGGGCGAAACCGAGAGTTTCCGCACCGAGACCGAGCACCTGCACACCGACGGCCGGGTCACCGCGATCGACCTGTCGATGTCGGCGGTGCGGGGCACCGATGGCGGCATCGAGTTCTTGATCGGGGTCGCGGTCGATGTCACCGAGCGCAAGCAGCTCGCCGATCGCCTGTGGCACGACGCCAATCACGACGCGCTCACCGGCTTGCCGAACCGGCCGCACCTGTTCACCCGGCTGGCCGACGCGCAAGCCCCGATCGGGGTCTGCTATCTCGACCTCGACGGCTTCAAGGAGATCAACGACCTGTGGGGGCACACCATCGGTGACCGTGTCCTACAGGTCGTAGCCGACCGGATGCGCGACACGGTGCGTCCGGCCGACGCGCTCGCCGCCCGCATCGGGGGTGACGAGTTCTTGGTGCTGGTCGAAAATTGTTCCGGTGAAGCACAATTGACGCTGCTGGCCGACGCGTTGCTGTCCGCGCTGACCGAGCCGCTCGAGGTGGACGGGCACATGCTCGCCGTCGGCGCCAGTATCGGCACCGCCTTCTTCGAGCAATTGCCCGGCGCCGTGGACGAATTGGTGCACGCCGCCGACGCGGCGATGTATCGCAACAAGAACGACGCGCGCCGCGATCCGGCCCGGTAGCGGCCGGGCCGGAGTCGATCAGACCGGTTGGTGCGCGCGCTCGGCCGCGCGTGCCAGTGAACGATCGCGCTGCTCCTCGAAACGCAGGACATCGGCGCCGAGCCGCTCGAGAAACGCCGCCAGATCCTCGCGGGCTCGCTCGCCACGCGGACCGAAATCGTTGCGCTCGAAGATGTTCCACTTGCGCAGCACCGGCATCAGGACCTCCTCCATGTGCTGGCGCAGGTCGTAGATGCCGTGCTTGGCCATCAGCACACCGTTGCGTCGCCAGCCCGGCATGCCCGCGCCGGGCATCTGGAAGTTCTGCACGATGGTGTTGATCGCCTCGATGGTCTGGTCGGGGGCCAGGTCGAGCGCAGCGGCGCACAGATTGCGGTAGAAGATCATGTGCAGGTTCTCGTCGGCGGCGATGCGGGCCAGCATGCGGTCGGCGATCGGGTCGTCGCAGACGCGACCGGTATTGCGGTGACTGACCCTGGTGGCCAGCTCCTGGAAGGTCACATAGGCGACGGAGAACAGGATTCCGGCGCCGGTCGAGGTGTGGATGTCGAAGCCGGGGGCCTTGTCGTCCACGACGGCCATCGCCGAATACCCGTTGGTCATGTGGATCATTCGGGCTTGCTCGAGCGCGACCGGGTCGACTCCGCGCGTCACCACGAGGTAGTCGCGCAGCACGATGCCGTGTCGGTTCTCCTCGGCGGTCCAGCGGCCGACCCAGGTTCCCCACGCGCCGTCCTTGGAGAAGTTCTCGGCGATCTCGCGGTGGTAGGAGGGCAGGTTGTCCTCGGTGAGCAGATTGGTGATCATCGCCGCCTTGGCGAGCTCGCTGAGCGCCGATTGTTCTGGGTCCCAATCGATTCCACCCAGAGACGCGAAGTTGCGGCCACGGTCCCACGGCACATAATCGTGCGGGTGCCAGTCTTTGGCCATCGCGAGATGGCGGTCGACATTGCTCGCGGCGATGGGTTCCAGCTCGATCAGTAGTTCCAGTTGGGTCAGGTTCCTGGCCACGCTCGTTGCCCTTTCCGGTTAGTGAAAAGCGAGAGTTGCGTCGGTCCGGTAGTGTTGCCCGTCGTCACAATAGACCCGGCGCACTGCGCCTGGAAACGACACGGTGCATCTGCGCCCTGTTCGAAGAATTTGGGCGCGTCGCGTCGTGTGCATATACGCTCCACCAGTTCAGCTCCATCAGCGGTTCCCGTTCAGTCGTGGCATAGCTAGAGAGAGTGAGCGAAAAATTATGACGGACATCGTGGTCACGAGCCTGGCGGCGACCACGTCGATCGCGGGCGACGTCGACTCGACCTGGAAAGGTCTGCTCAACGGCGAGAGCGGGATCGACGTCTTGGAAGATTCCTTCATCGACGACTTCGAATTGCCGGTGCGGATCGGCGGCCACCTGAAGGTGTCGCCCACCCTCTCGCTCACCCGCGAAGAGGCGCGCAAACTGTCCTACGTCGAACAGATGGCCGTGGTGCTCGGGCGCGAGGTGTGGCGCAACGCGGGCAATCCCGAGGTGGATCGCGACCGACTCGGCGTCTCCATCGGCACCGGCCTCGGTGGCGCGGAATCGTTGATCTACGCACGAGACCGGCTCCGCAACGGCGGCTACCGCAAGGTCTCGCCGCTGACCGTGCAGGCCATCATGCCCAACGGCCCCGCGGCCTGCGTCGGCATCGAATTGGGGGCGCGCGCGGGGGTTTCCACGCCGGTGTCGGCCTGTTCGTCGGGCTCGGAGGCCATCGCCAACGCGTGGCGGATGATCGTGATGGGCGATGCTGACATGGTGGTCACCGGCGGTGTCGAGGGCTCCATCCAGGCGGTGCCGATCGCGGCATTCACCCAGATGCGGGCGATGAGCACCCGCAACCACGATCCCAAGGCGGCCTCGCGTCCCTTCGACGCCGACCGCGACGGGTTCGTCTTCGGCGAGGCGGGCGCGATGATGGTGATCGAGACCGAGGAGCACGCCAAGGCGCGTGGCGCGACCATTCACGCGCGACTGCTCGGCGCGGGCGTCACCTCGGACGGATTTCACCTCGTCGCACCGGATCCCGAGGGCACCGGCGCCGCGCGGGCGATGACGCGGGCGATGCAGACCGGTGGGATCAGTCGCACCGACGTCACCCACATCAACGCCCACGCCACCGCCACCCCGATCGGTGACACCGCCGAGGCGAACGCGATCGCGAAGGCGATCGGTTCGCACGCGTCGGTGTACGCGCCGAAATCGGCACTGGGGCATTCGATCGGTGCGGTCGGCGCGCTCGAGTCGGTACTGACCGTGCTCAGTGTGCGCGACAGCATCGTTCCGCCCACCCTGAATTTGGACAATCAGGACCCCGCGATCGATTTGGACGTGGTCTCGGGTCAGGCGCGGCGCGGTCGCATCGATTACGCGGTGAACAACTCCTTCGGTTTCGGCGGTCACAACGTGGCGATCTCGTTCGGGCGGTATTGACGATTCGCCGAGCAGTGGCGGGTTCTGGTCAATGTGCGTTGAAAAGGATTGGGAATGATCGGCGACACTTTCGACGACTATGTAGACGAACTGGGGACTATCCGGATTCCCGGTGATCAGACTTTGATCGACTTCGTCGACAAGCACAGCGAGGCCAACGGGGACGATCTGGCCTACCGCTTCATCGACTATTCGACCGAACGTGAGGGGGAATACCAGGAACTGACCTGGCGCGAATTCGGCGTGCGACTGCGCGCGGTGGCGGCGCGGTTGCAGCAGGTGACCCAGCCCGGCGACCGGGTGGCGGTACTGGCGCCGCAGGGGCTCGACTATGTCGTCGCGCTGTTCGCGGCGGTGTACGCGGGAAATGTGGCTGTGCCACTGTTCGATCCGGAGGAGCAGGGCCACAGCGACCGCCTGCACGCCGTGCTCGGCGACTGCGAACCCGCCGCGGTGCTCACCGTCGGCAGCGCGGCCGCGGGGGTGCGCAACTTCTTCCGCGAACAGCCGGCCGCACAACGGCCCAGAATCATTGCGGTGGAGGCGATTCCCGACACCGTCGGTACCCGCTGGCGCAGGCCCGACATCAATATCGACAGTGTGGCCTACCTGCAGTACACCTCCGGGTCCACTCGGGTGCCCGCCGGTGTCGAGATCACCCATCGCTCGGTGGGCACGAACCTGCTGCAGATGATCGATGCCATCGGGATCACCGAGAACGCGCGCGGGGTCACCTGGTTGCCGCTGTTCCACGACATGGGACTGCTCACGGTGATCCTGCCGACCATCGGCGGCAAGTTCATCACCATCATGTCGCCGAGCGCGTTCGTGCGCAGGCCCGCGCGCTGGATCAAGGAACTGGCGGCTCAGGCCGATGGCGCCGAAATCTATTCGGCGGCACCGAATTTCGCGTTCGAGCATGCGGCGACACGGGGGTTGCCCAAGGGCGACGAGTCCCTCGACCTGTCGAATGTGATCGGCCTGATCAACGGCAGCGAGCCGGTGTCGGTGGCCTCGATGCGCAAATTCAACGAGGCGTTCGCGCCGTACGGACTGTCCAAGACCGCGATCAAGCCGTGCTACGGGATGGCCGAGGCGACGCTGTTCGTGTCGGCGACCAAGCGCGACAACGAGGCGCGGGTGGTCTATGTCGACCGGGGGCAGTTGAACGAGGGCAGGATGGTCGAGTGCGACGAGCACGCCCCGAACGCGGTGGCGCAGGTGTCGTGTGGCTATGTCGCGCGGTCGCAGTGGGCGGTGATCGTGGACCCCGGCACCGGGATCGAGCGGCGCGACGGCGAGGTCGGCGAGATCTGGTTGCACGGCGACAACATGGGCATCGGGTACTGGGGGCGGCCGGAGGAGACCGCGGAAACCTTCCACAACCGCGTGGTCGCGCGGATGCCGGCCGGTAGTCGCGCCGAGGGTGCGCCCGACGACGCGAAGTGGATGCGGACCGGCGACTACGGCGCCTATCACGACGGCGAGCTGTTCATCACCGGCCGAGTGAAGGACCTGGTGATCGTCGACGGCCGCAACCACTATCCGCAGGATCTCGAATACTCCGCGCAGGAGGCCAGTTCCGCGCTGCGGCCCGGTTTCATCGCGGCGTTCTCGGTGCAGGCGGGGCAGTTGCCCGCGCCCGTGCTCGCGGCCGGGACCGTGTCCGATCCGGCGGCGGAACAACTGGTGATCGTCGCCGAAAGAGGCACGGGGGCGGCGAAGCTCGAGCCGGGCCCGATCACGGACGCGGTGCGGGCGGCGATCGCCCGCAGGCACGGCGTGATGGCGCGGGATCTGCTGCTGGTGCCCGCGGGGTCCATCCCGCGGACATCGAGCGGGAAGATCGCCAGGAGGGCCTGTAAGGCGGCGTATCTGGACGGAACGCTGCGCGGTGGATACCGGCAGCAGGCGTATCCGGACGCACCGGAGGAGTGAGAATCGTTCGGCCACCGGCTGGTCCGGTGGCCGAACGCGTCTCTCGGTCGTGCTCGACGTCGACGGGGGATCCCGCTCCGGTATGGGTGGGTCTCAGTTGACGCAGGGGATGGTGCTGCCGATGTTGGTGGACAGGGGTTTTCCCGCATCGGCCAGTGGCATCGAGTTCGACGTCGTGGTGGTCGGCGGTGTGGTCGTCGATGTCGTCGGGCTCAGCTCGGCCGGCAGGGCGAAATCGGCGCCGAGAGCGACCCGGACGCGACCGTCCCGCACCGACGGCGACGCGGCGGTCGGCAGTCCGCCGAGCAGTTCTGCCAGTGTGCGAGCGTCGTCGGCGGCACCGAGGCCGTAGGTGATCGTCGACGACAGACCGTCGCTCGAATCGCCGTTGCCGATCACGCCCGCGCCGTAGCCCCGGCTTGTCAGCGCGGCCGAGAGCTCCGCGGCCCGACCTTGCACCGTGCCCACATTGTGCACATCGACTACGCTCGTCGGGACCGCGGTGGCGGGTTTCGTCGGCTCCTGGCCGAAAGCGGCCCGCACCTCGCGTTTGATCGCGGCCGGGTCGATGATGTTCACGTCCTGTCCATCGATCACGTCGTAGCGCAGGACCGGCAGTGTGCGGAACTCCACCGGGACAGCACCGGCCGCGCCGAGGTCGCGGGCGAAGTCGAACAGATTCCAGCCGTCGGAGAGCACCACATCGCGGTGTGCCACATCCATCAGCGCCGACAACTTGCTCAGGTTGGTCAACGTTCCAGAGTCTTTGAGCGACTTGGCCACCGAGGTGAGGAATGCCTGCTGCCGGTGGGTTCGGTCGAGGTCGCCATTGGCCAGGCCGTGGCGTTGGCGGACGAACGCGAGGGCCTGCGCGCCGTCGAGGTGCTGTCTGCCCGCGGGGAACACCGCGCCGGAGAACTCGCTGTCGTCCACGGCCTGGTTGAGGCAGACGTCGACGCCGCCCAGCGCGGTGGCCAGGTCGTAGAAGCCGGCCAGGGAGATCTCGGCGAAGCGATCGATCGGCACCCCCACCAGATCGCGCACGGTGCTCACGATGGACGCGCGCCCGGCCTCACGGCCGCGGCGCTCCAGCACGATCGGGTCCTGCTCGCCCTGCTCGATCAGCTTCGCCTGCACCGCGGCCTTTTTCAGGCCGTACGCCTCTTTGATCTTGATCTGCTGGTAGCCGGGGATACCCGCTACCGTCACGTAGTCGTCGCGGGGAATGGAGAAGGCGACGATCTTGCTCGCGTCAGCGGGGATGTGCAGCAGGATCAGCGAATTCGCGTTGTAACCGCCCGCGGTGCCGTCCCCGGCGTGCAACTGGTCGAGCACCTCTTTCGGCAGGTCGTTGCCGTCGAGATCCTTGCGGGTATCCAAGCCGATCAGCAGGATGTTGACGGCACCGCCACCGGAACGCGGGGCATCGGCGCCGAGCGCGGTCGAATGGGTGAAGCCGGAGTCGAAGTCCTGTTTGGCCGACCAGGCCAGGCCGGTACCGGTGAGCACGGCCAGTGCGGTGGTGGCCACCACCATCTTGGCGATGATCGCCCCGGCTCGGCGAACGCGTCCGCGCCGGGGCGGGCGGTGGTCGGCGGTGACACGCCTGCCGACGCGCTGCGGTCCCCGCCGTGGCGTCTCCCGGTGCGGCGTCGCGGCACAGTGGTTGTCCCCGTTCACCGCAGCGCGCTACCTGCCTGCCACTGTTCCCACGGCACACTCCAGTCACCGTTCTGCCACACCTCCAGCGGTGCGCCGCCGGTGTTCTTGATTTCGACCACATCGCCGGGCTGGGAGAACTCGTAGAACCAGCGGGCGTTCTCGCCGCTGAGGTTGAGGCAGCCGTGCGAGACGTTGGTGTTGCCCTGTGCCCAGATGGTGTCGTCGAGTTGGTGCAGGTAGATGCCGTCGGTGCTGATCTTGGTCGCCCAGCCGATGGTTTCCTTGTACCCGAGCCGGGAGTTCACCGGCAGGCCGTAGGTGGAGGAATCCATCACCACCGGATTGGCCTTCTCCATCACGGTGTAGATCCCGGGCTGGGTCCAGAAGGTGATGGTCTTGCCCGCGACGGTCTCGCTGCCGCCCCTGCCGAGCGAGGTGGGCATGGTCCTGACCAGCGCGCCGTTCTCGTACACCCGCACCTGCTTGTCGTTGTCGTCGACGATCGAGACGTGCGAGTCACCGATGGTGAAGCTGGTCTCGGTGTCCTCCTGGCCGTAGAGGCCGCCGCCGAGGTCCTTGCCGTAGATGTCGGCGGTGAGGGTCACTGTGGTGCCGGGTGCGTAGTAGTTCGCGGGGCGCCAGTGGGCGTTGCGGTCGTCGAGCCAGTACCAGGAGCCGGTGACGGGGGGATCAGTGGTGACCGACAGGTGCTTCTCCGCCGTCGCGCGGTCGGGCACGTTCTCGTCGAAGTGCGCGACGACGACGGTGCCGACACCGAAGGTGCCCGACGGGGAGAGCTCTTTGCCGCCCGTGGTCCGGAAGTACACCTTGGTCTGGTTGTTGGGTGCCAGGGTGGAGAACGACGAGGTGATCGGGCCGACCTTGCCGCTGACGGTGACCGCTTCGGCGGTGACGGTGTAGGTGCGGCCGTAGCCGAGCGGCACCGAGGGTTTCCACGCCGACTGGTCGGGGGTGAAGATGCCCTCGACGGTGCCCCCGTCCTCGTTGGTCATCGTGACCGCGGTGAGTTGCCCGTCGCTGGTGCTGACGCGGACCGAGCCGAGGGGGTCGATCTCGGTCGCACCGTCTTGCGGCGCGACCGAGATCGTCGGGGCGGGCGGGGCGGCGGATTCGGTGTCGGAGTCGGGGGCCGAGCCGCCGCAACCGGCGACCAGCACGATGAGCGCGGCGGCGAGGCCCGCTCGGAAACGTCGTCCTGACATGCGCCCTCCTGTGCTCGGTGCGCTCAGCTCTGCAGGCCGACCTCGACGTCGAGCGTGAGGTTGATCTTGTCGCCGATCACGGCGCCGCCGTCGGCCATCGGTATGTCGGTGGTGAGGCCGAAATCGCGGCGGTTGATGGTGGCGGTCGCGGAGAAACCGGCGACCGGGGCGTCGGCCATGCCGGGGCCGGTGCCGAGGAATTCGACGTCGAGGGTCACCGGGTGGGTGTTGCCGCGAATGGTGAAGTCACCGGTGACGGAGAAATCGGTGCTCAGCGCCTTGATACCGGTGGCCTTGAAGGTGGCGACCGGGTGATTGGCGACGTCGAAGAAGTCGGCGGAGGCCAGGTGCCCGTCGCGCTGCGCGTTGTCGGTGGTCACCGAGGCGACCTTCATCTCGACATCGGCGTCGGCGGTGCCATCGGCGTGGATCACGAGCGTGCCTGCGAACTCGGTGAATCGGCCGCGCACTTTGCTCACCATCAAGTGGCGCACGGAGAACTGCAGGGTGGAATGAGCGGGGTCGATGACCCAGGTTCCAGCGGGTAGTTCGGTAGGGGCCGACATGGTTTCTCCTCACTCGGCGATCCGGCCGTGAGCGGCCGACGGGCGTGAAGCGACAACGCCAACCAGAGTAACCCCGTTCGCCGGGTGGGGGGGTCAGCCCTCGCTGGTGGCGCGCTCGCCGAGGAATCGCAGGAGGGCGGGATCGGTGGAGGTGAAGCGGTCTACTTCCTGTCCGCCGGTGCAGTCGTACAGGGCGACGGTCACCGAGTCCGATCGGCGCCCCACGACCCGCCAGATCGCGCCGCGATCCTGCCAGCGAAGAAGGACTTCGACGGGGTCGGTGCTCACCTGATCCACCGTAGTGCGCGGCGATCAGGGGTGGACGGCTCGTGCCTCGCGATAGTTGGCGGCCACCAGGGCGAGGCAGCTCGCGGCGATCACGGCGGTAACAAGGAACATGGCGGGGTAGCCGAAGCCGAAGCCGCTGTGCAGCGCCGACAGGACCGCGGGCACGCCGAAGCCGAGATAGCTCACCGAGTAGAAGACCGCGTTCAGGCCGGCCAGGTCGCCCGGGCCCGCGAGGCGTTCGATCTGTTGCAGGCCGGCGACCAGTCCGATGCCGTAGCCGCTGCCGAGCACCACCGCGGTCAGCAGCGTCACCCAGATACTCAGGGTGGCCGCCGTCCAGGCGGCCATGACCATCCCCGCGGTGAGCAGTACCAGCGCGACCACCGCGGCGCGCGCGGTGCCGGGGCGGTCGATGCGTCGAGCTACCGATTGGATGGCGAACCCGCAGCTGAGCGTCACCATGGTGACCAGGGCGGAGAAGGCGATCGGGGCATGCTGCACGCGTGGCAACATCAGCGTCGGCAGGACGGCGTAGGCGGTGGCGTTGGCGGTGAACAGCCACAGCGCGACGGGCACCGCGACACGCAGGAATCGTCGGTGCCCGGCGGCGGGGATCTTCAGGTCCTCGCGCAGCCTGCCCGGATTCGCCGGACGAGTCACGGTTTCCGGTGTTCGGGCCACCCAGAACGCGGTCGCCACGCACAGCGCCGCGTTCACGAGATAGGCGGTCGAATCGGGCAGCGGTCCCCACTGCGCGAGGGTCCCCGCCACGCCCGCGCCGAGGGCGAACCCGGCGGTCAGGCTCATCGCGGATCGGCGGGCCCCCGTGCCCGCGGCGGCTTCGGCGAACGGTGGTTGCGACAGCTCCTTGAGCCAGCTGCCACCGACCGCCATCGCCAGGCCCAGCGCCACGCCGCACAGCATCCGCCCGGCCGCCAGCATCGGCACCGAGGCCGCGCCCGCCGCCAGCAGCAGCGAACCGGCCGCGGCGATGAGCGGTGCGGGCAGCATCAGCGGGCGGCGACCGAACCGGTCCGAGAGCGGGCCACCGATGAGCAGTGCGGGCACGATGCCGAGGACGTAGTAGAACAGCAGCAGGTCGACCGCGGTCAGTGCCAGCCCATGGGCTTTGTACATCACCAGCAGCGGCGTGAACTCGTTGCCGCCCCACGCGATCGCGACCATGGCGGCGGACACGCCGAGCCAGGCGCGGGTCGCCGAGACAGCACGGGGCCGCTCGGTGGTGAGAATCGCCATCACAGGCCCTTTCCGTTGTGCGCGCACCGGGGACAGTCATGGATGTGGCGGGGGCGAACGGAAAGACCGTCGATCCCGCCACCCGCGCGCGGGGGCGAATGGTGGCAACCGGTCTCATTTTAGGCGCGGCCGGTCGCTGTATTACGGTCGGCCTGTGCGTGAGCTGCGGATGGGGTGTGCGATGTGGACGCACCCCCAGTGGCAACAGCGGATGCCCGCGCCCGGCGAGCGGCTGCGTGCCTATGCCGGGCACTGCGGTGCGGTCGAGGGCAACACCACGTTCTACGCGACGCCGTCGACGTCCACGGTCGAGTCGTGGGCGCGACAGACCGCGCCGGATTTCCGGTTCGTGCTCAAACCGCCGAGGGCGGTGACGCACGAGCGCAGACTCGTCGAAGCCGGCGCCGAACTGAGCGCGTTTCTCGATGTGATGGCGCCGCTCGGGACGCGGGTGCACGCGCTGTGGATCCAACTGCCCGCTTCGTTCGGGCCGACCGATCTCGGTGCGCTCGCGCGGTTCCAGCGTGAGCTGCCGGGTGGGTTGCGGTGCGCGGTGGAGGTGCGTCATCCAGCGTTCTTCGACGACGAGCGGGCCGCGGCGCAACTGGAACGGGTGCTCGGGCGGATCGGCGCCGAATGGGTTCCGTTCGACACGACCGTCCTGTTCGACGGGCCGCCGGGTGACCCCTCCGAATACGAGGCCAGGGCGAAGAAGCCGCGCGTCGCGCGCCGGATGCGGGCACTGACCGAGTACCCGATCGTGCGCTATCACGGTCGCGCCGACACCGAACGCACCGTCGCGGGCTGGCAGCCGTGGATCGAGACCGTCGCCGACTGGTTGCGCGAAGGTCGCTCGCCCACGGTCTTCGTGCACACTCCCGACAATGCCGCCGCGCGCGGGCTGGCCCGCCGCTTCCACGACGAGGTGCGCGCGATCGTCCCCGAGCTGCCCGGCCAACCGACGCCCGAGCCCGACGAACCGATGACCCTGTTCTGAGAGCGGACACCGCGAGGTGACCTGAGCTGATTTCGCGAACACTTGTCGTAGCCGCGTGTAATGCTGTGCGCCACCGCTGGGGAGTGGGTGGACGAACTCGAAGGGGACGAGTATGTCAACGGACGGAATGGTGTTGTCGCCCGCGCCACATTGCGAGCCGCCGTTGCAGGGCCGGGACGTGGCGCCGCGCTGCGTGCCGACGAATGCTGTTGCGGCACACAGGGTTACCGGATCTGTTCGGCCGCGGTCGACGGGCGCGACGCCGGCCGGTATCCGCAGGGCGGTGCGCGCGTCCTGCCCGCGAGCGACACCGGCGGTCACCGAAGCGCCCACGGGCGCGAAGCGATTCACCGAGCAGGTCCTGCGGCTGCTGCTGGAAGTCGTCGATCGGCGCAGGTCGTCGACTCAGCTGCGCGCGTTCACCGATCCGAAGGCGCTGGCCGCCATCAACACGATGCTCGCGCAGGACTCGGCTCCCGACCGAAGTCTCGGGACCGCCGTCTTGACCCGCGTCCACCTGACCCCGGTGGAGGGCGACGCCGCCGAAGTCTTCGCCTCCTACCAGCGTGGCCCGCGAACGTTGGCCATCGCGGGGCGCATCGAAGCCTGCAAGGACAGTTGGCGATTGGTCGCGGTACGAATGTTCTGACGCCGTCGAGCAGGCGGTGTGTCGCTGTTTCGGCCCCGTGCGGTGACTCCTGAGCAGTCGGGGGTAGGCGGCCTATTCGGTTCGTGGCTCGTTCCGGATCGATTGCGTCCCGCCGCTTTCCGGTGTGTCGCTGTCGAGTCCGTCGGGCAGGCGGCGTGCGCCGCTGGACACTTCGGCGACGAGATCTTCGTAGCCGCAAGCCAATTCGTGCAGGCGCAGTTGGGCGGCGTGCAACTCGGCTTCGGCGCCGCAGGCCAACGCGTGATAAGTGAGTGCGGCGAAATGGGCCATCCGGTCGACGACCGCGCCGATGCTCTCGGTGTGCATCGGCGCCGAGGTCTCGGGGGTGGGGGAGCGCAGCGCGACCCAGCGGTCGATCTCGCAGACCAGACGCGCACGGGCCCAATCGATGTCGCCGGTATCGCCGGGTATCTGTTGTTCGCGGCGTTCGTGCAGGGTGGCGAGTTCGTGCGCGGCGGACAGGACGGGATCACTGTCGCCGGCGACTCCGCAGACCGCCTGCATCATCTGTGTTCGGTCCGGCAGTACCGGTTCCGGTCCGGGTCGTCCCGTCGAACCGCCGCCGCCCGTGTCCACTGTCGCCGCACCGTCCTCGTCGTCGCAAATGTAGGCGCTTGTCGAAGGACATTCGTCTCGGCGGGGACGACGGATAGGTCACGAAATGACCCCCCAACAGCGAAAAACCGGCCGCGAACAGATGTTCGCGGCCGGTCCGGATCACCGACCGGTCAGGAGGATCACAAGCTCCTGGCGATGATTTCCTTCATGATCTCGTTGGTGCCCGCGTAGATGAGCTGGACGCGGTTGTCGACCCACATGCGCGCGATCGGGTACTCGTTCATGTAGCCGTAGCCACCGAACAGCTGCAGACAGGTGTCGGCGATCTGCATGGCCTTGTCGGTGGTCCACCACTTCGCCATGGCGACGGTCGGGATGTCGAGCTCGCCGCGCAGATGCTTCTCGACGCAGTCGTCGATGAACACGCGCGCGATGCGCGCCTCGGTGGCGACCTCGGCCAGCTTGAACTTGGTGTTCTGGAAGCCGAACACCGCACGGCCGAACGCCTCGCGCTCCTTGGTGTAGCGCAGCGTGTGGTCGAGGGCGACCTCCATGCCAGCGACGGCGCCCATCGACACGATCAGCCGCTCCTGGGGCAGCTGCTGCATCAGCTGGATGAAGCCCTGGCCCTCCTGGGTGCCGAGCAGGTTGCTCACCGGGACGCGCACGTCCTCGAAGAACAGCTCGGAGGTGTCCTGGCCCTTCTGGCCGATCTTGTCGAGCACGCGGCCGCGACGGAATCCCTCGCGGTCGGCCTCGACCAGCACCAGCGAGACGCCGGAGGCGCCCTGGGTGGGGTCGGTCTTGGCGACCAGGATGATCAGGTCGGCCTGGGCGCCGTTGGTGATGAAGGTCTTGGAGCCGTTGATGACGTACTCGTCGCCGTCGCGGATCGCCTTGGCCTTCACGGCCTGCAGGTCGGAGCCGGTTCCGGGCTCGGTCATCGCGATCGCGCCGACGACCTCGCCGCTGGCCATCTTCGGCAGCCAGTGCTTCTTCTGCTCTTCGGTGCCGTAGGCGAGGACGTAGTGGGCCACGATGCCGTTGTGCAGGCTGATGCCCCAGGAGGTGTCGACCGCGCGGGCCTGCTCCTCCATGAGTACGGCCTCGTGGGCGAAGGTGCCGCCACCGCCGCCGTACTCCTCGGGGATGGAGATGCACAGCAGGCCGACTTCGCCCGCCTTGTTCCACAGGTCGCGGTCGACGTGGTGCTGCTCGCGGTACTTGTCGATATTGGGGACCAGTTCCTTGGCCATGAACGCGCGGGTCATGTCACGCAGGGCGTCCAGGTCCTCGTTCATCCAGCTGGACCGATTGGCGGCCATCGAGTCTCCTTGTTCGGCTCGGCACAGCACCGGTCCAGGCGTGACCGGTGGTTACGGATACCAGTGTGCCGCAGTATTGGCGTAGTGACAATAGTGCTGCGAAAATAGCGCCTCACCAGCGCATCATCGGCAGGGGCGAGAGTGGATGGATGAGCGCTCGCCGCACCGTCAGCTCCACCAACGTGAGGTGGAACCCGCTGTCGGGGTACCGCCGCGTGAGCGCGGAGTAGGCCGCGTACGGCAGTCCGTAGCGGCGCGCGCCGAACGTCACATCGATCAGGTCGGCCCGCCGGAACAACTCCACCGGGTCGGTCGCGTTGCCCGTCGGGCGCACCCGGTGGTGGTCGCGGATCATGTCGGCGACGAGTTCGGCGATGTCCTCACGGCGGTGTGCGATCAACCAGTCGGCCGCCAGGGCGCACGACGGTTCGAGATAGTCGAACGTGCCCGCGGCCCAGATGCCGAGATCGTGGAAGGTCGCCGCGGTGCGGAACTCCTCGCGCGCACTCGGCGGCGGCCCCGGCTCGCCACTGCGGGCGAACAGGAGGTCGGCCGAGCGCAGTACCCGCAACACATGATGGAAATAGGCCTTGCGGTCGGCGCCGAGCCGTGCGGTCCACGGTTCGAGCCGTTCGGCGATCACTCGGTCGAGTTCGCTTGTGTGCTGGGTCAATTCGTCACTCCGGCGTAGATCTCGCGGGCGTGCGCGAACCCCAAGGCACCCCCGGGCTCAACCCTAAGTGCCACTCGTGTGCGACGCGGTGGAACGGAGTTTCGCCCGATCGGCTCAGCGGTCGGGTCGAAGGCGGGGCGGGCGGCGGACAACGCGTCGATCCGGCCGGGTCGGGTTGTCGGGGAGCGGCGTTCGGCAACGGTCGGGCACCGAACTGCCGGAAACTCCGGCTCCGACGGCGGCGGGGGATTATCTTCGCAGATCGAATGACTGACCGAAATTGTTGGGCGTGTCGCGCGCGGCGCGCCGTGTTCGGGGTGCCGTGTGCGAGCATCGGTTTCGCGCTCGAGGGTATATCGACTAAGAATGGCCTGTGCCGTTCACACGTGTGGTCACCTGCCTGCCTTCGCGCGCCCTGGGCGGTGGTCTGGCATGACGATCGAGTCCGGTCTCGAGGATGACGTCAGCCAGCTCGCCCAGCGAGTCGAACGTGCCCGGGGGCGCCTCGCCTACCAATTCGATCCGGCTCTCACCGACGCGCTCTCCGAAGACGAGCTGCGCGCCGAACGCGAACTCGCCGAACGCATCCGTGAACAGGATCGCGAACAGCGCTGGAAGCACACCCAGGCGATGGCGTCCGCATCGGACCGCAGCCGACAGACCACCGAAGCGATCGAGAAGGCCGACATGCGAGATCTGCTGCTCGCCAGGAAGGCGATGGCCGCCCAGCGGCGCGAATCGAGCCCGCACGCGAAGCTCGCTTCGCTGTACCGGCACCGTTCGTGGTCGCTGAAGGCGCTGGCGGGCGTTGTCGGCGCCGGCATGCTGTGGTCGGCGGTGAACGTCCAGCAGAACATCGCGCCCGGTGGGCCGAGTGATCCGCTGTTCTGGTTCAGCTATCTGCTCGAGGCCATGATCAGCGTGTGCCTGATCATCATCATGGTCGGCACGAACAAGGTCGCCGAGTGGGGCGTGATCGACAACCGCCGCCAGGTCGCGCTCGCCGAGCTCGCGCTGCTCGGGCTCACCGTCACCCTCAACACCTATCCCTACGTGCGCGACGGTCGGTGGTACGACGTCGCCGTGCACGCGGTCGCGCCGGTGATGATCGGCGTCGCGCTGCTGATCCACGACGCGGTCAGCGCCCGCTACGGCCTGGCCATCACCCGGGCCACCAGCCAGGTCAGGGACCTGCCCGACCCGGCCGACAACATCCTCGGCCGCCAGGCCACCGAGGGTGTGCGCCTCACCTACACCCCGCCGATGACGGGCGCGGCTCGGGCCGAGGCGATCGCCGCCGCGGAAACGGCCCCTACGACGCCGATCACCCGCGAACCCGCCTGGACCCCCACCGAGCCGATCGCCAACGGCAACGGCCGCCCACCGGAGAAGCGCAAGCGTTTCGGCATCGGCAAACCGTCCTCCGCGGACAAAGCCACCGCCAAGAAATCCGCTCCCGCCCCCGTGGTGGCGCCGGAGCCGCCCAAGGAAGCGGCCAAGCCCGAACCGGCCACCGATTCGGTCCCGGCCGCCCGCAAGAGCGCCATCTCCGACATCGAGGCTCGCGTCGAAAAGGCGTTCGCCGAGGCCAACTTCGGCTACGAGGCGATCGAGCCCACCAGCATCTACGACACCGGCCAGTTCCGCATCGCGGAAAGCCTGGAGCAGGAACTCAACGACATGCGTGAGGCCCGCCGCCAAGCTCGCAAGGAGCGCGCGAACTAGCGCACACGACAAAGGCCGATACCCGCCGGAGGGGCGGGGTATCGGCCTTTGCCGTGTCCGGGGGTGTCAGCCGAAGATGCCGCCGCCGGTGCCTGCCTGCTGGCCGCCGCCGGTGCCGCCGATCAGGCCGCCCGGCGGGAGTTCGGAGGGTTGGACGATGACGAAGCCGCGGCCGGAGAAGGCGAGGGTGCTGGCCTCGCCGGTGCTGCGGCCCATCAGCCGGCCGAGGCCGAAGGAGTCGTTGCGCTTGATGCCGGTCTGCAAGCTGGAAGACCACGCCACGGCGGCATTGGGGTCGGCGTAGGTGGCCTGGTCGACGGTGAGGACGACGGGACTGCCGTGGGTGGTGATCGCGATGCGGCCGCGCCCGGTGAACACGCAGTTGAACAGGCCCGCGTTGGAGGCGTAGCCCGCGGCGCCCTGGACGCGGCCGATGTCGTAGCGCAGCGTGGAGTCGAAGGCGAGCACGTTGGCGCCGTTGATGGTGAGGCCGTCGGTGCCGTCGAGGTCGATGATGTGCACGTCGGCGGCGCTGTTGGCCAGGAACAGGTCGCCGCGGCCGGTCACCTTCATCAGCGGCACGCCTTCGCCGGTGAGGTGCTGGCGAATGGCGCGGCCGATGCCGCCGGAGCCGAGCGCTTCGAATTTCAGGTCACCCTGATAGGCCACCATCGACCCGGCCCGCGCCATCACCTCCCCGTTCATGCCGACCTTCACCATCTTGCCGCCCTGCTTCTGGATACCGAGGCCGTTGACCTCGGCATGCGAGGGGTCGAACAGATCGCTGTGCACGGGCTGGGCTCCTTGCTGAGAAGAGAACGAGGGTTGCGGCTGTGGCGCGGGTGGGGCACCGTGGCCGGGATAGGTGGGCGCGGGAGCCCCCGGATAGGCGGGCGGCTGCGCGAATTGTCCCGGCTGGCCGGGGCCGCGGTGGTCGGGGGCGGGGGGTGCGCCCGCGGGCGGATAGGCGGGCGGCTGACTCGGCGGCACCGCAACACTCTGTGCGGCGGGGACGTCGGGCTCGTCGTCGAGGTTGACGCCGAAAGCCGAAGCGATCCCGGCCAACCCGTCGTCGTACCCCTGTCCGACCGCCCGAACCTTCCAGGCTCCGCTGCGCCGGTAGATCTCCACGCACACCACACCACTCTCGGTGGTGAGCCCCGAAATCGGGAAAGTCAGTGTGGTGGAGCCGGATTCGATGGTGGTGGTCAGGGCGCCGACCGAGGCGAAGGTCGCGGGTCCACGACCGTCGAGGCTCGCGGTGATCACCACCTTGTCCACATCGGTGGGCAGCGACGAGGTCTGTACGCCCACCACGTCGGGCCCGCCGTTGCCGTGCCGGTACACCACGCCCGGTCCGGTGGGCTGATTGAAGAAGACGAAGTCGGCGTCGGAACGTACGGTGCCCGCGGTGTTCACCAGCAGCGCCGACACATCGACCGACGCCGAACTCGCCACGGTGACGGTCAACTGATCACCGGGGGCGGGCCGGTTCTCGCCGGGCGCCAGCGCGGTCACGACCGAGCACCCGATCGTCGCGTGATTCGCAAGAGTTCCACGACTTCGATAGTGCCGTGTATGCCGCCACCGCGCCAGCGTCGACCGTCAGCGCGGCTGTTGCCCGTCGCGCTCCAGCGCGATCTCCAGGTGCACCGTCTGGAAACCGTCGTGCGGACCGCGCGCGTCGTGCACGATGTGGCCGAAGGTCTGCCAGAATTCCAGCGCTCCGGGCGTTCGCGCGTCGGTGTGCAGGTACAGTCGCTCGAATTCCGGGGTGGCGCGCACGTGCTCGACCGCGGTGGTCACCAGTCGGGTGGCCAGCCCGCGCCGATGATGCTGCGGCCGGACGTAGACCCGGAACAGTTGTGCGGTGGTCTCGTCGGGATAGCGGCGCGCGAGCTCGGCCGGATGCGGTGGATGCGCGGGACCCTTGGCTCGGATCGCGGTGGTGCCGACGATGACGCCCTCGTGCTCGGCGACCCACAGCCGGTGCCGCGGATGCCGCAGGTAGGCGGACTCCGGGTCGATCACGTCCTGGTGGTACTCGGGCAGATAGCCGATCCCGAATACCTGGTAGAAGGTGTCGAGCATGACGCTGCGCGCGCCCGCGAGGTCTGCCGGGCCTGCCTCGCGAACGAGATAGTCGGTGGTGGTGGCGGTCATCGCACCTGCGCCAGTTCGCGATCGAGGACTTCCAGGCCCTCGACGGCTACCGGTCCCGGTCCGGTGTAACCGAAGGGGGCCACGATGATCCGGTTCTCGCGGATCGCGCGCAGACCGGCCAGTTCGGGACGCTGGCGCAGCGCGGTGCGTACCGAGTCGGGCGTCTGGTCGCCCTGGGTGAGCAAGATGATCACCTCGGGGTCCGCGGCGATGAGGGTCTCGGTGTTGGCTTCGAAGTTGCGCTTGTCGATCTGGCCGTACACATTGCCCAGGCCCAGGATCTTCATCTGTTCGTGGACGGTGCTCTTGGCACCGTAGGCCTTGAGCTGGGCGCCGTCGCGCGACAGGATCAGCGCGGCGGCCGGACGGGGAGTCGTTGTGCCGCGGTGGCGTTCGGTCACGGCCGTGACTCGCTGCTTCAACGTGTCGACCTCGGCGTCTGCTGCGTTCGCGGTGCCGAAGAGCTTGCCGTAGAGGGTGATGTCGGCGAAGACGTCGTCGAAGGTGCCTGCCGCGTCGCGGCAGTAGCCGCGGGTGACGATCAGCGGGATGTTCACCTGGGCGAGGTCGTCGGGGGTCACCGAGAGCCCTTCGACGCTGACAACGAGGTCGGGGGAGCGGCTGATGATCTCCTCGCGCGCGAGTTCCGCGGTGGGCGCGGTGATCTCGATGCCCTCGAGCGCGGCGGCGTATTCGCCGGGGAAGGCGGCGGCCTCGAAGGTGCGGGTGACGATTCGGTCGGCGGCACCCGCGGCGGCGATCAGCGGTGCGGCGATGGAGCCGACCGTGACGACACGCTGCGGCGGTGCGGTGAAGGTGACATCACGGCCGCAGCTCGAAATCGTCAGGGGAAAGCCGCTTTCCGCCGGTGCGGTGGCCGGCTCCGGTGCGCCGCAACCGGCGACGAGCGCGCTGGTGAGCAGGGTTAGGACGGGGACCGCGCAGCGGCGGGCGGAGATGACACCTGTGAACACGGTGATCGTTGTTCCTCAACAGTTGGTAGGGAAGGGTTTACGAAAAACTCAGGAGGCGCCGGGCGCGCGGAAGCGGCGGATGAGCACCAGCAGCAGCGGTGCGCCGACGGCGGCGGTGACGATGCCGATGGGCAGTTCGCGCGGCGCGAAGACGGTGCGGGCCGCCACGTCGGCCACGACCAGGAACAGCGCGCCGATCAGCGCACTGACCACGAGCAGATGCCGGTGCGTGCCGCCGGTGCACAGCCGGGCCACATGCGGCACGATCAGCCCGACGAAACCGATCGCACCCGCGACCGCGACCACCGCACCGACGGCCAGGGCCACGATCAGTAACGCCCAGAGGCGAAGGCGGTTCGGTGCGATGCCCAGCGTGCGCGCGGTGTCGTCACCGGCGGCCAGCGCGTCCAGCCGGGGCGCCATCAGCAACACCGCGATCAGCGACACCGCGACGACGGCCACCGTCGTGGCGACCGAGGACCAGGCGGCCGGTGCGAGCGAGCCGAGCAGCCAGAACAGCACGGTGCGTGCGCCTTCGGGCCGATCGGAGGCGAAGATCAGGAAGCTGGTCGCGGCCGAGAAGATGTAGCCGATGGTGACTCCGCCGAGCAATAGTCGCAGCGAGGTGAGCTGCCCGTTGATCCGGGAGATCACGAACAACAGCGCGGTGGCGATGAGCGCGCCGGCGAAGGCGCTCGCCGCGAGCGCGGTCGCTGTGGTGGCCGCGGCGACCCCGAACAGCAGGTACACGGCGGCGCCGGTGGAGGCGCCCGAGGTGACGCCGAGAATGTGCGGATCGGCGAGCACATTGCGCACGATGGTCTGCAAGACCGCGCCGGTGATCGCCAGCGCGGCTCCGACGAGCGCGCCGAGCAGCACGCGCGGCACCCGCACCAGCCACACGATGGAGTCCTGGGCCGTCGTCCAGTCCACGGTCACCGGGTGACCGAAGGTGTGGTGGCCGATGATGCGCGCCACCGTGCCCGGCGGGACAGCGACCGGTCCTAGCCCGGCCGCGATCACCAGCGTGAGGGCCAGCGCGACCGTCAGTCCCACGGTCAGCAGCACCGTGCGGCCACGGTGCCGGGCGTGGTCGAGGTCGTCGACGGCCGGATCGGCCACCAGGGTCGCGGTCATCGCGTGGCCGCCTCTCTCGTCTCGGCCGCGGGGGAATCGGCGCTGATGGCGGGGATGTCGGCGCTCGACAAGGTGTCGTCCTCGAGGTGGGTGGAGTCGGCCGTCTCGAGTGGGTCGAGGTCGGTGGCGGGGCCGAACAGGAGTTGGACGGCGCCGAAGGCGGAGGTTCGCCGGACCGGGATCTTGTAGACGGGTTCGAGGATCTGCGGGGTGAGGACCTCGGCGACGGTTCCGGCGGCGGCGACACGGCCCTGGTCGAGCAGGACGAGCCGATCGCAATAGCGAGCGGCCAGATTCAGTTCGTGGAGCACCACCACGGTGGTGGTCGTGGTGAGACCGCGGACGAGAGCGAGCAATTCGTGCTGGTACCGGATGTCGAGATGGTTGGTCGGCTCGTCGAGCAGCAGGTGGTCGGCCTGCTGGGCGAGTGCCCTGGCGATCAGGACGCGCTGACGTTCACCGCCGGACAGCGTGGCGAACCGTCGCTCGGCCAGTGCCCGTGCCCCGACGTGCTCGAGCGCGGCCGCGGCGGCGATCCGGTCGGCCCGCGAATACCCCTGGAAGGCACCGACCCACGGCGACCTGCCGAGCAGCACCGTCTCGGCCACGGTGACCGGGGTGTCGGGTGGCGCTTCCTGCGCGACAACGGCAAGGCGGCTCGCGAGCTCACGCCCGCGCAATCCTCGCACCGGGGTCGAATCGATGACGACGGACCCGCCCGCCGGGCGCAGTGCCCGGTACATCAACCGCAACAGCGTGGACTTGCCCGACCCGTTCGGGCCGATCAGTCCCAGTGTGCTGCCCGGATCGACCTGAAAGCTGATGTCGTCGAGCGTGATTCGTCCGTCGTAGGTGAAATGGATCTTCTCGACGGTGATCATCGGGGCGTGCTCTCTGTTCGGGGAATGCTCAACAGGTGGGGATGGTCGGCGGCGGCTACGCGCTGCTCGGCGTGCACGCCGGGACGCCACGAGTGGTGCACCGTGACCGAGCAGGCGAAGTCGGCGCAGATCCGTTGCGCGGCGATGATCTGCTCGCGCAGGCGCGGGTCGTGGTCGGCGAGCAGGATCGCGGTGGTGGTGCCGCTGTGGGCGACGACGACGCCGATCGCGCCGATCGCGCGTGCCGCCCGGATCGTCGCGTCCAGATGTGGACGTTCCCGCGATGCCGCGCTCAGCACCGCGCTGCGGGTGGCCACCGCGCCGATCGCGGCCGTGTCGCCGCGCGCGATCGCGCCGCCGAGTTCGCCGAGCAGCCGGTCGAATTCACGCTTGTCGGCGGGGCTGAAACTGGGTTCGACCCGGTTGAATTCGACGGTGTCGACCGAACCGCCCTCGTCGCCCGCCACGATCGTCAGCGCCGGCAGGGTACCGAGGCGGGCGAGCAAGCGGACCTCGCGATGGAAGTAGGCCACGGCGCCCGGGTACATGACGCCGTCGGAGGGTTCGATGGCGCGTAGGTCGGCTTCGAGTTCGCCGACCGGCACGGCCCGGCCCTCGGCGTCGGCGACCGCGCGGGCCGTGGCGACGAGATCGGCGGTGGAGCTCGCCAGTCCCTTGCCCTCGGGCAGTTCGCTGTGCAGGGTGAGTCGTCCGCCGCGCAGTAGGCCGGATCGGGCGACCATCGCGCCGGCGAGGCGCTGCGCCTTGGACTTGCCGGCCGGCGCCACGGCGATGTCGTCGCCGCCCGGTTCGAAGACGGCCACCGTGCCGCGACGGATGGGCAGCGTGACCAGGAAATGCCGATCCTGTGCGGTGACGCCCTGCAACAGCTCGCCGCAGCTGCCGTAGGCGCGGCCGACACCGATCCCCGGTGCGGCGAGATGAATCGTCATGGGGTTCATCGCCTTTCGTCGGGGTGGTCGGTGCGGTCCCGGTCGCCACCGGAGACCGCCGCGTGGCTCGCGGCATCCGGTTCGGGTGCGACCGCTTCCGGCCCCGGGAGCCGATCGCGGCGGTGTAGTCGCATCAGCGCGAGGGCCGACAGCAGCCCCGCCGCGGCGCACAACAGCGCGGGGGGCCAGCTCAGTGGACCGCCGGTGCGGTCGAGCACCGCGCCCGTGACCGAGGTGGCGACAACGGTGAAAAGGCCGGACGCGAGATAGAACGCGCCGAAATAGGTTCCGGTCAGGCGAGTTTCGGCGAAGCGCCCGATCGCCTCGTTGACGAAGGGTTGCACCGCGGTGACCCCGATCGCGAGCAGCACCGCGGCCGCCACGACCGGAGCGACCCGGATCGCCGTGCTCGCCACGCTGTTTCCCTCGACCCCGAGGAGGCCCACGGAGGCCGGGGGCACCAGGAACGCGACGCCTATGATCGCCATCCCGAGCGCCATCGCGGGCCCTCGCTGTGGTCTGCGTGCCAGCACGGTGGTGACCCTGACCTGCAATGCCACCACCGCGATCGTCTCGACCACGAACAACGCGGCCACGGCCGCCGGACCGTGGCCCGGCCCCGCGCTGTCCTGGGCCTGGAGGGTGAACAGGAAATAGATCTGGCTCTGCAGGGCGAACATGGGCATCAGCGCGAGGGTGAACGCCCAGAACCGGCGGTCGGTGAACACCGTGGCGAAATCGGCGCCGATCCCGCCTTCGTGCGCGGGCATCGGTCGCGCGGGCAGCAGCAGCCACTGCACCACCGCGAGCACGGCGAAGATCGCCGCCGCGACCAGCGCTGATATCCGGAACCCGGCGGCGATCAGCAGCGTGCCGAGCACCGGCCCGATCGCGGCGCCCGAATTGCCGAAGACGTTGAACAGCGCGAAGGCCTGCGCCGACTGCGCACCGCTGTCCTTGGCGATGAACGCGCGGACAGCCGGATTGAACAGCGCGCCGGCGAAACCGGTGAGCACCGAGGCGGCCAGCACCACCGGCAGCGAACCGCCGACGGCGAACAGCGCGAAGCCGAGCGCCCTGATCGCGAGCCCGACCATGATGACGCCGCGCGCGCCGAGCCGATCGGCGGCCGAACCACCGACGAGGAACAGGCCCTGTTGGCTGAGATTGCGCACTCCGAGCACGATCCCGACAACGGCGGCAGACAGCGCGAGGTCGTCGAGCAGGTAGTCGGCCAGGAACGGCACGAGCAGGTAGAAACCGATATGGCCCACCAGGTGATTCACGAGCAGCAGCCGTACGGCCCCCGGGAGCGCGCGGAAGGTGTCGGCACCGCTCATCCGGCGCTCCCGTGCCGGGCCGCCGTGGCGGCGGGGTCACCGACGGTCGAACATCGGCCCCAGTCGAGCACCTCGGCGCTGTCGGGAGTCGTGAGCGCGATGGGTTCGGTGGTGGGCGCGCGCAAGAGGTCGTTGGTTCGGCACCAGTCGTCGTTGTAGATGGTGCCCAGGTAGCGGTGCGGTCCGTCGGGGAACACGGTCAGGACCCGGGCGTCGGGTTCGCGCTCGGCGACCCAGCCCGCGACCAGGGCGGCGGCGCCGGTGCTCCAGCCGCCCGCGATGCCGGTGGCCGCCGCGAGCCGCCGGCACGAGGCGACCGCCTCGGCCGCACCGACCCAGTGCACCTCGTCGAAATCGGCGTAGGCGACATTGCGGGGCAGGATGCTGCTGCCGAGACCGCGCATGAGTCGGCGTCGGTCGGGCTGGCCGAAGATCCGCGAACCCACGGCGTCGACGCCGATCACCCGCAGGCGTGGCCACCGCCTGCGCAAGACCCGGGCGAGTCCGGCGCAGTGCCCGCCGGAACCGATCGAGGCGACCAGCACGTCGACGGCGTCCACCTGGGCGAGGATCTCTTCGCCCATCGCCTGATAACCACCCGCGTTGTCGGGATTGTCGTACTGGTCGGGCCAGTACGCGCCCTCGGTGGCGGCGAGCAGGACGGCCAGGCGATCGAGCCGGGCCTGCTGCCAGCCGCCGGTCGGGTGTGGCTCGGTGACCACGTCGAGCGGGATCTGGAACGCCGAGAACAGGGCGCGCAGATCGGGTTCCAGCTCGTCGTCGACCACCAGCAACACCGGGTGACCCAGCGCCTTGCACGCCAGCGCGAGCCCCAGTCCGAGAGTGCCGCTGGTGGATTCGATGATCGGCGCGCCCGGTGCCAGTTCGCCGCGTGCCGACGCCGCACGCAACATCGATACCGCCGCGCGGGCTTTCATCCCCGCGACGCTCGCCGCTTCGAGTTTGGCTGTGTACCAGCTGTTTCCGACCGGGATGGGCACGGCGGGCGTGTTGCCGATCAACTGCAGGAGGGCGGGCTGTGGTGAGGTCATGACAGCTCTCGGTAGGTGAGGATGGTGCTCGGCCCACCGTCGAGGGAGAAGAACGGGTAGGGCTCGGCCGAGACCGCGTGCACGCCCGCGCCGAGGAACCAGGGCAGCACCGCGCTGCCGGTCTGGGCGAACAGCACCAGCGGCAGGCCGCGGTCGTTCGCCGTGGCCCGAAAATCGTCGAATGTCTCGTTGCCCAGCGACATTCCGGTGACCAGCAGCGCGTCGTAGTCCGACGGGGCCTGCTCGACGGACTCGAACACCGGCTCACCCCACTCGGTGACGCCACCGGCGAGGTCGCACGGCAGATAGGCGATGGCCCGCGCCCGCAACTCCGCGAGCAGCGAACCGACCACGCCGACCACCAACACACGCGAGACCCCGGCCGGCAACAGGTCCACGACAGCGCTCGCGCGGCGGCGCGACTTCGTCAACGAGGTCGGTCCGTCGATCAGCACCGACGCACCGAGCGCGCCACCCGCGTACGGATGCGGACGAACATGCATCAGATAGGCGTCGAGCGCCGCGATACGGACCGCGGGCACCGGATGCTCGAGCAACTCCGCGATCGTCGCCGCGACACAGCTGTCGACCAGATCGTCGGTGGCCGTGCCGGGTTCGAGCCCGCACGAACCCACCGCCGCACCGACCCGCAGGCTCAGCACCTCGTTGCGGTATCCGCGGGCGCGGCCCGCGTGCCGGGTGCCGTAGGCGGTGCGGAAGGCCGTCGACGCGTGCAGCGTCGTCGGTTCGGGGCCGAGTCGCCCGGTGCGTGCCCAGGTGGTGAGCTCGGCGACGGAGTCGGGCCGCAGCGCGGATTCGATCATCGCGCGCCGCCGAGTTCGAAGTGCAGATCGGCGATCAGTCGCTGCGCCAGGTCGCCTGCGGTGTGGGAGGTTTCATCCACCACCATGACGTGACCGAGGTAGGTGTTGTTGTCGGTGGCGGGGCGCACCTCGGTACCGGGGTCGGCGAGTGTGTGTTCGACGATTCTGGTGTCGGCCGCCCAGTTCTGGGCGCCGTCCACGCTGGTCAGCAGGCCGGTATGGGTGGGCACGGCGAAGGCGACGGCCGCGCTCGCGATGCCGGTTTCTCGTGGTGTGACGTCGGGCTTTCCGCCCGCCACCGTTTCGGCGTGCACCGCGGTGAGGTCGAGTCCGGTGACCCGTCGCACCAGTTCGGTGATGCGGTTGCCCGCGGGGCGCGGGTTCACCTCGATCAGGCGTGGGCCCTGCGGGCCGAGTTTGATCTCGGTGTGCGCGACCGTCGCGTCGAGTCCGAGCGCGGTGATCGCCGCGACCGCCAGCTCGGCCACGGCCCTCGTGTCGGCGGGGTCGAGGGCGGCGGGGAACATGTGGCCCGACTCGATGAACGAGGGCGCGCCGGTGATCTGCTTGTCGGTCACCCCGATCACCGTGGTCTGCCCGGCCACGGTGACTGTTTCCACGCTGAATTCCGGTCCGTCCAGGCATTCCTCCAGCAGGATGCGTGGCGAGCGGTGTTGTCCTCGGGCGTTGACCGGGAATCCGGCGATGGCATCGACTGCCGCGCGCAGCTGGGTGTGGTCGTCGACCCGGCGAACGAACATCCCACCGCACAGGTCGACCGGTTTCACCACGAGTGGATAGCCGAGTTCGGCCGCGGCGCCGACGATGTCGTCGTACTGCTCGGCCACCGCGAAGGCGGGGCCCGCGACACCGGCGCCGAGGCAGATCTGCCTGGTCCGGTACTTGTCGCAGGCGTCGGCCACCGCGGAGCGGCTCGCGCCGGGCAGGCCCAGCTCGGTGGCGATCGCGGCGACGGTCGGCAGGTAGTAGTCGCACGAGGTGATGACCCCGTCGAAACCGAAGGTCTGGTGCAGTTTTCGCACGTAGGGCAACAGGGTCGACTCGTCGTTGGTCTCGGCGGTGAACACGTTGACCGCGCCGAGCAGCGGGTGCGGCGTCGGTGTCCCGGCCCGCAGGTAGTGCCCGAGATTTCGGGTCAACAGACTGAATTCGTGTCCGCTGTTCTTGATTCCCGCCGGGAGCAGGGTGCTCATCGAGCCGACCCAGCTCTCCACCATCAACAGGTGTCCCACATGTCCTCCAAGCTCGAGCAAGATGTTAATGATAACCATTTCCAATAGAAATGCGATAGTCGAGCGGCGAGCAAGTTCGTTACTGCTGCGAAGGGCCACCGGCTCGCATTACGCTGCGGGCATGAGCTCTGCCGTACACGGATTCACCGACGATGCCCTCGGGACGCTGGACGCAGTCGGTGTCGCCGCGGCATTGCGCGCGGGAGAAGTGAGTCGGGCGCAGGTGCTCGAGGCCGCGATCGCCCGGACGCGCCGGGTCGACCCGAGTCTGGACGCCGTGCAGGTGGCGTGTTTCGAGCGAGCGGCGTCGACGCCGGAAACGGCGGGCGTGTTCGCCGGGGTGCCCGCGTTCGTCAAGGACAACACCGACATCGCCGGCCTGCCCAGCTGTCACGGCTCTGCCGCGTTCACGCCACACCCGGCCACGGTGACCAGCGGTCCCGGTGCGCAGTTCCTGCACTCGGGCGTGATCGTGCTCGGCAAGTCGACGCTGCCGGAGTTCGGGCTCACCGCCAGCACCGAGTTCACCAACCGCGCGCCCACCCGCAATCCGTGGAATCCGGAGTACTCGGCCGGCGCTTCCTCTGGCGGATCGGCGGCACTGGTCGCGGCCGGGGTGGTGCCGATCGCCCATGCCAACGACGGTGGCGGCTCGATCCGCATCCCGGCCGCGGCCAACGGTCTGGTCGGTCTGAAAACCACCCGCAACCGGCTGCTCGACCAGCCCGGCGCCCGCTCGTTGCCGGTGCATCTGGTCGCCGAGGGTGTGCTCACCCGCTCGGTTCGCGATACGGCGCACTACCTGGCCGCCGTCGAACAATTCGCCGCGAATCCGAAGCTGACGCCGATCGGGCTGGTCGAGGGGCCGACCGCGCGACGGTTGCGGATCGGCCTGATCACCGCCGATGTCCTCGGCCGACCGGTGCACGCCGACAACGGCGTCATCCTGGCCTCTGCGGCGAAGGTGCTCGAAGGCCTCGGCCACGAGATCGTCGAGATGCGCCTGGACGTGGACCCGCGCTTCGTCGAGGACTTCAAGCGCTACTGGGCGGTGATGGCCGCGGCGATGGCACTGTCGTTCCGGCTGGGGCACCGCGGGCGCTTCGATGCGCGCAAACTCGACCCGTTCACCACCGGTCTGATCGGGATGGCCAAGCGCAATCCGTTCGGCGTTGCCGTGTCGACATGGCGGCTGCGCGGAGGAGTAGCGGCCTACGACAAGCATTTCGCCGATGTCGACGCGCTGCTCACGCCGGTGCTGTCGCATCCAGCGCCGCGTATCGGGGAGCTCGCGCCGGGGCAGCCGTTCGACGCGCTGTTGGCCAAACTCGCCGACTACGTGGGCTTCACTCCGCTCAACAATGTCGGCGGCGGACCCGGCGTTTCGCTGCCGCACGGACTCCTGCCCAGTGGGCTGCCCGGATCGGTCCAGCTCGCCGCCCGCAGGGGCGACGAGCGGACCCTGCTCGACCTGGCTTACCAGTTGGAAGCGGCGAGCCCGTTCCCGCGGATCATCGACCGCAAGGCCGCGGCGGGCGCCGCCTGATCAGGTGGAGGACCCCGGCGCTGATCAGTCGCAGTTCAGGCTGAGCGCCCGGCGCTGATCAGGCCCAGCGCATCGCGCTGGTCGGGCGGAGCGCGCAGTACCGATCGGGCACGGCGCATTGCGCTGGTCAGGTGGAGCGCGCTGTGCCGATCAGGCGCAGCGCGTCGCGCTGATCAGTTGTTGCGTACCGCGACATTGATCGGGCGCAGCCGTCCCGGGCTGTCGGTGCCCGCGTCGAATGCCCAGTGGGCGCCGTCCCAGTCGGGGTAATCGGCGCGCCAGCGGTCGACCAGGCGCGCGTCCTCGAGCGAGGCGACGACGCCGGCCGAGCCGGTGTACTGCAGCCGCTCGTACTTGTGCCGGGTGACGGTGTCGACGGTGGATGAAGCGGTGGCCAGGACTGACATTGACTCTCCGGGTTAGTGGCGAACAGTGTGACGAGTGCGCAATCCGGGCCGTCGGGCCCGGGTGCCGCGGTGGCGCGTCACCGCTCGATCCGAGAGTATGCCGCTCGCCGTGACACCGCGTAGGTTTTGAAAATCCAATTCTTCGGATTATTGGGTACCCGATATGAAATCGTCGGCCCGCGCCGTTTGGTTACGGGGGTTGTCTGTTCACCAGCTCGGGCGGACTCGGCCCGGGGTGACGACACGACCCAGCGCCTCGCTGACCTCGGCGAGCGTCGCCGCGCCGAGGGTCTGCGACCAGTTCCGGGTGAAGTCGACCAGGGCGGCGTCGGCGGCTCGCGTACATGCCCAGCCGCGGTCGGTGAGGGTGATCAGGCGGGCCCGCGCATCGCGCGGGTGTGGGTTGCGGTCGGCGTAGCCCTTGGTGACCAACTCGTCGACCAGTTGGCTGGCTGCCTGTTTGGTGACGCCGAGGTGCTCGGCGATCTCGCCGACCGTCGCGCCGTCGGGTGCCATGCGCGCGAAGGCGAAGCCGTGTGTCGGCCGAATGTCGGTGAACCCCGCCGCGGTGACCCCGGCGTGCACCGCCTGGGTCACGTCGGCCGCTGCCGCGAGCAGCAGGAGGGGCAGGTCTGCGTTCGCGGGCACGGCAGTCATTCTGGCACTTGACACAATAGTCAATCTACTTGACCATATGGACAAGTTACTTGACCTTATGGAGGTTCGAATGCCGATAATCCGCTCCATCGACGCGCAGGTGCACGAGGTGCACAATGCTCGATTCACGTCCCTGATCCGTCCCGGCACCGGCAGTGCCGAGCTGTGCGTCTGGCAGACCGAGGTCGGCGCCGGTTCGGTCGGTGTGCCGCATCGGATCCTGGGCGAGGAGGCTTTCGTCCTGGTGTCGGGGGAGGTGACCATGACCATCGACGGCGAATCGACGCCGATGAAACCGGGCGACGCGGCGGTCGCACCCGCGGGCTCGATGATCGCCCTCGCGAACCCCACCGACGAGCCCGCCGCGTTGCTGGTGACTGTGCGCGTCGGCTTCGCCGCGGAACTTCCCGACGGCACCACCTTCGCCCCGCCCTGGGCATCCTGAGCCGTCCGGGTGACTGTTTCCAGCCCGGAACTTGAAAGTTCGGGTACCCGAACAATATAATTCCGGGATGAAGGTTGGGTTCTACCGTTCGCCGGTGCGACGCCGGGTGCTGGCGGCATCCGTGCTGGGTGTCATGACGTTCGCGCTCACCGCCTGTGGGGGGATCACCTCCGCGGACGACGGGAAGAAGGTGGTCCTCACCACCTTCACGGTGCTCGCCGATATGGCGCGGAATGTGGCGGGCGACCACCTGCGGGTCGAATCGATCACCAAGGTGGGTGCCGAGATCCACGGGTACGAACCGACCCCGGGTGACATCAGGAAGGCGGCCCAGGCCGACCTGATCCTGGACAACGGCCTCAACCTGGAGGCCTGGTTCGGCCAGTTCGTCGCCGATCTCGACGTGCCGCACGCGGTGGTGAGCGAGGGGGTGGCACCGATGGACATCAGCGAGGACGCCTACCGGGGCAAGCCCAATCCGCACGCCTGGATGTCGCCGGTGAACGCGCAGATCTACGTCGACAACATGGTCCGCGCGTTCACCGAGCTCGACCCCGAGCACGCCGACGCCTACCGCGCCAACGCCGACGCCTACAAAACCCAGCTCGGCGCCGTGCGCGACGACCTCGTCGCGGCGGTGAACACCCTGCCCGCCGACCAGCGCGCCCTGGTCACCTGCGAGGGCGCGTTCTCCTACCTCGCCCGCGACGCCGGCCTGACCGAGAAGTACATCTGGCCGGTCAACGCCGAACAGCAGGCCACCCCGCAGCAGATCGGTTCGACCATCGACTTCGTCCGCCAACGCGGTGTCCCCGCCGTGTTCTGCGAGTCGACGGTGTCGGACGCCCCGATGCAACGCGTGGTGGAAGCCTCCGGCTCGCGGTTCGGCGGCGTTCTCTACGTCGACTCGCTCTCCGAGGCCGACGGCCCGGTGCCGACGTACCTGCAGCTGATCCGCCACGACGCGAACACCATCGCGACCGCACTGGCCGGAGCACCGAAATGACCGCACCGGTGGTCGAGATCCAGGACGTGACAGTCCATTACGGCGATGTGCTCGCTCTCGACAACGTCGAGCTGACATTGAAGTCGGGCCGGGTGTGTGGGCTGATCGGCATGAACGGCTCGGGCAAATCGACGTTGTTCAAAACCGTGATGGGGCTGGTCACGCCCGGCCGCGGTCGGGTGCTGATCAACGGTCGCGCCCCCGTCGCCGCGCGCAAGGCGGGCAGCCTCGGTTACGTGCCGCAGTCCGAGGACGTGGACTGGAGCTTCCCGCTGTCGGTGCGCGATGTGGTGATGACCGGGCGCTACGGGAAGATGGGGTTCACCCGCCGGGCGAGCAGGGCCGACCGCGCCGCCGTCGACGAGGCGCTGGCCCGCGTCGACCTCACCGATCTCGCCGACCGCCAGATCGGCCGGTTGTCGGGTGGCCAGAAGAAGCGCGCGTTCGTCGCCCGCGGCATCGCCCAGGAGGCCACGATCCTGCTGCTCGACGAGCCGTTCGCCGGTGTCGACAAGCGTTCCGAGGCGACCATCACCGCGCTGTTGCGTGAGCTCGCCGCCGGCGGGGCCACCATCCTGGTGTCCACCCACGATCTGCACGCCCTGCCCCGATTGGCCGACGAAGCAGTGCTGTTGAACCGCCGAGTGCTTGAACACGGCGACCCCGAGGTGGTGTTGCGGCCGGAGAACCTGGCCAAGGCCTTCGGCCTGGATGTGGACGGAGACCGATGAGCCTCGAGGAACTGTTCGTCGACCCGCTGCGCTACGAGTTCATGGTGCGCGCGCTGGCCACCACCGTCACGGCGGCGGTGGTGTGCGCGGTGCTGTCGTGCTGGTTGGTGCTGATCGGGTGGTCGCTGATGGGTGACGCGGTGTCGCACGCGGTGCTGCCGGGGGTGGTGCTGGCCTACATCATCGGCTGGCCGTTCGCGGTGGGCGCGGTGATCTTCGGGTTCCTCGCGGTCGCGTTGATCGGGGTGGTCCGCGATACGAGTCGCGTGAAGGAAGACGCGGCGATCGGCATCGTGTTCACCACCTTGTTCGCCTTCGGTTTGGTGCTGGTGTCGGTGACGCCGAGCCAAACCGACTTGAACCACATCGTTTTCGGCAACCTGCTCGGGGTGAGCCGCGGCGAGATGGTCCAGATCATGATCCTGGCCGCCATTGTCCTGGTGGCCCTGGTGCTGAAACGTCGCGATTTCACCCTCTACGCTTTCGACGCCACCCATGCCCACGCGATCGGCCTCAACCCGCGCGTTCTCGGTACCGCCCTGCTGGCCCTGCTGGCCCTGACCTCGGTGGTCGCGCTGCAAGCCGTCGGCGTGGTGTTGGTGGTGGCCATGCTCATCATCCCCGGCGCCACCGCCTACCTGCTCACCGATCGCTTCTCCCGCATGCTCGTGATCGCCCCCACCGTGTCTGTGGTGTGCGCGGTCACCGGCCTCTACATCAGCTACCACCTCGATACCGCCGCGGGCGGCATGGTGGTGGTCACCCAGGGTGTCGCCTTCACTTTCGTGTACCTCTTCGCACCCCGCCACGGTGTGATCGGCCGCCGGATCACCGCCTCCCGCGCCCGTAAATCGGTGACCACCATCGGCGTCGTCGACTAGCGGTGCGACGGTGTCGGTGTGTGCTGCCAGGATGTATGCCATGAAGGTCACCGGGGACGATGTCCGCGCCTACGTCCTGTCGCTGCCGCGCACGGTAGAGGAATTCGCCTGGGGCATGCCGATTTTCAAGGTCGCGGGCAAGCTGTTCCTCACGCTGCCGGAGGAGGAGACCTCGATGGCTGTGCGCTGCCCGGTCGTCGAGCGCGACGAGTTGGTGCTGGCCGAGCCCGCCAAGTTCTGGATCGCCGCGCACGAGGCGGGCAACCCCTGGGTGCGGGTCCGATTGGCCGCCCTCGACGACCGCGAGGAGCTGGAAGCCATCATCACCGACTCCTGGCGCCAGGCCGCGCCGCGGGACCTGCTGAACGCGGACCAGTGAGCGCATGACGAGCCACCGGGCCGCGACAGCGATCACAGCACCGGAGTGATCGTGGCCTCGATCGTGTGGATGGAGTCCACCGGGATGACGAAGGTCTCGGTGATCTCCACGGTGGTCAGGCGGATGCCGGCCACTCCGGTGTCGAGCAGGTAGTGGGTGGTGACCGTGTCGCCGGATTCGGACATGGTGAGGTCGCGGATGCCTTGGATCACGCGGTACTGGAGGCCGTTTTCCAGGTCGGCGGTCAGCTGGGGACCCGAGTAGCCGGTCTGGAGACCGACCTCGACGCGGGTGGCGTCGGGGGCGAAGGGGACCGCGCTCGCGTCGTGGGAGACAAGGGCGTCGAGGTATGCGCGGGCGATGGCCTGGCGGGGTGAGTCGGCCGGATTCGGTTCTGCCGCAGCCGTTGCCGTGCTTGCCGTGCCGAGGGCGAACAAAACAGCGGCCAGAGCCGAAACGTGAGTGATTCTCATGATGCGATGCTGGCGGTCCGGACCGGCGAGTGCAACCGGTGCGCGCGAATCGTCGACGCTACGCCCCGGTAGGCTCGCAACTCCTATGGCACTCAGCGCAACACTGCACAACTTCGCCGTTCAGCTCGCCGACGTGGATCGGGGGGTCTACGAGGATCTCGAATTGCGGGTTGCTCGGCACCCGTCGGAGACCATGGAATACATGATCACGCGGATCCTCGCGTACTGCCTGCAGTACGAGGAGGGGATCGTGTTCAGTGAGGGCGGGATCTCGGCCACCGATGAGCCCGCGGTGCAGATCCGGGACATGACCGGGCGGACCACCGCATGGATCGAAGTGGGGGCGCCCGACGCCGACCGCATCCATCGCGGGAGCAAACTCGCCGGTCGCGCGGCGGTGTACACCCACCGCGACCCGGCGAAGGTGCTCGCGCAGTACGCGGGCAAGAAGATTCACAACGTGGCGCGGATCCCGCTGGTCAGTTTCGACCGCGCGTTCATCGACGAGGCGGCGGCGCTGGTCGATCGCCGCAACACCGCCACCCTTTCGGTCACCGAAGGTGTGCTCTATCTGGACCTCAACGGCACCAGCTTACGTACCGATGTCACCGAGCAACCCCTCGGCTGACGCCCACACGGAGTAACTTGGCACCCACCGGCGACGCTCGGCCCGAGCGCTCGGACTGTGCCGGTCTCGTTGTCGAGTGGAGGTCGCTGTGCCCGGTGTGATGAGTCGGTTCGTGATTCCGGGAGTGCTGCGGGCCACCCGGCGCAATCGCAACTACATCGATGCCGAGATGGCCAGGGCCCACGTGCGCGAGCGCAGTCTGCGGCCCCTCGCCTACGGCCCGCCGCGCAGGCTTCGCGGTGTCGAGGTGTCGGTGACCCACGACCGTGGCTGGCCGATCTATACGCTCACGCCGTCGGACGGGATCTCCCGCGGCGTTCTCGTGTACGCCCACGGTGGCGGCTGGGTGGGCGAAATCGCTTCGCAGCACTGGCAACTCGCGGCCCGCATCGCCGCGCAGACCCACCTCGTCGTGACGGTTCCGATCTATCCGCTGATCCCCTTCGGCACCGCGGCCGAGGTGATTCCCCGCATCGGCGAACTGGTCGTCGCTGCCACCGAGCGCTACGGCCCGACCTTCCTCGCCGGTGATTCCGCGGGTGGCCAGATCGCGCTGTCCACCGCGCTGCACCTGCGCGACGCGGGCCGTACCGTCGCTCGCACGATCCTGATCTCACCCGCGCTCGACCTCACCCTCGAAAATCCCGAGATCGATACGGTGCTCCGTCGCGACCCGTGGCTGGGTCGCGACGGCGGCCTGGTGTTCGGCCGGCTGTGGAGCGGTGCGCTCTCGATGAAAGACCCCCTGGTCAGCCCCTTGTTCGGTGACCTCACCGGACTGGGCCCGATCACCGTGTTCACCGGCACCGACGACATCCTCAACCCCGACGCCCGCTTGCTGGCGGCGAAGGCGCGCGAGGCGGGCGTCGACCTCGACTATCACGAGGAAGCCGGGCTCGTGCACGTCTACCCGCTGACTCCCAGCCAGGAAGGCGCGAAGGCGCGCCGCCGCATCATCGCCACCCTGCGCGCCGAACTGGATGCGGCGCACAGCAACTCGTGAGTTCAGCGCGCGGACAGGTGCACGTTGAACAGGATCGTCAGTTGAGTGACCGCCTGGTCGAACGGGTGTGAGGACTTGAGCGCGCGGCTGTGCACGATCGTGCCCTCGATGGTGGTGAGCAGGAAACCGGCCAGCGACACCGCGGTGGCGCGTTCGATCCCGGTGGCCACGATCCCGTCGGCCAGCCGTGCGGTCCATTCGGCGAAGGCCTGGCCCGCGATGGACTGGACGGCGGGGTCGAGTTCGTCCAGGGCCGCCGCCATCATGAACGAGCCCGCGGCGTAGTCGGATTTTTCCAGGGGGATGCGCCAGAAGGCGAGCAGGTCGGTGAGCCACTGCTGCACCGAGGGCGCGGTCTGGAGGGCGTCGGCCGTCGCGCTCACGTGCGAGTACACCAGGCGGGTCACGATGCGAGCCGCTGTCTGCACCAGTTCGCCTTTGCCGGAAGGGAAGTGCTGATACAGCGAGTTGCGCGAGGTGTTGCTGCGCTTGAGCAGTTCGCTCAGTGCGGCCGCGTGGACCCCGTGTTGTTGCACGGTGCTGATGGTGTGTTCGATGAGTCGGGCGCGCGGTCCGGCAGCCATCCGATCTCCTCCTACCCCTTGATTGAACCGATCGGTTCATGTTAGACCTAGTACTACGTGAACCGATCGGTTCATATGGAGAGGATGCCATGCCCACCCCCATTGCCACCGCGGTTCCGGTCACCCACGCGGGAATTCTCGGCCTCGGCGTGTACCGCCCGCGCCGTGTGGTGCCCAACGCCGAGATCGTCGAGGCGATCGAGTCGTCGGACGAATGGATCAAGACCCGGTCCGGGATCGCCGCCAGGCACTGGGCCGAACCCGACGAGACGATCGTGTCGATGAGCGTCGCGGCCGCTCGTGACGCGCTCACGGCAGCGGGGGTGAGCGCCGAGCAGATCGACGCGGTGGTGCTCGCGACGTCGTCGCAGATGGTTCTCGGTCCCTCGGCGGGCGCGGTGGTGGCCACCGAGCTCGGCATGCACGACACCGCCGCCTTCGACATCTCCGCGGGCTGCGCGGGCTTCTGCTACGCGCTGGCCGATGCGGCGAATCTGGTGCGATCGGGTCAGGCGCGCCAGGTGCTGGTGATCGGGGTGGAGCGGCTGTCGGATCTGCTCGACACCACCGATCGCGGGTGCGCGTTCATCTTCGCCGACGGTGCGGGCGCGGTGGTCGTCGGTGCGGCCGAGCAGGAGGGGATCGGCCCGGTCGCGTGGGGTTCCGACGGCGCGCGCACCTCGGCGATCAAGCAGGACAAGGATTTTCTGGAGTACTTCGCCGAAGTCGCGGCGGCGGAGGCTGTCGGCGGTACTTCACAGCGTCCCTACATCCGGATGAACGGCACCGAGGTATTCCGCTGGGCCGTCACATTTTTGGAGAAGGCGTGCCGTGACGCGCTCGACCACGCGGGCCTCACCGCCGCCGACCTCGACGCCTTCGTCCCGCACCAGGCCAACATCCGCATCACCGACGCGCTGGTTCGCACCCTGGATCTGCCCGAGAAAGTCGCCATCGCTCGCGACATCATCGAAACCGGCAACACCAGCGCCGCGTCCATTCCGATGGCCATGGAGCAGCTCATCCGCTCCGGTGCCGCACGCTCCGGGGACACCGCACTACTGCTCGGCTTCGGCGCGGGTCTGGCCTACGCGGGCCAGGTGGTCCACCTGCCACCGATCGCCTAGTCCACCGTCCCGGCCAGGGCTGCGAGTAGGAGTTCGAGCGCGCGCTGTACCGACTGCTCGACCACCTCTTCCGGACCGCCGTCGAAGCTGTGGTGCACGGCCCAGGCGACGTCGCGGGTCGCGACCCCGAACCACACCGAACCCGGCGGTTCGTCGTCTTGGGAACCCGGCCCGCCGACGCCGGTCGTCGACACGGCGACATCGGCGTCCATGAGCGAACGGACTCCCTCGGCCATGGCCGACGCCGCGGTCTCGGAAACGACGGGCACGTCGGGCACGCCGAGGAGGGCGCGTTTGACGGTCGTGGAGTAGGCCACGACACCACCGCGAAACCACTGCGCGGAGTCGCCGGCGGCGCTCAGCGCCGCGGCGACATTGCCGCCGGTCAACGACTCGGCGACGGCCACGCTCAGCTCGTGCTGCTCGGCGAATTCGCCGACCTCGGAAGCGGTGCCCATGCGGCTCCTCTGGCTAGGTCCTCACGCGTTCGCCTTCTCGCGCAGCGACCGCTGGGTGACAGGCACAGCGTAGGCGGCGCCGTCGCGGATGCCGAATTCGAAGCGGCAGGGGAACAGGGAGGGTAGGCCGGTCGCGCGTAGATCGAAGTTCGCGGCGAGGGTCTGCATGGCCCAGTTCTGTAGTGAGTCCGGCAGTTGCAGAGTGGTGCCGTCGACGCAGCACACGTAGGCGTGGGTCTGTTCACCGTCGATGGGCAGTGGGTTGCGCAGACCGACTGCGCCGATTTCCAGAATTCGTCCGGCGTTGTGGGAAGTAGCGACGCTCGGCAAATCCAACTCGATGTCGTCCATGCGGAAAACCGTATCGCAGCAACTATTCAGGGAACACCGAAATCGCGTGGTCTTGACGAACTTCGCTGATGTCGCAAATGCGCGAAAGAGCACGGGAAATCCATGCGTCGCGGCGGGGCCCGGCGCGTGCGCGCGCCGGGCC
>NZ_JBHXRA010000031.1:0-34748 GCF_042717045.1 Nocardia sp. NPDC058633
TCGTGGACGCGGTTCGTGGACGCGAACGGGTCAAAGTCGGAAAAACATACTCTGACCTGCGGTAATAGGAGTGGAGCCTAGGGGAATCGAACCCCTAACCCCTGCCTTGCAAAGGCAGTGCTCTGCCAATTGAGCTAAGGCCCCTTACTGGTCACTGACCAGCTGGCTACCCGAAATCAGCGGGTGGTGACCTCACGCCAGAGGTCCGCGTCGTCGCGCTTGCGGAATTTGTTGACACCGATGAGAACGGCGATCGCAACACCGACCATGAGGACAATCTTCATGATTCCCACCCTACTGTGCTGTTCGGGAGTGGGCCTAGGAGGACTTGAACCTCCGACCTCTTCGTTATCAGCGAAGCGCTCTAACCGCCTGAGCTATAGGCCCGAACTCGTTTCGATCCCTGCCTGAGCAGTGAACCGCAACGAGAAACGAGGTTACCTTACCTGGCTCCCGATAACCAAAACGGCCGGTCAGACCCAGTTTTCTGGACTGACCGGCCGTGCCGGAAAAGCCTGCTCCTAGTCGGGATCGGCCAGGGTCACCTGGATGCCACCCACCAGATCGCAGCACTGGTTGTAGATGAACACGCCGACCGTGGCCAACGCGGTGAACAGCACCACGTTGATCAGGCCGATCACGCCCGCGTAGCCGAACACCGTGCCCGCGTCGATCAGGCTCGACGAGCTGCCCTCCTGGTTCAGCATCTCGCCCAGCGAGTTGTCCAGGTTGTCCCACACGCCCATGCCGGCCAGCACGATGTAGAGCAGACCGACGGCCAGCATCCACACGAAGAACAGCGCCACGCTGATCACCAGCGTGATCTTCAGGGTCGACCAGGGGTCGATCCGGCGGATCTGCACTGTCGCGCGTAGCGGCTCACCCGACGCGGCGGCCGCGATGGCCACCGGAGCCGCGGGCGAGACCGTGCTCGCCGCGGCGGCGCGCGCACTCGGCCCCATGTTGTGCTGGGGTTGCTGCGGCGCCATCGGCAGCCCGGGCGGCGCCATCGGCGCCTCGGGTGCCGGGTGGCGCACGTCGGACAGGTCGGGCATGTCCTTGACCAGTTCCGGACGCGCGATGCTGCGGGTGGGCCCGTCGATACCGACGGACTTCACCATCGCCGCTTCCTTGCGGGCCGCCTTGGCCGCCAGGTCCGCCGTGGTGCGGGCGTTGGACGCGCCACTGCCCTTGAGCCCGCCGCCCGACGGCGCGGGTGAGCCCGAGGAGGGTCGCCCCTGACTCGGGGATTCGCCGGGCCGGTACAGGTTCGACTGCGGTTCACGCTGCGGCAGCTGAGCCCACCCGTCCTGGTAGGGCGACGATTTGCTGCCCTTACCGTCGAACGAATCGGCCCCGGTCGCACCGGATTCCGGCGCCGCGCCCTCGGCCGGACCGCCCTGACGTGGGATCGGTCGCGGCGGGATCGGAGACGTGGCGATCCGCTCGGTGACGCCGTTGGTCTGGTTCCGATCGTCGTTCGACTGATTCGGTGTGGTCAATGGAATCCTCAGATCCGTTCGTTGCCGCCGCTATTTGGTGTGTTACTCCGAGGCCGCGTCGCCGAGGAGCTGATCGGGATCGGGCTCGTCGGCGTTGCGCGCGATCGCTAGCAAGGTATCGCCATCCGCGAGGTTCATCAATCGCACGCCCTTGGTCTGGCGTCCAGCTTTACGAACTTGCTTGGCAGCGGTGCGGATGACGCCACCACTGGAAGTGATCGCGTACAACTCGTCCTCGTCGTCGACGATGAGCGCGCCTACCAGGCTGCCACGCTTCGGATCGTATTGGATTGTCAATACGCCTTTTCCGCCACGACCCTGTGCGGTGTACTCCTCGATCGCGGTCCGCTTCGCATATCCGCCGGCCGTCGCGACCAGCAGATATGTCTCCAGACGGACCACATTGAGCGAGAGCAGCTCGTCGTCTGTGTTGAAGCGCATGCCCTGCACGCCGGAGGTGGCGCGACCCATCGGACGCAGCGCCTCGTCGGTCGCGGCGAAACGGATCGACTGACCGTGCGCCGACACCAGGAGCAGGTCATCATCGGACGAACACATCACCGCGCCGACCAATTCGTCGTCGTCGCGCAGGTTCACCGCGACGATGCCGCCGGAGCGGTTGGAGTCGAAGTCGGTGAGTTTCGACTTCTTCACCAAACCCGCGCGTGTCGCGAGCACCAGGTACGGGGCGTCCTCATAGGTCTTGAGCTGGATGATCTGGGCGATCTTCTCGTCCGGCTGGAAGGCGAGCAGGTTGGCCACGTGCTGACCGCGCGCGGTCCGGTTGGCCTCGGGCAGCTCGTAGGCCTTGGCCCGGTAGACCCTGCCCTTGTTGGTGAAGAACAGCAGCCAGTCGTGCGTGGACGAGACGAAGAAGTGCTTGACGATGTCGTCCTGCTTGAGGCCGGCGCCCATCACGCCCTTGCCGCCGCGCTTCTGCGAGCGGTAGAGGTCGGTCCTGGTGCGCTTGGCGTAGCCGGTCTCGGTGATCGTCACGACCACGTCCTCGCGGGCGATCAGATCCTCGTCGTTGACGTCACCGTCGGCGGCGATGATCCTGGTCCGGCGGTCGTCGCCGTACTTCTCGACGATCTCGGCCAGCTCGTCGCGCACAATCGCGCGCTGACGTTCCGGCTTGGCCAGGATGTCTTTGTAGTCGGCGATCTCGAGCTCGATCTTGGCCAGATCGTCGACGATCTTCTGCCGCTCCAGCGCCGAGAGGCGACGCAGCTGCATGTCCAGGATCGCGGTCGACTGGATCTCGTCGATCTCGAGCAACTGCATCAGGCCGGTGCGCGCGGTGTCGGTGTTGGCCGCGCGCCGGATCAGCGCGATGACCTCGTCGAGCATGTCGAGTGCCTTGACCAGGCCGCGCAGGATGTGGGCCCGCTCCTCGGCCTTGCGCAGCAGGTACCGGGTGCGCCGGACGATGACCTCGAGCTCGTGATTGACGTAGTAGCGAATCATCTGGTCCAGGCGCAGTGTGCGCGGCACACCGTCGACGATCGAGAGCATGTTCGCACCGAAGCTGGTCTGCAGCTGGGTGTGCTTGTAGAGGTTGTTCAACACCACCTTCGCCACCGCGTCACGCTTGACCGTGACCACGATGCGCATACCGACACGGTCGGAGGACTCGTCGTGGATATCGGAGATCCCCGCGATCTTCGCGTCCTTGACCTGCTCGGCGATGGAGTTCACGAAGTTGTCGGTGTTGACCTGGTACGGCAGCTCGGTGATGACGATCGTGGTGCGCCCACGCGCGTCTTCCTCGATCTCGACCACACCGCGCATGCGGATGGAACCGCGTCCGGTGGTGTACGCGTCGTGGATGCCCTGACCGCCGACGATCAGACCGTGGGTCGGGAAGTCGGGGCCCTTGACCCGTTCCATGCAGGCGGCGAGGGTGGATTCCTCGTCGGCCTCGTAGTTCTCCAGCGCCCAGTAGATCGCCTCGGCGAGCTCGCGGAGGTTGTGCGGCGGGATGTTGGTCGCCATGCCGACCGCGATGCCGTTGCTGCCGTTCATCAGCAGGGCGGGCACGCGGGCGGGCAGCACGGTCGGCTCCTGCGAGCGACCGTCGTAGTTCGGGACGAAATCGACCGTCTCCTGGTCGATATCGCGCAGCATCTCCATCGCGAGCGGCGTCAGACGGCACTCGGTGTATCGCATGGCGGCCGCGCCGTCGTTGCCGCGGGAACCGAAGTTGCCTTGGCCGTCGACCAGCGGGTAGCGCAGCGACCAGGGCTGGGCCATGCGCACGAGGGTGTCGTAGATCGACGAGTCGCCGTGCGGGTGGTAATTACCCATGGTCTCGGCGACCGGGCGCGCGGACTTCACGTAGCCGCGATCCGGGCGGTAGCCGTTGTCGTACATCGCGTAGAGCACGCGCCGGTGCACCGGCTTGAGGCCGTCGCGCACGTCGGGCAGCGCGCGGCCCACGATCACGCTCATCGCGTAATCGATGTAGCTGTTCTGCATTTCGGTCTGGATGTCGACCGGTTCGATCCGGTCGCCCGCACCGCCGGTAGGCGGCAGCGTGGTCTCAGTCATCAAATCTCCTTCGGGGGTCCGACGTGCGAGCGGGCGCGCTCGAGAGCGCTGCGCCGCTTACACATCGAGGAAACGGACGTCCTTGGCATTGCGGGTGATGAAGCTGCGACGTGCCTCCACGTCTTCGCCCATCAGCACGGAGAACAGCTCGTCGGCCGCGGCCGCGTCGTCGAGCGTCACCTGACGAAGCACCCGAACCGCGGGATCCATCGTGGTCTCCCACAGCTCCTTGGCGTTCATCTCGCCCAGACCCTTGTAGCGCTGGATGCCGTCGTCCTTGTTGATCTTCTTGCCCGCGGCGAGACCGGCCTCGACCAGCGCGTCACGCTCACGGTCGGAGTAGGCGAACTCCGGATCCGAACGCATCCACTTGAGCTTGTACAGCGGCGGCTGGGCCAGGAACACGTGACCGTGCTCGACCAGCGGACGCATGAAGCGGAACAGCAGCGTGAGCAGCAGCGTCGCGATGTGCTGACCGTCCACGTCGGCGTCGGCCATCAGGATGATCTTGTTGTAGCGCAGCTTGGCGATATCGAACTCGTCGTGGATACCGGTGCCGAACGCGGTGATGATCGACTGGACCTCGTTGTTCTTGAGGACGCGGTCGATGCGGGCCTTCTCGACATTGATGATCTTGCCGCGCAGCGGCAGGATCGCCTGGTACATCGAGTCGCGACCGGACTTGGCCGAGCCGCCGGCGGAGTCGCCCTCGACGATGTAGATCTCGCACTTGCCCGGATCCTTGGACCGGCAGTCGGCCAGCTTGCCCGGCAGCCCGCCCAGGTCGGTCGCCGACTTGCGACGCACCAGCTCACGCGCCTTACGCGCGGCCATCCGGGCCTGCGCCGAGGACACCGCCTTCTGCACGATGGTCTTCGCGTCGGCCGGGTTGGCCTCGAACCAGTGCTGCAGGTGCTCGTTGCAGGCACGCTGCACGAACGACTTGACCTCGGTGTTGCCCAGCTTGGTCTTGGTCTGGCCCTCGAACTGCGGCTCGCCGACCTTGACGCTCACGATGGCGGCCAGGCCCTCGCGGATGTCGTCGCCGGTGAGGTTGCCGTCTTTTTCCTTGAGGAGCTTCTTCTCCTTGGCGTACTTGTTGACCACCGTGGTGAGCGCCGCGCGGAAGCCCTCTTCGTGGGTGCCGCCCTCATGGGTGTTGATGGTGTTGGCGAAGGTGTGGACCGACTCGGAGTAACCCGAGTTCCACTGCATCGCGACCTCGAGCTCGTGGCCGGTGCCCTTGACCGTGTAACCGACGACCGAGTTGTGGATGGCCGACTTGGTGCGGTTGATGTGGCGGACGAAGTCAACCAGGCCGCCCGGGTAGTGGTAGGTGCGGGTCTTCACCTTGTGCTCGACCGCTTCCGCGGCGACGACCTCGGCATCCTTGGGCGCCTCGGCGGTCTCACTGACCACCTCGTCGATGACCTCGCCGTCGGCGACCCGCTCGTCGGTGAGCTTGATGGTGAGGCCCTTGTTCAGGAAGGCCATCTCCTGCAGGCGCCGCGCCACGGTCTCGAAGTTGTAGTGCGTGGTCTCGAAGATCTCCGGATCGGCCCAGAAGCGCACCGTGGTGCCGGTGGCCTTGGTCGGCTCGCCCTGCACCAGCTTGCCGGGCTTGGCGTCCTTGTAGGTCTGCGTCCAGTGGTAGCCGTCGGTGTTGACCTCGACCTCGACCTTGGTCGAGAGAGCGTTCACCACCGAGATGCCGACGCCGTGCAGACCGCCCGAGACCGCGTAGGAATCGGAGTCGAACTTGCCACCCGCGTGCAGCTGGGTCATGACGACCTCGATCGTGGGCACGCCCTGAGCGTGCATTCCGACCGGAATGCCACGACCGTCGTCGATCACCTCGACGCCGCCGTCGGCGAGCAGAGTCACCTCTACCTTGCTGGCGTGGCCCGCCATCGCCTCGTCGACCGAGTTGTCCACAACCTCCCAGATGAGGTGGTGCAGACCGCGTTCACCGGTGGAACCGATGTACATGCCAGGGCGCTTGCGCACCGCCTCGAGGCCTTCGAGGACCGTGATGGAGGAGGCATCGTAGCCTGATTTGCCCGATGCGTTGGAGTCGTTGGCAGCCACTTGTCGGTAGCTCTCCTTACTTGCTGATCCCTGGCGCAGCGATCCGGGCAGCACGCGCACGGCTCGTGGGGAGCCATCAGATATCACGGACTGCACAGCACGCGCCGAAGGTTCGCCGCTGGTTACGTCACCATCCTACTGGTAAGCCCAACTTACAGTGCACCTACGACACCCCTGGCTTCCCGCGTAATGCAAGAAATCGTCTCACTGCGAGACCTTTCCGCCTCTACGGGAATTTTGCCGGTCTTGGGAGCGAATAGGGCACGGGCTCGAACCGGCGGCCCGGTGGCGCGAGATTCGTGGCCGTACACCTACCGAAAGTTATCCACAGGCCCTGTGCACAGGTCCACAACTCGGGGCGTGAGAGCGGCGCAGGCGCAACGGATCTCGCCCCGGTCACCGCGCGGCTATCCGTAGGTATCGCGCGGGCCACGGCCCTTGATGTGGCGATCGCCCTTGCGCCAACTCGGCGCCGCGGGACCGGTGATGCGCAGCGAGGTGACCACTCCATGGCCGACGGCCGCAGCGATCTTGGCCAGGATCTGGCTCTGCAACATCCGCAGCTGGGTGGCCCACGCGGTGGACTCGGCCGCGATCTTGAGCACACCGCCTTCCAGCGTCACCGGGGTGGCATGTGAGGCGATGTCCTCGCCGACCACGTTCGGCCAACTGCCGAACACCGTGCCCTCCGCCACCTTGCCTGACCAGCCACGACTCTTCGCGAGCGAGCCGCTGAGCGCCCCCAACAGCTGCGGATCGCGAGCGTCGGGGCCCGAGCCGGACCAGCCGCTGCGGCGCCTGCCACCTGCCCGCAGCTTGCGCACCGGCGACGCCCTGCCCTGCCCCACGGACTTGCCACTCGCCTTCGCCGCGGCACGCGCCTCCTCCAACGCGCGCCGGGCCAGATCGATGCCGCGCAGTTCCGGTGCGGGTTCTTCCGGCACGGGTTTCCGCCTTCCGGTGTCGAGGGTGGCCGAGTGTGGAGGGAGTCTACGCCGGGGCGCCGACTGCCTCGTCGAGCATCGATCTGGCATATGTCCAGCATGTTGCGGGTTTTCCACAGGGGCTGGGGATAACTATCGTGATCTGTGCATATCTTCGGCGTGTTCGGCGACCTCGGGGACGATCTGTGAGGTACGTCGGTCTGCCTCGCCGGTCGTTTGCACACGCAACGGTTCGGCGGCCAGTTCCGACGGCACGTCCTCGGCCACCGCGGCCGTGATCAACACCTGTTCGGCGCCCGCTGCCACCTCCGCGAGCGCGGCGCGGCGGCGACGGTCGAGTTCGGCGAACACGTCGTCGAGCAACAGCACCGGTTCGGAACCCTCACCACGCAACAGCTCGAACGAGGCCAGCCGTAACGCCAGGGCGAACGACCACGACTCACCGTGGCTGGCGAACCCCTTCGCGGGCGCGCTGCCGAGCAGCAACTCCAGATCGTCGCGATGCGGACCGACCAGGCAGACTCCGCGATCGAGCTCCCGGTTCCTCGCGGTGGCCAACTCACGCAGCATGATCTCGTGCAGCAGCTGCGCGTCATCGGCCTCCGGCACCCTGGCCGGATCAAGGAGTTCCGGCGGCAGATATCCGGACCGGTAAGTGATTGCGGCAGGACGTGATTCGGGTGCGATCGACCGATATGCCTGGGAAACATAGGGATACAGATCGTGTACCAGGCGCAATCGCTGCGCGAGCAGCACTGCCGCATGGTCGGCGAGGTGACCGTCCCATACGTCGAGTGTGCCCAGATCGGCACGGGAACGAGACTGGCGCCCAGCGGTTTTCAACAGGGCCGAGCGTTGCCGCAACACCTTGTCGTAGTCCGCTCGCACGCCGGCGAGCCTGGGCAACCGGGCTGTGCACAACTCGTCGAGGAACCGTCGCCGCTCCCCCGGATCGCCACGCACCAGCGCCAGATCCTCCGGCGCGAACAACACGGTCTGCAGAATCCCCAGGATCTCGCGCGACCGGCGCACCGGCGAACGATTGATCTGCGCGCGGTTGGCGCTACCCGCCTTGAGCTCCACGTCCACACGCAGTTCCCGGCCGGTGTTCACCACACTGGCGCCGATCCTGGCCTGGGTGGCACCCATCCTGATCAGCGGGGCATCGGCGGACACCCGGTGCGAGCCGAGCGTAGCGAGATAGCCGACCGCTTCGAGCAGATTGGTCTTGCCGTTGCCGTTTGCCCCCAGCAGCACCGTGCGCCCTGGGGACAACTCGAGATCGGCGTGTTCCCACGAACGGAAATCACGGACCGACAGCTCACGGATGAACATGCAGGCCTAGCCGCCCCGCCCGGCTCAGCCGGGCAGCCGGACCGGCATCAACAGGTAGATGTACTGGCTTTCCAGCGCGGCGAACGCACCCGACTCGAGCACCTTGGGCTCCTCCTCGGACGCGGGCAGCAGCACGGCGGGACGGCTCGGAGTGGTGAATCCGAAGGTGACCCGATCGGTGTGCAGCGCGGCAAGGCCCTCGGTCAGGTACCCGGGGTTGAACGCGATGGTGAGCGCTTCGCCACGGAAATCGGCCTCCAGCCACTCCTCGGCGCGGCCCGCGTCGTCCCCACCCGCCGACAGCAGCACGCCGTCTGTGGAGAACTCCAGACGCACCTGGGCACCCCGCTCGGCCACCAGGGCCACACGCTTGATCGCCTCCGACAGCACGGCGACGGGCAGGGTGGCGATGGAGGTGTGTTCCTTGGGGAGCAACTGGCGGAACTTGGGGAATTCCGCGTCGAGCAGCCGGGTGGTGGTGCGTCGACCGCCGTTGACGATGCCGAGCAGGCCGTCGGCGCCACCGCCGCTGCCCAGCGACAGCTGCACGGGCGCCTCGGCCGCACCGAGGGTCTTGGCGGCCTCGGACAACGTGCGCGCCGGGATGAGCACCGCGGTCTCGATATCGGAGCGGGTGGGCTGCCACTGCAGGTGGCGCACGGCGAGGCGGAAGCGGTCGGTGGCGGCCAGCACCACGTCGTTGCCCTCGATCTCGACACGGATGCCGGTGAGCATCGGCAGGGTGTCGTCACGGCCGGCGGCGACCGCGACCTGGCCGACGGCTTCGGCGAACACGTCGACGGTGAGTTCACCGGTCTGCTGCGGTACCTCGGGCAGCTGGGGATAGTCCTCGACCGGCATGGTCGGCAGGGAGAACTTCGCGCTGCCACAGGCGATGAGTACGCGGGTGCCGTCGACGGAGACATCGACCGGCTTGTTCGACAGCGACTTGGTGATGTCGGCGAGCAGGCGACCCGAGACCAGGACCTGGCCGGGCCCGGCGACCTCGGCCGCGACGCGCATCTGCGCGGAGACCTCGTAGTCGAACCCGGAGACCGTCAGGCCGTTCTCGTCGGCCACCAGCAGCACACCGCCGAGAACCGGCACCGGAGGCCGGGACGGGAGACTGCGCGCCACCCAGGCCACCGATTCGGCGAAGTCCTCTCGGGCGACCCGAAACTTCATGCTCGCAAGCTCCATCGCCCGATTTGTCCTCTCCGAGTTTCGAATCCGTGTGCGGGGGTGTGTCAGCGGAGTTGAACTGCTGTGTCGGCCGCGCACTGAGTCTCGCACAACCGGCCGACAACCAAACGGTACCCGTGCAATGCGCGAACTCCGCATCGACCCTCCCGGTCGATTCCTTCTTGTCGGAGCGCCCGGTTCCGCCCCGTTCCTCCTTGCCTGCCTGTGAGTGAACCACCGACCGACCTCGAGCCTTCCCCACCGAGTTTCCACACACCCTGTTTTAAAAGAGTTCTCTCTAGAAGGAGAACCGAAGTAGTAGTAGGCACTGTGGAATCTGTGGATTTCGACCGAATCCGCAGGTGAGAGCCCTTGATGGCATGGGGATGGCCTTGGGGTGACTCGAGGATGAATCCGCGGTGGCTGTGGAGTCGTGAAGTTGTCCCCATTCCATCCTCGAGTTGTCCTCGAGTTGTTCCACCGGATTCACCCAGTTGTTCACACGTCGGGCCAGCCTGGTGGCAACGGTGGGGATTCCTCGAGGAGTCCACAGGGACTCCTCGAGGAATCCCCAGGCCGGATTCGGTGACGCCGCAGGTCACCGCTAGTGCACAGGTGTTAGTGGAGCGTCTTGTGGATGATGTGGACAACTGCCTGTGCATGAACGCTGCACACCCTCGCCCAACACCCTGTGCACCGACCGGTGCACAAAGGTGTGGATTCCTCGAGGAGTCCACAGGAATTCCTCGAGGAATCCACAGGGCAAAAAAGAACACCGCCCCAGGTCAGAGCGGTGTTCGGGGTTGGGGATGAAATCAGCGGGAGCGCTGTTTGATTCGGGCTGTGAGTTCTTGGACCTGGTCGTAGACGCGACGGCGCTCGGTCATCTCCTTGCGCACCTTCTTCTCCGCGTACATCACCGTGGTGTGGTCGCGACCGAACGCCTGCCCGATCTTGGGCAGCGACAGATCGGTGAGCTCACGGCACAGATACATCGCGATCTGGCGGGCCTGCGCCAGCGGACGGGCCTTGCCCGGCCCGGTGAGCTCCTCGAGCGTGGTGTTGAAGTACTCGGCGGTGACGGCCATGATCGTCGCCGCGTTGATCTCCAACGCCGCGGTGTCGGGCATGAGGTCGCGCAACACCACCTCGGCCAGCGAGAGGTCGAGCGGCTGCCCGTTGAGCGAGGCGAACGCCGTCACCCGGATCAGCGCGCCCTCGAGCTCGCGGATATTGCGCTCCACCCGGCTCGCGATCAGCTCGAGCACGTCGTGCGGCACATCGAGCCGGTCCATCCGTGCTTTCTTACGCAGGATTGCGATGCGAGTCTCCAGCTCAGGAGGCTGCACATCGGTGATCAGGCCCCACTCGAAGCGGGTCCGCAGCCGTTCCTCCAGGGTGGCCAGCTGCTTGGGCGGGCGATCCGAGGACACCACGATCTGCTTGTTCGCGTTGTGCAGGGTGTTGAAGGTGTGGAAGAACTCCTCCTGGATGCCTTCCTTGCCCTCGATGAACTGGATGTCGTCTACCAGCAGGATGTCGGTCTCGCGATAGCGGCGCTTGAACGCGACCTTGCGGTCGTCGCGCAGGCTGTTGATGAAGTCGTTGGTGAACTCCTCGGTGGAGACGTACTTCACCCGCATGCCGGGAAACAACCGCTGCGCGTAGTGGCCTGCCGCGTGCAGCAGGTGGGTTTTGCCCAATCCCGAAGCGCCCCAGACGAACAGCGGGTTGTAGGCGCGCGCAGGGGCCTCCGCGATGGCGACCGCGGCGGCATGGGCGAACCGGTTGGACGCGCCGATGACGAAGGTGTCGAAGGTGTACTTGGCATTGAGACTGGCCGACGAGGACTGCGGCGGCGCCTCGGGCGACTTGTTGAAATAGGTCGGCCAGTTGTTGCGGTTGCTGACCACCGGCTCGTCGTCGACGGGCTGGGCACCCGGCTGACCAGGGAACGGCTTGTCCTGGCCCTCGGCGCTCGGCTCCTCGGCGCGCGCGGGCGGCTCTTCGGCCGGTCTGGCGCGGTTCGGTGCGCGCGGCGACGGTTCGGGTGTGAACAGCGACTCCTGACCGGAGTGGTCGCGGCGCGGCGCGGCCGGCTGCTCACGGCGGGCGGGTGGTGCGGTCTCGGGGACCCGCTGGTCCGGACGCGCGCCACGGAACTCACCGCGGCCGCCGAACTCGGCGCCGGGATAGTCGGGTACCGGGTACGGCGCGGTCGGCTCGAAATCGGTGCCGGGGAATTCGTTGCGCTCGCCCTGGTACTCGGGTGCCTGGCTGTATTCCGAGGGTGCCTGGTTGTATTCCGGCTGCTGGCTGTATTCCGGGGGTGCCTGCTTGTACTCCGGCTGCTGGTCGTACTCCGACGGTGCCTGCTTGTACTCCGGCTGTTGCTGGTATTCGGGCTGTTGCTGCTGGTACTCCGGTTCTGCCTGGTACTCGCGGTGCCCCGCGTAGTCGTTGCGATCGCCGTATTCGCCGGGCTGTCCCGGGTACTCGCGGCCGCCGTAGCTGTTCGGGTAGTCACCGTTGGCCGGATATTCGGGGGGCGACTGATAGTCGTTGCCGTACTCGCCACCCTGGACGGGGTACTCGCCCGCGCCGTAGCGCGGCCTGCCGTACTCACCGCGAGCGGCGTAATCGGGAACACTGAAATCGGGGCCGGGATAACCGGCGGGTGGGCGCACCTGCTCGCGCGGACGCTCCGGCCTGCTCGTCATCCTGGCGTGCCGAGGCGAATTGCCTGCGCGCTCCCCCGCGGCCGGGCTCGGCGCGGCGATCCGCACCCCGAGTCCTTCCACTTGGGGACCCAGTCGACGGCCGAGCGATCGCAGGATCGGCTCCCGCAGATCACGCTCGATCGCCTCCTGTGCCAGCGAGGACGGAACCGACAGCAACGCGAAACCCTGCGCCACGGTGAGCGGCTTCACCAGCTTCAACCAGGCCTGCTGCGCGCGACTCACCGCCGGGATGGCACCGTCGGCAGAGCCGGTGGTGAGCTCGGCGACCACCTCCGGCCACACTGTGGCCAGTACATTCTGCTCGTCGTCCATACAGCGTCCTCCCCGGAGGCGGTTTAGTGGGACCCACGGCCTTCGCGCACGCCGGAAAGCACCCGTGAACAGGTGTAATCCAGTGATCCTGCGTACAACCGAAGCCGGTTCGAACGCTGTTGCCCGGTGATTCCGGGCTGCGGCGCGGGCACCGACGGCCCTACGAATATGCCACTGGGGCCGTCTGTCCACATAATTATCCACAGATGTGGACAAACCTGGGGATAAAGGAATTCTGCCAGCGTGTGGCAGTGAATGGGGCTGGACCTGCGGTTCTTCAGCAATCCCCCGGCTACAGAGGCTAGCTGGCCGCGCCGCACAAAGCCAGGGGTGTGGAAGAACTCACGAAAAGTGGCTGCTCGAGTCACTGTGCCCCGGGCGTGTCGTGGCAGGTCGGGGCCAGCTCCCTGCCTCGGGTGACCGTCCGGTAATCTGGATACAGTGCCGGTGACAGGTACCTGGGGGCCGAGTTTGACCCCGCCTTGCGGTATCAGTACCCTCGTACAGTCACCCCTTGGCGCGGTGGCGGCTCCGTGCTGCACATCGATCGCCAAGGCAATCTGTGCGTAGACCGCGGTCCGCAGCGCAGACAAATCATTTGTACAGACTTCGGGCGCCGAATGGCGCCCACCTACTACAGGAGTGTTGACCGTGGCCAAGGGCAAGCGGACGTTCCAGCCGAACAACCGTCGTCGGGCGCGCGTCCACGGCTTCCGTCTCCGGATGCGTACCCGTGCGGGTCGCGCCATCGTTGCGGCGCGTCGCCGTAAGGGCCGTACCGAACTGACTGCCTGATCGCGCGTAGTCGGACGCTCGGGTGTTGCCTGAGCCGTATCGGTTGCACCACCGTGCCGAATTCTCCCGCACGGTGCGCCGCGGTCAACGAATCGGGAGGCGAGATCTCGTCGTACATGCGCTCACGCGCGGGTACGACGAAGTCGCCGACGGCGATTCCCTTGTCCGTGTAGGCGGTCCTCGGTTCGGGCTGATTGTCAGCAAGGCGGTGGGTAACGCGGTGGTTCGCCACCGGGTGGCCCGCCGCCTGCGTCATATGTGCGCCCAGGTGGTCGACGAACTACCGGTCGGCACCGACGTCGTGATCAGGGCCCTGCCCGGCGCCGCTACCGCCGATTCCGCCGAGTTGTTGCGCCAGCTGCGCACCGGCCTCCGCAAGCTCGGCTTGCGTGGGGAGCCGGAGCTCGCGCTCGGTCGCACCCCGGCCGGAGAACGGCGATGAGAACCCTCACCAGACTGCCCGCTACAGCGCTGATCTCGTTGATCGAGCTCTATCGGACCTATGTCTCCCCCACCCGGATGCCGATCTGCCGGTTCACTCCCACCTGCAGTGAGTACGCGGTGACCGCCTTGCGTACCCGCGGGTTGGTCGTCGGATCGGCACTCACGGTCGTGCGGCTCGCGAAATGCGCGCCCTGGCACCCTGGAGGGTGGGATCCCGTGCCTGAGCGCGGGTCGAATGCTCGCATGAGCGGTCAGCGGCCGGAGACGGAAGCGGAGCGTGACCACGGAGGCCGCCCGAGCATGCGGAACAGACACTGCACAAAGTCATCGCCCGCGCTGATCGGCGATACGAACGACGGGAGTACCTAGAGCCGTGCTCGACATCATCTATTGGCCGGTATCCGCAATTCTGTGGTTCTGGCACAAAGCCTTCGGCTTCGTGTTCGGCGCCGACAGCGGGCTCACCTGGAGCCTCGCCGTGGTGTTCCTGGTCTTCACCCTCCGGCTGGTGCTGTACAAGCCGTTCGTGAAGCAGGTCCGCACCACCAAGCAGATGCAGGAGTTGCAGCCCCAGATCAAGGAGCTGCAGAAGAAGTACAAGAACGACCGCGAGACCATGGCGCGGGAGATGCAGAAGCTGCAGAAGGAACACGGCTTCAACCCGCTCATGGGCTGCCTGCCGGTCCTCGTTCAGGTGCCGGTCTTCCTCGGCCTGTTCCATGTGCTGCGCTCGTTCAACCGCACCGGCCACGGCTGGGGCCAGCTGGGCATGTCCGCCTACGACAACGCCCACACCCCGAACTACATCTTCAGTGCGACCGATGTCCAGTCGTTCCTGAGCGCCCGCATCTTCGGTGCGCCGATCGCGTCGTTCATCACCGCGCCCAGCAGCGAGATGGAGGCCTTCGCCGACTGGGGCGGCACGCCGACCAAGCTGAACATCGCGATGATCGCGATTCCGCTGATGATCATCGCCGGCCTGGCGACCCACTTCAACGCGCGCGCCTCGGTCCAGCGGCAGACTCCCGAAGCCGCGGCCAACCCGCAGGCCGCCATCATGAACAAGCTGTCGCTGTGGGTCTTCCCGCTCGGCGTGATGGTCGGTGGCCCCTTCCTGATGATCGGCATCCTGCTCTACTGGGTGGCCAACAACATCTGGACCTACGGACAGCAGCACCTGGTGTTCGGCCGGATGGAAAAGGAAGACGAAGAGCGCAAACAGAAGAAATTGGAGCTGCGCGCGCAGAACGCGCCGAAGCCCGGTGTCAAGCCGGTCGACGTCCGCAAGAAACAGGACGCACCCGCCGACGATGCCACGCCTTCGGCGAACGGCACCGCGGCGACCAATGGCACCCCCAAGCAGTCGGCCAAGCAGGGTGGCGGCAAGCGCAGGCCCGGCGGGCAGCAGCGGCCGGGTAACCGTGGCCGTGCGAACCAGAAGCGTAAGCGCTGAGACGCGATCGGATAGAGGGAATCCAATGACTGTTGAGACCGAGACCGACGGAGGGGACGCCACTGTGGCGACGACTGCTGTTGACGTCGTGAACGACGCCGAAGAAGCGTTGATCGAAGAGGGCGAGATCGCGGGCGACTACCTCGAGCAGCTACTCGATGTGCTCGACTTCGACGGCGATATCGACCTCGATGTCGAGGGCGACCGCGCCATCGTGAGCATCGACGGCGGGCGCGATCTGACCAAACTCGTCGGCCGTAATGGCGAGGTGCTCGACGCGCTGCAGGAGCTGACCCGCTTGGCCGTGCAGCAGGCGACCGGTGTGCGGAGTCGGTTGATGCTCGATGTGGCCGGCTGGCGTGCGCAGCGCCGGACCGATCTGAGCGAGATCGGCGTCGCCGCCGCGAAGCGGGTGCTCGAGTCGGGCGCGCCCGAGGCGCTGTCCGCGATGACCCCGTTCGAGCGCAAGATCGTGCACGACGCCGTGGCCGATATCGAAGGTGTGGCGAGCGAGAGCGAAGGCGTCGAGCCGAATCGTCACGTGGTGGTTGTGCCCGAGTAGGCTTACTCCCGCCGTAACCACGAATGATTGTGATTAGGCCTCCGGTCTCGGACCGGGGGCTTTTTCATTGCCCTCAACGGAGAAGGATGTTTCACGTGGAACGAGAACTGGGCGCGCCGTCCGACGAGCAGGAACCGCCCGCCGCCGCTGCCCGAGTGTTCGGCGACCGCTTGGACATCGCCCGTCGCTACTACGCGGCGCTGGCGACGGCCGGTGTGGAACGCGGTTTGATCGGTCCCCGTGAAGTCCCCCGGTTGTGGGAGCGTCACATTCTGAACTGCGCCGTGATCGGTGAGTTGATCGATGAAGGTGCCTCGGTTGTCGATATCGGTAGCGGTGCCGGCCTCCCCGGAATCCCCCTGGCGATGGCGCGCCCCGACCTACGCATCACCCTCGTGGAACCGCTGCTGCGCCGGACGATCTTCCTGAGTGAATTCATCGAAGAAGCCGGACTGGACGTCACTGTGGTCCGTGGCCGCGCCGAGCAATCCGGCGTGATCAAGGAAGCCGGCGGTGCGGATGTCGTCACCTCACGCGCGGTCGCCCCGCTTGCCAAACTCGCCCACTGGTCGCTGCCCCTCCTCCGCGACCACGGCCGCATGCTCGCCCTCAAAGGAACCAGCGCCGCCGAAGAACTCGAACGCGATGGCGCCGCGTTGATTCGTGATGGTGCCACCGATCTCCGCGTGGTCGGGTGCGGCGCGGGCATCGTAGAAATCCCCACTCTTGTCATCAGCGCCGAACTCCTCCCCCGGGCCGAGCGTCCGACTCGTCGCAGCGAGCGTAAGGCGGCCGGGGTGGAGAAGAAGGCTCGAAAGCGTCGCGAATCCTGATCGGCTCGAATTCCCGTCGGCAGAGCGGTCATTTTTTCTTTCGTAACGTGACGAATCATCCCGAGGGTGGTTGGCTAGGGCTGAGACGGTCCCATTCTTTGTAAATAGTGGATGGCCGCTGTCGCGGGGCGGACGTGTGTTTCACGTGGAACGCGAAACACTTCCTGTGTGTGGTGCGGACTCGCGAACGCGGGGAATCTCGTCGATGGAGTGAACTCGGCAGTCGTCGCGCCGATGCCACCGGGCGAATGAATCGGTTATGTGAGAGATCCGCTCCCCCGGCTCGGTCGCCTCGAGGCAACTCTCGGTACCGATGTGCGAAGCCCACATGCGTCAGTGGTTGGCCGAGCTCGTGAGCGTCCGGTCTTGAAGATCGCTGCGGCAGGTGAGTGTTGGGACCCGGTAGGCAGGGAGATGTGCTGCCACGACTCGACCCCGCCCGCCCGTCGGAATCGGTCCGTCAGCTTGTCGGTGATGAAGAGTCCCCGCCGCGGGCCGTTGATCGCGCGGGTCTTCTAGAAAGAAGTTCGGCGGGATCCGCGCGCCGAACTTCGGTTGCCCATGGGGTGACGGATGCCTCATGGAAGTCGCCGTGAGCGAAAGCGTGCGGCAGCCCGCGCTTCTCGAAATCAGCAAAGGGAGTCGGCAACCGATCGCTTAGCCGCGCAACGGATCGAGTAGCCGGACTATGGAGCGGGTAGCCGGGATGCGGAGCCGGGTAGCCGGGATGTCGAGCCGGTAGCCGGGATGTCGAGCGGGCAGCCGGGATGCGCAGCCGGGCAGCCGCGCTACGGAACGAGTAGCCGAACGGGCAGCGGTTTACAGATCGGACAGCGGACCACTGATCGGACAGCGGACCACTGATCGGACAGCCGCGGGCAGTCGGGCCGCGGACCGGACAACCGCGACGCCGCGCCGGCGGCCGCGCTATGGATCGAGTAGCCGAACGGGCAGCGGTTTACAGATCGGACAGCGGACCACTGATCGGACAGCCGTGGGCAGCTGGGCCGTGGACTGGACAGCCGTGGTGGGGATCGAGTTTGTCGTGCGACCACTGACCCCGCCTACTCATCCTGGCCGGTTGCCGAAGCGGCCAGGCGTCAGGAGGCGATGCGAAGGCGAGACAGTGGAATGCGCGGCATGCGGTCCAGTGATGACCCGGCAAGCGGCGGCAACCACGTCCAGCTCTCCGAGTCGAAAGTTCGGCAATCACTTCAGCCATCCCTCGTGGGCGGTGGGGATGTCGGCGTCCAAATTCCATGACTTCATCTGCTTGTGGTCGGGTCGCACCGCCGGTTCGGTAGACCCGTCCAGCGCCTCCCCGGGCGCGGCGCGGGCGTCGATGGTCATAGGTTCGCGGTGCGTCGAATCCAAGAAGCTGACATCGTCGAGCGGTGTCAGGTCGAGCGCGACTATTGCTACTTCGAGGTGCCTCGATGGGTAGGTCGCCGGACCCCCTCGCTGGAGCGCGGTGGTGTGTGCGACGGTCTCGGGCGATTGCTCTTTCGAGGTAGGTCGATGGCAGGTCGCCGGGCCGTGCTGGATCTTGGTGGGATTCGTGCGTTCGGGGATGACAGCGCAGGCGGTCGGTGTCTTTCGCGCGGGCAGTTCGACAGCCTTCTCCGCAGAGAATAATCGCAGAACCATGGTGTGCGCCGAGATCGTGGTGAGAAGCGGATCCACCGGCCAACTATCGCTCTGCTCCGACGTGCCGTACTGCGCCGACGACTCGGCAGCGGTGAAGTCGACGACCCATCAATGGTGAAGACGGTGGGTGCCGAGGGGCGGACCGCTGCGAGTGACGATCGGGTGCGGGGCGCGGCTGGCGGGTGCGGGGCGCGGCTGGCGGACGCGGGGCGCGGATGGCGGACGCGGGGCGCGGATGGCGGACGCGAGATGCGGATGCGGGATGCGGGTGGCGGATGCGCGGCGCGGGTGGCACAGGGGTCGACTGTTGGAATGCAAGTGGCGCTGCGTGCACCAGAATTCGGTCGGCCACTCCCCCGTTGTTTCCCGTGAAACATCGACGGCAGCCACGGATTCGCGACACTTTGGTGTGTCCTACTCGGCGTGCCGCGATTCAGCTTTCCTAACTGTCGTGGGGCTGGCAAGCTGTTCAGAGTCGGGCGGGAGTGAGCCACCTTCCTCGAGTCTTCGAGTTCTCCACCGACACAGTTTGTTTTATGACGACACGGCGCCGACGTTCGTCGGGGATACGTGATCTGAAGTTTCTCGGGTTAGGAGCAATCTATGTCGAGCGGTCCGGCGAATGTTTCACGGGAAACAACGTCGCGGGTCCCGGGGATGCTGGATTCCAGCAGCTTCGACGCGGAGACGTTCGGGAATACTCCTTTCGGGCACATCTCCCCGGCCGAGACCCCGATCGCGGCGGAAGCGCAACGCGCCAGCCAGATTCTGCATCCAGGAAAGGTCACTGTGCCGAAACCTCGCGAGCAACGGATCATCACCATCGCCAACCAGAAGGGCGGCGTCGGTAAGACGACGACGACGGTCAATCTTGCGGCGGCGCTAGCGCATCAGGGAATGACGGTCCTGGTAGTCGATCTGGATCCGCAGGGGAACGCGAGTACGGCGCTGGGCGTCGCGCACAACTCGGGTGTGCCGTCCAGCTATGAGCTGTTGATCGGTGAGGTGGCGGTCAAAGACGCCATCCAGGTGAGCCCGCACAGCGAGCGGCTGCTGTGCGTCCCGGCCACGATCGACCTGGCCGGCGCGGAGATCGAACTGGTCTCGATGGTCGCCAGGGAAGGTCGGTTGAAGACCGCCATCCGCGAGGCGAGCATGGTCGGCTTCGACATCGACTATGTGCTGATCGACTGCCCGCCCTCGCTGGGCCTGCTCACGGTGAACGCGCTCGTGGCAGCCAAGGAGGTGCTGATCCCGATCCAGTGTGAGTACTACGCGCTCGAGGGCGTGGGTCAGTTGCTCCGCAATATCGGGCTGGTGCAGGCGCACCTCAACCCGGAGCTCCACGTGTCGACCGTCCTGTTGACGATGTACGACGGCCGCACCAAGTTGGCCGACCAGGTGGCCGAGGAAGTACGGAACCACTTCGGCGACGTGGTGCTCAAGTCGATGATCCCGCGCAGCGTGAAGGTCTCGGAGGCGCCGGGCTACGGCATGACCGTGCTCGATTACGATCCAGGCTCCCGCGGTGCGATGAGCTACATGGACGCGGGACGCGAGCTCGCCAGTCGTGCGCAGCTGAAGCAAGACGCGTCGTAGCGTGAGTTGGAACGAAGAAGGGATCGGTACCCGATGAGTCAGGCGAAAAAGGGCGGCCTCGGTCGCGGGTTGGCCGCATTGATCCCGACGGGCCCGGCCGTGGCGCCGGGTCTGAGTAGTGCCGCGGCGAGCGTGATCGGGATCAATCCGATCGGCCCGCAACCGGCCGAGGCATTCCTGCATCGGGTCCCGGACGCGGAACCGGAGCAGGAGGCGGAGCCCGAAGCGGAGCTGGTCTCCCCCGGCGGCGCGGTGTACCGGGAAATTCCGGCGGAGCTGATCGAGCCGAACCCGAAGCAGCCGCGTCAGGTCTTCGAGGAAGACGCACTGGCCGAGCTGGTGCACTCGATTCGCGAGTTCGGTCTCATGCAGCCGATCGTCGTGCGCCGGGTGGAACCGGGTGTCGACAAGTTTCAGTTGGTCATGGGCGAGCGCCGCTGGCGCGCGTGCCAGGAGGCGGGGCTCGCGACTATCCCGGCGATCATCCGTGACACCGACGACGGCTCGATGCTGCGCGACGCACTGCTGGAGAACATCCACCGCGTACAGCTGAATCCCCTCGAGGAGGCGGCGGCGTACCAGCAGCTGCTCGAGGAATTCGACGTCACCCACGAGGAATTGGCTTCGCGAATCGGTCGCTCGCGACCGGTGGTTACGAATATGATTCGCTTGCTGAAGCTGCCGATTCCCGTGCAGCGTCGGGTGGCCGCCGGGGTGCTCTCGGCCGGACACGCCAGGGCGCTGCTCGGCTTGGATGCCGGCGCGGACGCACAGGAAGTATTGGCGGCGCGGATCGTCGCCGAGGGTTTGTCGGTTCGGGCCACCGAGGAAGCGGTGACTCTCGCCAACCGCAATCCTTCGGAGACCGCTCCCCCGGCGCCGAAGCGCAAGCCGATCCAGATGCCGGGTCTGCAGGATGTCGCCGAGCGGCTGTCGGGTTCCTACGACACTCGGGTCACGGTGAGCCTGGGCAAACGTAAGGGCAAGATCGTTGTCGAGTTCGGGTCGGTCGAAGATCTCGAGCGCATTGTGGCGCTGATGGAGCAAGTCGGCCCCGAAACGTCACTGTGACTGAAAGAGGCGGCACCGTACTGTGAATAGTGATGTGGCGTGAGCGTGGATGAATCCGACAGCTGGAGGCTGAACAGGGCGGTGCCGACCAGCGTCACGGCGTTGACTCTCGACGGACTCGGTCAGCTCCCGGCGCACACCCGGCGGTGTGTGTTCTGGGAGCTCGACCCTGCCGTCGCCGCCGACTCGCACGCGTTCAGCGATCCGGTCTTCGAGAAGGAAGCCTGGCTCTCGACGGTGATGCTGGAGTGGGGTTCGTGTGGGCAGGTGGCGCACGTGGAGAACAACCTCGCGGGCTGCGCGCTGTACTCGCCCCCGAGCGCGGTGCCGCGATCGGCGCTGTTCCCCACCTCCCCCGTGAGCCCGGACGCGGTCCTGCTGACCACGCTGCAGGCCGAATTCCCCTACGACGAGGCCGATGTAGCCCATCGCCTTGTTCAGGCCGTGGTGGCCGATCTGGTGCGCCGTGGCGTGCGGGCGCTGGAGGCATTCGGCATTCGCAACGGCCCACCGTCCAGTTCGGTGGCCGATCGAGGCTTCGGATCGTCGATGCGGTTGATGGAACGGATCGCCGCGCCCCTGCGCGACCCGTCGTCGGCGACGAGGTGCACTCCCGAAACCTGCATGATCGACGCCGATTTCCTCACCGAGGTCGGTTTCGAAGTGGTGGCCCCGCATCATCGCTTCCCCCGGCTTCGCCTGGAGCTCGACTCCGATCATGGCTGGAAGGAAGACGTCGAGCGAGCCCTCGACCAACTCCTCGCCGCAGCGTCGATGGAACCGCCGTCGCGCGTCGGCGCGCACTGATCCGAGACAACGAGAACGGCCCCGCGGAAACCGCGGGGCCGTCGGTCCGAGAAGGAACTACACGCGCGGGGACGACACGTTGCCCGCGTCGGCGGCGGCCAGTTCTTCGGCCAGCAGTTCGGCGAAAGTGTAGGTGCCGGTGGGCTGGTCGTCCTGGCCGAGCAGATAGAGCCGCTTCACCGAGATGAGAATCGCTTCGGCGATCACGTCGCGCATGCGCGGGTTGGTGAGTATCGAGGCGTCGTAGTCGTTGGTGAGGTAGCCGAGGTCGACCTGGACGGTCGGCATCTTGGTCAGTCGCAACAGGTCCCAGGTGCGCTGATGGGTCCGGCAGTCCTGCACCGAGGTCCGGGCCACCACTTCGCGCTGAATGAAGCCGGCCAGCACCTGCCCGATCATCGACACCGAACCGTGGGAGTTGCCCCAGTAGAAGCCGGCCACTCCCTTCGCGGACGGGTTGTCACTCGTCGCGCAACGCAGCGAGATCATCAGATCGGCGTCGAAGGAGTTCGATGTCTCGGCGCGTTCGACGTCGGTGGGGTTGGCCCCCCACGGCCGCGACAGGAAGGTCTCCATGCCGGTCGCGGCCATCCGGCCCTCGAGGCGCGAAGCCAGATCCCACAGGATCTCCGACTCGTACACGTCACCGAACTCGGTGGGCACCGCGAAACCCTTGTCGGCCCCGCCGAACCCGGGATCGATGACGATCCGCTTGCCGGTGAGCTGCGGGCCCGCCCGGTGCACCACTTCTTCCTCGGCGATGCGGTGCGGGTTGCCGCCGGTGACCCGCGCACCGAGCAGATCGAGCGAGCGCAGGGTGTCGGGTCCACAGATTCCGTCGGCGGACAGGCCGATCTCGCGCTGGAACGCGCTGAGCCCCTCGTGGGTGTGCGGGCCGAAATGCCCGTCCACGCGATACACATAGAAGCCGAGGTCCTGCAGCTTGCGCTGCAGAGTGGCCACGTCGTCACCGTAGAGCGGTGCCGACAATTGGTAGATCAGTGTGCGAGCACCCAGCCGGTAGGAGGCTTCCTTCAGCGCGCGATAGGTGGCCGGACCGACCACCCCGTCGACGAGGAGTCCGCGCTGCTGCTGGAACGCGCGGATCGCCGAATCGAGGGGCCGATCGAACACCGCCTCGGTGTCTTTCCAGTACTCGGGTACGTCGGATCCATCGGTGGACTCGCCGTGTTGGAGATGCAGGAAACCGAGGCTTGCGAGGGTGCTCCGAACCTCTGCGACGGCTGGTCCTGAATCGCCGTGACGAAGTCGGTGCATGCGTGAGAGCCCTTTCCTTCGACCGGAGCGTCCGTCGATTGTCTCAGACCCGGGCCGCTTTGCGGGAATCCCGGGTCCAGGCATCCTACGGCGCGTCGGCCGGTAGGAGGCGCTTTTGTCGGATGCTCTGTGTCAGATGAGGCCGTCGAGCTCGCGCAGCAGGGCCGCCTTACCCTTGGCTCCGACGATCTGCTTCACCGGCTTGCCACCCTGGAACAAGATCATCGTGGGCAGCGACAGGATCTGGTAGTCGCGGGCGGTGCCGGGGTTGGCCTCGGTGTCGAGCTTGGCGATGGTCAGCTTGTCGGCGTGGGTGCCCGCGATCTCCTCCAGCACGGGGGCGACCATCTTGCACGGGCCGCACCAGTCGGCCCAGAAGTCCACGAGCACCGGCTTTTCGCTGAGCAGGACGTCATCGGCGAAGGACTGGTCGGTGACGGTGATGGTGTTGGCGCTCATGGGTGTCTCCTCGACAGGGGTGGAACTCGAAATACTCGAAATCAGTTGGCGCGAACGGCGGCCGGGCCGTCGGCGTGGTCGAGCGTGTTGGCGGTGATGTCGCCCTGCTCGGCGAGCCAGCGCTCGGCGTCGATCGCGGCGCGGCAGCCGGTGCCCGCGGCGGTGATGGCCTGCCGGTAGGTGTGGTCGACGAGGTCGCCCACGGCGAACACGCCTGCCACGTCGGTGGCGGTGCCCGGATCGGTCACCTGCACATAGCCTTCGCCGTCGAGTGCCACCTGGCCCTTGACGAGTTCGCTGCGCGGGTCGTGGCCGATCGCGACGAACAGCCCGGTCGCGTCGAGCTCGGATTCCTCGCCGGTGCGGGTGTCGCGCAGGGTGAGGCTGGTGACGCTCTTATCGCCGTTGACCTTCACGACCTCGGAGTTGAGCCGGAACTTGATCTTCTCGTTGGCCTTGGCGCGCTCGAGCATGATCCGCGAGGCGCGGAACTCTTCGCGGCGGTGCACGATGGTGACACTGGCGGCGAACTTGGTGAGGAAGGTCGCCTCCTCCATGGCCGAGTCGCCACCGCCGACCACGACGATGTCCTGGCCCTTGAAGAAGAAGCCGTCGCAGGTGGCGCAGGCGCTCACACCGCGGCCGAGCAGGTCTTGCTCGCCGGGCACATTCAGGTAGCGCGCGGCCGAGCCCATCGCGAGGATGACGGCATAGGCCTCGAAGGTCTCGTCACCGACGGTGACCTTCTTCACGGGACCGGACAGGTCGATCGCGTCGACGTCCTCGGTGCGCAGCTCCGCGCCGAATCGCTTGGCCTGGTCGCGCATCTGTTCCATGAGATCGGGGCCCATGATGCCGTCGCGGAAGCCGGGAAAATTCTCCACCTCGGTGGTGGTCATCAGGGCGCCACCGAATTGGGTGCCCTCGAAGACCAGCGGTGAAAGCTCCGCGCGGGCGGCGTAGACGGCCGCCGTGTAGCCGGCGGGGCCTGAGCCGACGATGATCAGGTCGCGAACTGGCGTGCTCATGGGGCCCTTCCGAAAAAGCAATGTGGGGACGTGTCGGTCAACAACACCTTAATCGGTGTTGTTCCCTGTGCTTGTCTCGCGGCTGACGCAGCTGGGCTTTCAGCCGATGTCGCGGACGGTCAGTTGTTCGGGGGTGCCGGTGGTGCACCCGGTGCCGACGACCAGGGCGGTGATGGTGGGGGCTTCGGCGCCCTGGACGAGGACGAGGACGGCGTCGGAGCCGCGGAAGGTGATGCTCGTCGCGCCGAGCACCGCCCGGTCGATCCCGTTGGCTCGCACACAGCGGGTGAGCGCGGTGTCGTCGGCCAGCGGGCCGACCACGTCGCGTTTACCCAGGGCGCGCAGGGCGGCGGCGGTGGTGAGTTCGTCGGCGGTCACCGGTTCGGTGAACGGGGCGGCGGTGGGCGTGCCCTCGGTGGTGTCGAACGTGCTGAACACGGCACCGGCGCCCGCCAGGACGGCCACCGCGGCGGCGGCCGCGGCGAGTAGCCCCAGCTTGCGTCGGGAACGGTAGCGGTCCAGCGAGATCGGGGCCTGCTCGGCGGTGGGTGCCGACTCGGTAGGCGGCGGCTCGGTGACCAGCGAGAGCGGGGTGATGCGTTCGGTGGGTCCCTCCCCCGCGTCGAGGTCGGCGACGAAACGGAACATGCGGTCGGCCACGTCGTCGGGCATGCGGTGCACGACCCGCTCGTCGGTGGCGAGCGTGCGGAGGTGGGTGTTCACCTCGTCGAGCTTGTTCAGGTAGTGCAGCGCGTCTTCGTCGGTGCGGACCATCGGCCACAGTTGCTCGCGCAGTTCGGGCGCGAGGTTGTCGGCATGCAGATCGGCCAGCAGTTCCGACGGGAACGGAGGCTGCGGCACGGATCGAGACATCCTCGCACCTCCCCTGTTCTGTCGATATCGGATCGCAGGATTCACATCGCTGACTTGTTCGTCACTGTTAATGACGCATCCCGACTACGTCCGGTTCCCTGGATCCCGGAAAAATTCCAAACGTTCTTGCAAACGTACGCGCGCTCGGGCGCATCGGCTCTTGATCGTGCCCGGCGCCACGCCGAGCGCAGCGGCGGTTTCGGCGACGCTACGGCCCTCCAGCTCGGTCATGACCAGGGCCAACCGCTGTTCGTCAGGGAGGGTGAACAACGCCTCGCTCACGACCGTGGACAACTCGTAGTGGGCGAACGCGTCGTGCGGGTCGACCGCCTCGGGCATGGTGTCGGGCAGGATCGAGACGGCACGGCGGGTCTTGTTGCGGCGGATCCGGTCGAGGCAGGCATTGACCACGATGGCGTGCAGCCAGCTGCGCACCTCGGATTCGGCACGGAACGACTCGGCGGTGCGATGGGCCGAGAACAGGGCGTCCTGCAGGCAATCGGCCGCGTCCTCGCGGTTGTAGGAGGTACGCAGCGCCGTCTGCCACAGATGGTCGGAGTGTCGGCGCAGCAGTTCGGCGAAGACGTGCGGTTCCCCGCGCACGTGGGCGGCCAGCAGTTGCTTGTCGCTGCTGTTCTCCAGGAACGAGCGCACGCCTGCCGCGACCTGCCGCGGCGGCACACCGCGAACCTGCTCGTTGACATCCGGCGACAAAACTGACCCCTTGGACAGCGCTCGTTACGGCGACTTCAAGTCGGCGAACAAGGCCGATCCATCACCTGACTACCACGCGGCGTCCAGGATCGACGTCGACAAATCCTGGGTAACTCCCTACCGAGAGCGCGGGCTGATCATATCGTTGATAACAATTACGCACCAACCGGACCGCGGTTCGACCAAGATCGATAAGGGTCCCATAAATGATCGGCCACCTGCGCGAATGGGCCAGGGACGAGTACCTGAGCACGCGCGACGAAAACACGCGGTACGCCGGTCTGCCGACGGCGGGAAGGCCGCGATCGGGTCGCGAGTGCGGCTAAGGGGCCGCGTCGAAACGGACGTCGGCGATGGCGGTCTGGAACTGACCGCCGGAATTCGCCAGCCCGGTGATCCAGACGAGCACGAAACGAGCGGCCTGATCGGTCTGCACAGCGATGTCGGTGACCCCGTCACCGAGCTTGGCCGAACCGATCAGCTGGGTCTGGTCGAGGGTGGGCGCCTCGGTGGGCGAGGTGCGGATCTCGACGGTGCTCCCCGCGCTGGGTGAGGTGATCGACACATTGGTCAGCTTCGCCGGCGTCGGCAGGGTGGCCAGCAGTCCCACGCCCTTCTTGAGGGCGGGGAACTGCTGGAAGTACTGATCGGTGCGCCACACCGTCCCCGCGTTGTGGTCGAGCACCGCGCCCGCCGCCGCGGCGCCGTCGGGGGTGCCCTCCGGGGAGAACACCGCCGCGCCGGTGACGGGCACCGGCACGCTCGTCGGCGGGGTCGCGGGTTCATCGGCGGGCGGAGCGGACGCCGCGGGCGCCTCCACACTCGAGGTGAGCCCGATATTGATCTGCTGATCCAGCGGCTTGTCCGACGCGCCGGGCGCGAAGATGCTGACCATCCACCAGATCAGCACGCCGACCACCAGCGCCGCCAGCACGCCGAGGCCGACCATGATCCACATCATCCGCTGGGAGCGTTCCCGCTCGGCCGCGAGCAGTTCCGGGTCGGCGAGTGAATCGGCACCGGGGGCCACCGCCCGCTGACCCAGACGTAAGACCGGAATGAAATCGGTCTTCTGGTCGACGACCGAGGCCTGCTCGAGCACGTGCTGCACGGTGGCAGCGGTGCGCACGCCCTTGTTGGACTCCAGCGAGCGAACCGCGACGGCCGAGATCTCGAACGGCACCTCCGGCCGGATCTGGCGCGGTTCCACCGGCGTGCCGTCGGGCCCGAAATCGGCCAGGTGCAGACCGCCGATGGTGGCCGCCGAGCCGGTGACGCCGCCGACGCGAAGCGGCCAGCGTGCGGTGATCAGGGCGTAGAGCATCGCGCCGAGGCCGCGGACATCGCCTTGCGCGTCGGAATCGCCGAGCGTGCCGGGGAACGCAAGGACGGCGTCACCGGAGGCACTGATCCGGATTCGATCGGGGTGATCGATCGACAGCGAGCCGCCGCCACGGTGGGCGAGTTCGGCCGCCGAGGCGAGCGCCCTGATGGCCCTGGCCGCGCCGACCGGCGACGGCACGGTCTCGGCCATCTCGCGCAGTGAACGGCCGGGAGTCCACTCGGCGACGACGATGCCGCCGGAGCTGCCGCGCACCACGTCGAGGACCCTGGCCAGGCCGGGCGCGTTGATCCGGCCCAGTCGCAGCGTGCGCGACAGCACCGCCTGCGGGCCGTCGTGACCGGAATTCTCACCGGAGGTCTGATCGGCGTCGACGAAGGTCAGCGCGACCTCGCGATCGAGCTTGATATCGAGTGCCTGCCAGAACTTCAGCCCACGCGCACCGCCGTGACCGGCCAGCAGCCGGTACCGGCCGCCGGCGACGGACGCGCCGGGGATGAGCTTGGGCCCGCGCTGCGCACGGTTGGCCGCCGCGCCGCCCGAGGTCACCTGCGGCGGGATCGGCAACATGCCGGTGTCGTAGGACGGGTCGCTCGGCGGCATGGCCGAACGAGCGCCTTCTTCGTGCGTATCGCCTTCGTCTGGCGCGTCGGCATGCTCGGATCCACTCGAGTGCGGCGCATCGGGCCCGACCTCGGTGGACATTCCTGCTGCCGCGCGCGCCGCAGAATCAGCGGCCGGGACGCCGCCCACCGCGTCATCGCTCACCCTCGGTCCTCCTTCGGCCTGAAAACCCGTGTCGGTCTGCGGAACAGCGTACGGGAACTGTGCTTGACCGGTGCTGTCAACAGCACCCGGTCGAATGACGGGCAGCACCATGGTCTGGGTGTCCAAAGACTGCCCGTATGCGGGGTATCCATAGGTATCGGGACGGCGAAGGACGGTCGTCGCGTAGATGTCGTCGGACGGGGTGTCGTCGAGTCCGAGATCCGGCGCGGGCGGGGTGATGCCGAGCCTGCGCGAGATGGCGACGGTGATGGCGACGACCTCGGGGATTCCGGCCAGACGCATCAGGCCGAACGCCACCGAGAACATCACCACCGCATCGACGGCGACGCGCAGCAGCGAACCCGCGCCGCCGGAGACACGGTCGAGTCCGGTCACCGTGTCGACGATCAGCATCACCGCGCCGCCCGCGATCGAGGCGAGCAACACTCTGGTCACAGTTCGGCCGACATTGACCATCCGCAAATCACCGAGGCTGCGGTGCAGCAGCACTCCGCCGATCACCGCGCCCGCGGTGAAGCCGAGGCCGGTGGCGACACCCAGAATGATCACCACGTCGTCGCTGTCGCGGGCGATGACCGGTGCCAGTGCCGAGATCACGATCTTGATCGTCGTGATGCCGAGAATGATCCAGGTCGGTGTCCACGCCTGCTCGCGCGCGTAGAACACCCGCAGATGGATGAGCACGAGCGAATACGGGATGAGCGAGAACGCCGACCAGCTCACGGCGTCGCCGAGACGTTCGGCGTCCCCGGAGAACCGCGCGTAGCCGTAGAGCGCCTGGCCGATCTCCGGGCCCGCGAGGGTCATGAAGGTGACGATCGGGAGCATCGCGATCATCGTGAGCCGGGTGGCAACGGAGAGATCGTCGACCACCGCGGGGGTGTCGTCGTCGGCGGCGCTGCGACTCAGCCTCGGCATGATCGCGGTGAGCAGGGTTACCCCGATCACGCCGTAGGGCAGCTGCAACAGCGCCCAGGCGTTCGCGAAGATCGCGGGACCCGCCTCGTCGGCCGCGGACGCGATGTTGTTCGCGACCACCAAGCCGATCTGGCTGATCAGCACGTACAAGATGATCGCGATGCCCATCTTGCCGAACTGCTTGAGACGCGCGTCGACTCCCCAGAGCGGACGCAAGTTGATTCCGTGCCTGCGGATCGCCGGCAGCAGGCACAGCGCCTGTGTCGCGACGCCCGCGGTGATGCCGAGGCCGAGGACCAGCAGCTTCGGGTCGCTCATCCGTACCGGATCGAGGGTGATCTCGCCGGGTGTCAGCGCGTAGACCGCCAACACGGTCAGGGCGACCACATTGTTCATCACCGGGGCCCAGGCACCCGGCTTGAACGCCTGCCTGGTGTTGAGGATCGCGGTGAACAGCGCCGACATGCCGTAGAAGAGCAGCGCCGGTGCCAGTAGGTACGTCAGCGCGATGGTCAGGTTCGTGTTCACCTTGCCGTCGGACGACACGAGCACGTGACCGGCCAGGATCGGCGTGGCCGCCAAGGTCAGCACTGTCGCGACGAACAGCACCGTGAAGGCCGCTGTCACCAATCTGCGCACGAACGCGACACCGTTGTCGGCGTCCTCCTGTTCGGCGCGGATCAAGGTCGGCACGACGATGGCGGTGAGCACGGCACCGAGGACGAGTTCGGCGATCATGTTCGGGATCAGGTTCGCCGAGATGAACGCACTCGCGATGGCCGGACCGAGCACCGTCAGCAGCAACAACTGCTTGGCGAACCCGGTGATCCGGCTGATCAGCGTCGCGACCGCGATCGAACCCGAGTCCTTGAGCAACTTCGCATTGGCACTGATCGGGGCGGCGCCCGCCTTGCCGGCAGGTTCGGCCGCCACCTTCTTGGGGCGGGCGATGACCTGGGTCCGCTCCGACGAAAGATCACCGGCAGGCGATCCAGCTCCCCGTCCACCGAAGGCGGTCTGCCGCCCATCTCGCGCGGGATCCGAGGCGGGCATTCCGGGAAAGCTCGCCCGCGGCGGCCCCGGCCGCCCCTGCACCGGCGGATTCTGCCTACGCCCACCGGGCGGATCGGGCCGCTCCTGCCGCGGAATGGCGCCGGACTGCGCACCACGCGGCGGGGCGGGGCGTTGCCGCGGGAATTCCCCCGAGGCGTTCGGGCCGGGCCGTCGCGCGGCCGATCCCTCCGGGCCGGGCCCCGCTGAGCTGGGTCGCTGCTGTTGCGGAAACTCACCCGAGCGACCGGCGGAGCCAGGTGCTGGGCGTTGTTGCTGCGGGAACTCGCCCGAGCGACCGGCGGAGCCGGGTGCCGGACGTTGTGGCGCAGGTCCGGGGCGACCGTCAGGGCCCGCAGCCGGAGAACGCGGTGGTTCGCCGGGGCGGCCGACCGGACCGGGACGCTGCGGCGGGCCACCGGGGCGCTGCGGCGGCGGCCCGGGACGTTGCTGCTGCGGGAACTCACCCGAGCGGTTCGCCGGGCCTGGTGGCTGTAGACGCGGGTTGGGGACCGGACCGGGCCGGTCGCCGTGCACCGGACGTCGCGGATCCGGGGAGCGGTGGTCGGCGGGAGCCGGGGGCATTCCCGGGCGGCCAGGCCCCGGTCGGTGTCCGGCGGGCGGTTGCGGCGCGCCGGGCTGATCCGGGCCGGGGCGGTATCCGGGGGGCGGCGGTTCCGGCCGATGCGTCGGTGGACCCGGCGGCACGACAGGACGGGGATTGCGATGAACCGAGGGCGGCTGGGGTGCGCTCGGATCGGCGGAGCCCGGTCGGTAGCCGGTCTGCTCGATGGGCCGGTAACCGGCCTGCCCCGGTATCTCGGGCCGAGGTTCGGGGGGTCGCTCCCCCGGGTGACGCGGGGTGGCGGGAGCGGGATGACGAGGCATCGCGTGCGGATCGAAGGCCGACTCACCGGGCCGGGCCTGCGGCCTGCCGTCGCGGGGTGCGGCGAAGTCTGGGTCCGGGCGGTGGCCGGGCGCACCGGGGCGCCGGTCCGCCGGACGGTCGACGTGCGGGAGGGCCTCGTCGCGATCGGCGTCCTGCCCGGCCGTCATGCCACGCTCCCATGGTGCGCTGGGGGCACGGCGAAGGGTCGGTTCGTCGTCGTGGGCACGCCGATGAGCGGAATCATCGTCGCTCATCATGCCTCCTGTAGCCGGCGTGACCCGCGAATCCCGCCGGTCCGATGAGCGTTTCGCTCACCAGTGCCACTCTCGTCCCTGTCTGTCATGGTGCCCTGACCGCGTGTCAGCCGCGGGCGTTCACTGCCGTTGCAGCCGCTGGCGTGCGCGTCGCAACCGACCCGCCCGTTCGACCGTCTCCGGGGTGAACCCTTCGTCGGCCGGGTCGGGCTGACCGCGGAACCGCCGCAGCAGTCGGCGCCCGGCCAGGAGCAACAGCAATATCGCGGCACATCCGGTAATTATGGCCAAGGCCTGACCGTAGGCGTTCGAGCGCACCGAGACCGAGGTCGCCTCCCCTAGCGCTATTCCTTCCGGAGTGGTAAGGGCGATCGGAATCACCAGCTTACGGCTGTCGCTCACCTCGGTCGGGATCTGGAACGAGCGGGTCCCGTACGGCGGAAGCAGCTGTTCACCGATATCGGTGATGTTCGTCTCGGCCGGTGCCTCGATCCGGAACATCACCCGGATGGCGACGGGCAGTTCGTTGCGCGCCACCAGCAACAACGGGCTCTGCTCGGAGGCCAGCGTGTACACCCCGCCCGGCGGTAGCACCGAGACCGAGGAGAACATCGTGTCCAGTTCGCGGGTCGCCTGGTCGATGCGTCGCTGGGCGTGCAGGTCGGCGAGGGTGTCGTTGTCGGCCCGGCGATCGGACAGGCTCAGGGCGCGCAGCAGATCCTCGCGCGCCGGGGTCAGGAACGCGAGCGGCGTGAGCTCGGATTCGGGCAGTTCGACCAGCGCGCGCATCAGCTCGGTCACCCGGGCACCCTGGGCGTGCACCGGCCCGATGAACTCCTCCGGCGCGGCGTCCTGGGCCGCGCGCGGCAGATACTCCAGCGCGAACGGCTGCGGATCGGGCGCCTGAGCGACGAGGTCGGCGAAGGCGCGCGGGCTCGCGAGATTGTTGCGGGTGAGCAGTTCGAGCTGTTTGAGCAGCGCGACGCCCTCCTCCCGGTTGGCGCCCCACTGCTGCGGTGGCATCAGCAGCTGCGATCGCGGCCGGTCCGGCGCCGGGTTGAGCGCACTCCAGGCCATCGCGCCGAGTGCGTCCTGCACGCGGGCCGCGCGTGAGTCGTTGGTGACGTCGAAGCGCACCTTCGACGGTGTGAACGACGGCGTCGGCGGATTCGAACCGACCGCGGCCAGCGCGGTCGCCGACCAGATGTCGAAGGTGGTCACGTGCAGCGCGGGATCGGTTCCCACCGCGGCGCCGGGCGGCGGTTCGACGCTCACATTCGGCACCCGCACCACATCGGGCGCCGGCTGTTCCCCGCCCACGACGACACCCGGCGTGAGCGTGGTCGGCGCGGTGGTGAGCGCGTTGTCGGTCTCGGGGGGCGAGCCGTCAGCCGACACCGCGGTACCGGCCAACACCGCCGTGCCGAAACCGTGCCCGCGCAGAAGCTGCCCGGCCGGATCGTCGATGCTGCCCGAATCGGGCAGGCTCACCCCGCGCATCGACTGCGTGCCCAGGATCGAGTCCACCACATCGGCGGGGGCGAGCAGGGCCCGCGCCGACAGGCCCGCATCGTTCACCGCGGCCAGCGCCGACATGTCGACCTGTGCGAACGGCAGCGCCACCGTGCACATCGACCTGGCCAGCACGCGCAACCGGTCGAGCCAGGCCTGCGCGTTCGCCGCCCCGGTGCCCTCCCTGGTCGCTCCGCTCGGATCCGACGGACTCGCCAGCACCCGATAGCCGCGCGTCATGGTCTGCACGGTCGAAACCAGGTCCGGGTCGATGGCTATGCACACCGATCCGGCCACTCCGGTGTCCTTGCCCGGCCCTGGCACCACCGATTCGAGCGCCGCGACGAGCTGTTCGAGACGCCCGCCCTTGGCGACCGAGGCCGCCAGTTCGTCGTCGAGCAGTTCGACCTGACCATCCACCGCGCCGGGCTTGCCCGCGACCATCCGCGGCCGGTCGGCCAGCGGCCAGATCATCGTGGTCGCGACGGGCGTCGCTTCGGGCGGCGCCGCCACCGGCGGGTTCGTGTCGTCGGTGCCGGGCAGCCCCAGCACGGGCAGCAGGAACCGCGCGTCGTCGAGCCGGGCCTGGCCGCCGTAGGCGGGTTCGCCGTTGACGTTGAGCAGAAGCGGATACACGCCGGGATCGGTCAGCCCGAGCGAGGGCTCCGAACCCGCGCGCAACGCGATACTCACCGAGAACTGTTTGCGCTGACCGGGACTCAGCTGCGCCGCCACATCCTGGAAAGGGCCGGTCACCTCGTAGTTCACCTGGTCGAGGCGCAGCGAACTACGCAACCCGCTCGGCGTATCCACCGCGCCCGCCCGCTGGATCCGCACACTCACATCGTCGACGACCCGGTCACCGATATTGGTGACCGTGCCCGACACCGTCAGCTTCGGGTCGCTGCCGGTGGTGACCGTGCCCGGCGCCACCGCGTCCAGGGTCAGCTTGAGAAACTTCGGGGTTCCCGACTCGTCCGTTTGAGCGTGCGCGACCGCGGGCAGCAGCGTCATCGAACCCAAGATGGTCAGGACCGCCGTGATCAGCCGGATCAGTCCACCCGTCATCGCTTGCCGGTCTCCATCCGGTCGATCAATCGATTCGCCACCTCGGCCAACCTGCGTTCGTCGGCGTAGGCCAAACGGGAATCCAACTCGCTCAACGGAACCCACGCAACCTGGGTCACCTCGACGTCGGCGTCGGACAGCTCACCACCCAGACACCGCAGCAGGAAATGGTGCACGGTCTTGTGTACTCGCCTGCCCTCGGTGACGAACCAGTAATCGATACTGCCGAGTTCGGCGACCACCTCACCGTCGATCCCGGTTTCCTCGGCGACCTCGCGGATCGCGGTCTGCTCGGAGGTCTCGCCTTCTTCGATATGGCCCTTGGGTAGCGACCACAACAGTCGGCCTCTTCTATCGGTCCGTCCGATCAACGCGGCGGTGCGCTGTTCTTTCGGGCCGTCCAGGCCTTCGACGACCAGGCCGCCTGCCGAGGTTTCCCGGACGGTGCGCATGCGGGGTTTGCCGGCAGTGTTCGCCGAACCGCGCCGCCGCGGCTGGCGGCGTCGACTGTTCGCGCGATCGGCCGGAGGAGACACCTCGCCAGCTTAGCTGTGCAGATCGAGTGCGGGCGCGGGTGAGGGGGCGGGGCGGGGTTTGTTGTTCGGTAGTCCCAGGGGGTTTGACGCTGGGTTTGTTGGAGCGCTGGCGCGCTCGAGTCGCGGCCCCTGGGGGCCGCCGGTTAGGCGCCGTTGCTTGCTCCTTCGTCGCG
>NZ_JBHXRA010000032.1:0-30546 GCF_042717045.1 Nocardia sp. NPDC058633
ACACTTCTACCCACAACTTCTCGTAGGGGTTTCGGTGAGGCAAGGGTTCAAACTTTAGCTCAGGCAACCGGCCGGAAGCAAATCCGAACCGAGTTCCTCTGAACACGCAGTCAGTCAGGCGCTCATCGTACTACCTCGTGTCCCGGCCGCTGGGCGGCCGAGTCGGTGTCCGTGTCGCTCTGACTGGAATAAAGTTACGTGCCGACAAACGCGAAGTCAAATCGCCTGGAAATTTCAGCGTTTCCCCAGGTCAGGACCACCATCCTACTGCGAGTTCGAAGCCGGCGCTCGTCGGCGGATGCTGCGGCCGTCGGTGCGCGGCAGTGGGCGACCAGTTGGCAACTGGTCATTTGTCCAAGGTGTCGTTGATCTCAAAAAGGTCCGCCTACCTGGCAATATGATGCGACAACCGTAGACATGATTCCTCCTCCGATATACAGTTCGCCGACGGTCAGCAACTACATAGCTACCGATTGGATGGAAGGTAGGCCGGGGTGACGGAGGATCTCAACTCGGTCGAGCGTCGCGCGTGGAGCGCGGTGGTCACCCTGTCGATGCGTGTGCCCAGCGCACTCGACTCGCGTCTACAGCGTGAGTTCGGGCTGACCCATTTCGAGTACCGGGTCATGGTCCTGCTCCATGACGCGCCGGGACGCCGGATGCGGTTGAGCATGCTCGCGGCGCGCGGGCACGGCTCCATTTCCCGGCTCTCCCACGTGGTGTCGAAGCTGGAACGGATGGGGTGGGCGCGGCGCGAGGCAGCGCAATCGGGACGCGGGATCGACGCGGTCCTCACCGAGACCGGGCAGGCCAAGGTGGTGGCGGCGACGCCGGACTATCTCGTCGCGGTACGCAAGCTGGTACTCGACGGCCTCGACGACCCGCAGAAGGCCGAGCTCGCGGTACTCGGCGAGCGGCTCTCGCTGCATCTCGTCGACACACTCGGTGAGGCGGTCGCGGGGCATTCGGCGCTCGACAACTGAACCACCGGCCTCCGACGAGACGAACAACGCCGCCCCGATGGTCGGGACGGCGTCGCCGCAGGGATCAGAACTACAGCTCAGATGCTGTTCGGTCGCCAGGTGGCCACTGCCCAGATCACCACGATGTCGACGGCGATGATCAGGATCGACCACCACGGGTAGTAGGGCAGCCACAGGAAATTGGCGATGATCGACAATGCCGCGATCACCATGGCCGAGACCCTGCCCCAGGTCTGACCGGCCAGCAGACCGATCGCGATGATCACCGCGAGCGCCCCGAGAATGATGTGCCACCAGCCCCAGCTGGTGAGGTCGAACTGGTAGAGGTACTCCGGTCCGACGACGATGAGATCGTCGTTGGCGACCGCGGAGATTCCCTGGAGGATCTGCAGGGCACCGACCACCGCCAGCAGGATGCCGGCGCCGATGGAGGTTCCTGCCGCTATACCGTCGCGCAGCTGGTGCCTGTTCGTGTCTGTCATCGCTGGGCCTTCCCGTCGGGTCAACGCCACGTGCCACCACGGCACACGACAACGGTAGGAATCCTGCGAAGCGTGCGCCTCACCCGTTGCGGGTGAACTCCTTCACTCGACGAGGAGCGGGCCGCAGCGTTTTGCCGAGATCGGTACGCAGGGTGATCAGCGCGTCGAGCAGGTAGTTCTGCCTGACCCGCCACGGATGGCGGTCGCCCTGACGGGGGAAAGCGGCGATCGAGCGCAGCACATAGCCGGCATTGAGGTCGAGCAGTGGGCGTTCGGCGAGCGCGCCCTTGGGTTCGGGGACGACCGCGGCGCTACCGGTGCGGTCGAGATGGGTGAGGACTTTGCAGACCAGGCGGGAGGTGAGGTCGGCGCGCAGGGTCCATGACGCGTTGGTGTAGCCGACGCAGATGGCGAAGTTGGGCAGGCCGGTGAGCATGGCGCCCTGCCAGACGAACTGCTCGGCCAGCGGCACGGGGGTGCCGTCGACCGAGGGCGCGATGCCGCCGAAAGCCAACAGGCGCAGCCCCGTGGCGGTGACCACGATGTCGGCGGGCAGCGTCCGACCCGACACCAGTCGGATCCCCTCCGGGACGAAGGCGTCGATGTGGTCGGTGACCACCGAGGCTTTGCCCTTTTTCATCGCCTTGAAGAAGTCGGCGTCGGGGGCGGCGCACAGGCGCTGATCCCACGGGTCGTAGTCGGGCGTGAAGTGCTCGGCGACGAGCTTGTCGTCTTTGAGGATGCGCGTGGTGAGGTCGGTGAGCAGTTTGCGCGCGGCGGCCGGGCGGCGACGGCAGAACTGGTAGAAGCCGATGTTGAACAGGATGTTCTTGGTCCGGATCAACCGGTGCGCGAGGCCGGCGGGGAGCAGCTTGCGGATCTTGTCGGCCTGCTTGTCGCGGCCCGGAACAGGGCTGATCCAGGTGGGGCTGCGCTGCAGCATGGTTACGTGCGCGGCGTCGACGGCGAGGTTGGGCACCAGGGTGACGGCGGTGGCGCCGCTGCCGATCACGACGATCCGCTTGTCGCGGGTGTCGAGGTCGGCGGGCCAGAACTGCGGGTGCACGAGGGTGCCCGCGAAGTCGTCGCGGCCGGGGAACTCGGGGGCGTGCGGCTGCTGGTAGTCGTAGTAGCCGGCACAGGTGTAGAGGAAACCGCAGGTGAGGGTGCTCAGTTCGGGACCGTCGGGACCCTCGTGGGCGATGGTGAGTTGCCAATGAGCTTGCGCCGATGACCAATCCGCGCCGATCACCCGGGAACCGAAGCGGATGCGCCGGTCGATGCCGTTCTCCTGCGCGGTCTCGCGAATGTAATCCAGAATCGCGGCGCCGTCGGCGATGGAGCGGGCAGCCCGCCACGGCTTGAACGGGTAACCGAGGGTGAACATGTCCGAATCCGAGCGGATGCCCGGATAGCGGAACAGGTCCCAGGTGCCGCCGAGGTCGGCGCGCGCCTCGAGGACGGCGTAGCTGCGATGCGGATGTTCGGTCTGCAGCCGGTAAGCGGCCCCGATGCCGGACAACCCGGCGCCGACGATGACGACGTCGAGGTGTTCGGGGGCAACGGCGGTGTCGGTCATGGGCTCCAGTGTGCCTGCCCGGCGACCGTGACTCCAGGGTGCGGGCCTGGTCGACGGCGCGACCGGCGGCCACCGCCGAGATTTCGGTATCGTCGGTGCCGTGTCGATCCTTCGACGTGCGGGATGGTTGCTCGTCGGCGCACTGGTCACCGTGCTGGCTGCCGCGTTCGCTGGATGGCCGGTCTTCGTACACCCCCAGGTGGACCCCTTACGGCCCGCCGACGTGATCGTGGTGCTGGGTGGCACCGCCTACGAACGGTTCGACCTCGGCATCGAACTCGCCGAGCGCGGCTTCGCCCCCGAGGTGCTGATCTCGCAGTCCACCGGGCCCGACGATCCGATGATGGACAAGTACTGCGGTGGCCGATTCGCCTTCCGTGTCTCGTGTTTCGTGCCCGACCCGTGGACCACCGATGGTGAGGCGCGTGAAATCGTGCGTCGCGCAGAGATTTACGGGTGGAGCCACATCATCGTGGTCACGTTCACACCGCATGTGTCGCGTGCCAGGTACATCGTGGACAAGTGCTACGAGGGCGAGATCACGATGGTCGCCAGCCCGTCGGACTCGGGGCCGGAGTTCTGGGCGTGGATGTATGTGCGCCAATCGGCGGGGTATATCAGAGCTTTCGTCAATCAGCATTGCGAGACCGACTGACACACGGTGGTCCGGCTCTTAGAGTGAGACCAGCGGTTCGGGGGCCGCGCTGGTGAGAGGACCGCCGATGCTGGTGGAGGATCTGCGCACTGTGGGCGACGACGCGCTGCGCACCCAGGTCTGCGTCATCGGCTCGGGCCCCGCGGGCCTGACGGTGGCCACCGAACTCGCTGCCACCGGACTGAGCGTGCTGGTGCTGGAGAGCGGTGGGCACGAGATCACCGCGGACGAAACGGCATTCGCCGCGATGGAGAACATCGGCGCACCGCGCGCGGAGCAGCACCGGATCGCCGGGAATCGCGTGCTCGGCGGCACCTCACACAGCTGGGCAGGACGCTGCGGGGTGCTCGACGACCTCGACTTCGCTCACCGCCCCTGGGTCACCCGGTCGGGCTGGCCGATCGACGCGGGCGCACTGCGGCCCTATACCGAACGCGCCGCCGCGCACGCCGGACTCGGACACGGCACCGGCTTCACCGAGCACGAGTTCTGGCCGCTGTGCGGGCGGCGGGCACCCGCCGACGCGCTCGACGCCGCCTCGTTGCGCCCCTACTTCTGGCAGATCAGCCGCGACCCGGCCGACCGGTACGACTGCAAACGGTGGGGACCGCATGTGCGCCACATCGTCGCGCCGACAGCGCGGGTACTGGTGAACGCGACCGTCACCCATATCGACACCGACGCCACCGGCGCGCATGTGAATTCGGTCGAGGTCACCGGTGCGGGCGGGCGCGTGCGGACCGTCGAGGCGCGAACGTTCGTGTTGGCCGCGGGCGGGATCGCCACGCCGCGGCTGCTGTTGGCCTCGCGCCGCACCGTCGCCGGCGGAATCGGGAACCGATACGACCAGGTCGGGCGGTATCTGATGGACCATCGGTGCGGGGTGGTCGCGACCCTGCGCCCCGCCGAGGCCGGGGCGGCGCTGGACCGGTTCGGTAAGTACGTGGTCAACAGCGCGCGCGGTCGCCACACTTTTCTGCACGGCATGACGCTGTCGCCCACGCTGCAACGGCGCGAGTCGCTGGTGAACTGCGCCCTGTGGTTGCAGGAGGTCACCGCCGACAACGATCCGTGGGACTCGGTGAAGCGGTTGCTACGCGGGCGAATGCGGTGGCAGGACGTGCGTATCGCGCTGTCGGACACCGGACTGCTGCTCGAGGGTGCGCGGCGCAGGTTGGTCGAGGGTGTCGGCTTACCGCATCGGCTGACCGGTGTCGAGGTGCGGGCGATGGTGGAACAGGTACCCGATGCCGACAGCCGGGTACGGCTGTCGGCGCGGACCGACCCGGTGGGAATGCCGCTGCCGCAGCTCGATTGGCGCACCAGTGCGCAGGAGGACCGGACGGTGCGGCGGGCGACGGCGTTGCTCGTCGGCGAGTTCACCCGGCTCGGTTTGCCCGCGCCACAGGTAGTTCACGCGGTACTGCCCGACAGCACCGATCCCCTGCCGCTCACCGACTGGGCGCATCCCAGCGGGACCACCCGGATGTCGGCCGATCCGCGCCACGGGGTCGTCGACCAGCACTGCCGGGTACACGGGGTCGACAACCTCTACATCGCGGGAAGCTCGGTGTTCCCGACGAACGGGCACGTCAATCCGACGCTGACGGTGATCGCGCTCGCGGTGCGTCTGGCCGACACGTTGCGTGCGGGACTACCCGCCACCACTGATCCATCGGTTGCCCGACGGAGCTGAGCCGGTGGCTGCGCCGCGGGGGCGCTCACCCCGACTAGGCTGTGCGGGTGCCGGACTCGCCCGCAGAAAACAGACGTTCGAGTGAGACCGAGCGTGCGCCCGCGCGTCATCCGCACGAGCCGCACGCCGAAGGCTTCGCGACCCGGTTGAACTGGCTGCGCGCCGGCGTCCTCGGCGCGAACGACGGCATCGTGTCCACCGCCGGGCTGGTCGTCGGTGTCGCCGCGACCACGAACAATCCCCGAACGATCCTCGCCGCGGGTATCGCGGGACTGGTCGCGGGTGCGATCTCGATGGCCGCGGGCGAATACGTGTCGGTGAGCACCCAGCGCGATTCGGAGAAGGCGCTGTTGGCCGAGGAGCGTCGCGAACTGGCCGAGGAACCCGATTACGAACTGGCCGAACTGGCCGGAATCTACGAGAAGAAGGGGCTCAGCCCAGCCACCGCGCGCACGGTGGCCGCCGAGCTCACCGCGCACGACGCGTTCACCGCGCACGCCGAAGCCGAACTCGGTATCGACCCGCGCTCGCTCACCAACCCGTGGGCGGCGGCCCTCTCCTCGGCGATCGCGTTCACCTGCGGTGCGCTGCTGCCGTTGCTGGCGATCGTGTTGCCGCCCACCGAATGGCGGGTGCCGGTGACATTCGCCGCGGTGCTGATCGCCCTCGCGCTCACCGGCTCGGTGAGCGCGCGCCTCGGCGGTGGCAATCGCGGTCGGGCGGTGCTGCGAGTGGTTGTCGGCGGCGCCCTGGCCATGGCGATCACCTACGGAATCGGCGCCCTCACCGACTCGCTGAGTGTCGTCTGAGCTCCCGTCCCGCCAGCGCGAACGCTTCCACCCAGCGGGTATGCCGGCTCAATGCATCGGGCCGAGGTCGAGTCGGCGGGTGACGCGGTCGACCACGTCCGGGGGCATGCCGGGTTCGCGGCGGGCCGCTTGGGCTTCGCGCCGACCCGCTTCGGTGACGGCGGCGCGGACCGCGCGCATCTGCGCGGCGAGCTCGCGTTCCTTGTCCAGCGCGGCTTTCGCGTCGGCGTCGGCCGCTTCCGGGTCGGCCTTGGCGGACAGTCGGCGCAGGAGCGCCTTGAGGTCTTCGTAGACGTCTTCGGGGATGTTGTCGCGGGCGGCGATCGCTTTGAGTTCGGCGAGTTCGGCATTGACGACCCTGGTCCACAGTGCCTGTTCGACGGCGCGTTCCTGGCGGGTGTCGGCGTGTACCCCGGTGAGGCGGACCACCAACGGCAACGTCGGGCCCTGCACGAGCAGGGTGAACAGGACGACCGCGAACGCGACGAACAGGATCTCCGAGCGGGCCGGAAAGTCGGCGCCGGTATCGAGGGTGAGCGGCACGGCCAGCGCCAGGGCCACCGTCGCCACGCCGCGCATGCCTGCCCACCAGGTGACGATCACCTCCCGCCAGGTGAACGGTTCGTCGTTGTGGGGCAATTTGGCGCTGATCGCCCAGGTGGCCATCAACCAGACCAGGCGCAATCCCACGACGACCGCGATCACCGCGACGGTGACCCCGGCCAGTGACGGCCAGTTGTGCCCGGTCGCCTCGATGACCACCCGTAGTTCGAGCCCGATCAGCGCGAACGCGAACCCGGTGATGAGCATTTCGGTGATGTCCCAGAACGAATCCGCGACGAGGCGATAGTCACGGTCGCCGATTTCGGTCACGGCATCGGTGAGGTACAGCGCGCAGACCAGTACCGCGAGGACCGCCGAGCCCTCCCAGTGGTCGGCGATGCCGTAGGCGGCGAAGGGCAACAGCAGGCTCACCGCGACCTGACCGGTGGCGGTGTCCAGAGATTTGGTGAGCTTGCTGCCGAGCCAGCCGAGCAGCAGACCGACCGCCACGCCGACCACCGCGGCGAGGGCGAAGTCGCCCAGCGCGTGCCACGGCGAGAACAGGCCGGTGACCACGGCCTGGATTCCGACGGTGTAGATGACGATCGCGGTGACGTCGTTGAACAGGCCTTCGCCGCCGAGGGTCACGATCAACCGGCGCGGCAGGCCGAGACTGCCCGCCATGGAGGTCGCCGCGACCGGGTCGGGCGGGGCAACCAGGGCACCGAGCACTACGCCCGCGGCGATCGCGGTGGCCGGGTTCCAGGCGTGGAAGACCGCCGCGACCGCGACCGCGGTGACCAGGACGAGTCCGACCGCACGCAACGCGATGATCTGCCAGTTCTCCGCGAACTGCCGCCACGAGGTGCGCCGGGCCGCTGCGTAGAGCAGCGGCGGCAGAACCAGCGGCAGGATCAGCTCGGGCGGGATGTTCAGGCTCGGTACCGCCGGGACCAAGGCGAGCAGACAGCCGAACACGGTCATCAGGATCGACGGCGCGAGACCGAGGCGCGCACCGAGTGGTTCGGCGAGCACGGCCGCGAGCAGGATCACCAGAGTCAGTACCAACTGGTCCATAGCTGACCAGTCTCACCGACGCCCACTGAGCACTGGGCCAGACCCGCCGCCGACGACCGTTCCCGGCGACAGACCCGCCATCAAGGGCGGACGGCTGCCGCCGGTGGGAGCAGGATCGGCGGGAGGGGGAACGGGAGTTGCAGGACAGGGGGTGGCGGCGGAGGTGGGGGTGGCGCGGGGGCCGGTTCGGGTTCGAAGACCGGGGGCGGCTCGGGCGGCGGCGGGGGCTCGTAGACGGGCGGCTCGTAGACCGGCGGCGGTGGGGGCTCGAACGCGGGCGGGGGCGGCGCCTCCACGGGCACGGGTTCGGGTTCGGGCGGCGGTGGGGGTGGCGGCGCCGGGGCCTGTTGCGGAGGTTGAGCGTCGGGGGTGGTCACCGTGCACTGCCATTTGCCGCCATCGTGGACGCGCCAGTGCGCGACGATGCCACCGGCCGAGCAGTTGCCGCCGATCCGTCTGGCCGGCCACGGGGGCGCGAACTCCTCGGCCTGGTCGGAACCTCGCTGGTCGGCGGCTTCGGAATCGGAACCGGCGACCGGCAGACCGTTGGCGTCGGATCCCATCGGGTTCACCGACGGGTTGTCCTCACCTTGGTCGGCACGCAGGACCAGGCCGAGCGCCACCACCAGCGCGAGTATCGCGGCGAGTACCGCCGCGATCGCGATCATTCGAGTATTGCTGCCGGTCCCCGATTCGGGACCCTCGCCGCTCTCTGCCATCGCACCGCCTTCGCCGCGGATCGGGTCTCCCCTCGTCCGGCCACGCTACCGCACGGTTGCTCGAAGACCAGCCCGCTCGACGGAACAACCACTGGCCAGGGCGAATACCTATATCCGATGGTTGCCGGATGTTTACTTGATCGCGACCCGCACCTTCACCGCGTCGGCGTCGGTGTTGTGCAGAGCCTGGGCGATCAGCGCGCTCAGGTCGAGCTGCGGAGCGGTGGCGGTGACCGATTCGGTGAGTGGGCGCAGCCCGGGCAGCAGGGCCGAGAGCTCGGGGCCGAGCTCGTTCAGCTTCGCGGTGAGCTGCTCGAGCAGTGGCACCAATCCGCCGTCGCGCAGGTACATCTGCGGATCGCCCTCGGTGGCCCGACCGACCGATTCGACGAACTGATCGATCACCTGACTCAACCGGATGAAGGCGGGCGCGGCGGCGGAGGTGGCCGGGCCCGCCCAGCCGATGTCGCCGGAGACGTACTCGAAGTTGTTCTGCAGCTCACCGATCGCCGGGGCGCGGCTCATCAGCGCCGCGGCGAGCAGGTCGCCCGCCCTGGCCAGTTCGGGGACCACGTTCTCGGTGCCGACCATCGCCGTGCCGAGGGTGTCGACCAGGGATCCGACGACCGCCGGGTCTAGCTGCTCGACGGTCTTGGTGACCAGCCGCGCGACCTCGGGGATCGACATCGGGGTGCGCACGTTCTCCCCGGAAAGGCGCTGTCCGTCGGCGAGATAGGGACCGCCGGCGTCGCGCGGCACGAACTGCACGTACGGCTCGCCCAGCGAGGACAGGTGCTCGATGGTGACGACACTGCTCATCGGCACCTTGTGGTCGGCGCCGAACCGGAATCCGACCTGCACGCGCCCACTCGCCGAGGTGTCGACACCGGTGACCTCGCCGATCTCGATGCCGGTGAGCAGGATCGGCGAACCGACGCTGAGGCCACCGGAATTCGCGACCTCGATCGAGGCCGCGGTGTAGTCGGCCAGCGGGTCGACGCGCACCACCCCGAAGGTCAGGTAGCTCGCCCCGAGCACGGTGATGGCGGCGATGCCGCCGAGGGAGGCCAGCGCACCGATCTTCATCGCACCATTCCGATCATCCGCAGCGCGGTGACGATCTGCGCCAGCTGGTCTTCTTCGGACACCTCGACGCCGGTGACGTTCACCTCGGGGCCGCGCTCGACGAAGGGAATGATCTTGTCGCGCAGCAGGGCGGTGAGCAGGGCCATGTTGGTCGAGGAGCGCAGATCGGCCGCGCCACCGGTGGCCAGCGGCAGGAACGCGGTCGCTGCGGCGTCGCCGGAGTTCGCGATCGGAGCCAACCAGGTGAGTGAGGAACCGACCGGGCCGAGCGCGTCGAAGATCTTCATGGTCTTGGCGATCGAGTCCTGGGTGCCCGTCAGCGAGGCCACGGCTTCGGGGGTGAGGATGTCGGTCAGCGCTTCTTCGGTGTCGTCGTGCAAGATCGCCGCGTTGCGGGTCAGTCCATCGACCAGCAGGTCGACCTGGTCCAGATTCGCGGCCAGGTCGGCGGCGTCGGCGCCCATCACCGCCGAGATGCGCGCGGTTTCCCTGGGGTCCTGTGGCATCACCGAGTTGATCCGGCCCAGCATCTCCTGGAGTTGACCGATGGCCCCACCCTGCACGAACAGGGCCATGGTGGCCATCGTGTCTTCCAGCTGCACAGGCGGTTTGGTGCGCTCGATCGGAATGGTGCCGCCGTCGCGCAACAGCTCGCCGAAGCCGTCCTTCGGCGTGGTGAGCGAGAGGTGGATGTCGCCGAGGATGGTGTCCTGGCGCAGTTCCGCGATGGACTTCGTCGGCAACTGCACGGTGTCGAGGATGTCGGCTTCGACGATGACGTAGCCGCCGCGCCCGGCGGGGGCGTCGGCGGGCTGGACCACGCGCACACCGTCGACGATGCCGATCTCGGCGCCGTTGGCGATCACCTTCGACTTCGCGGGCAGGTTCAGCGCGCTGCTGAACTCGATCTGCACACGATAGGTCGAACCGCTGACGGTCGAGCCGGGCACCGGCACCTCGGCGGGGTCGAAACCACAGCCGCCGACCGCGAGTCCGGTCGCGACAACCAGCGCTGTCACGCTGTGTCGCAGCAGTTTTCGGGTATTCATCGAGCACCTGCCATTCCCAGCACGACCTGCACGAGATTCACGTCGGCCAGTCCCCGCGCCGGGTCGGGGCACTGCCCCGGGATCAGCTCGTTCACCGCGCTACACACCTGGTCGGACTCACCGGCGGGCAGTGCGACCTTCGGCGGCGCGTAGGTGATCGCGGTGCCACCCGCGGGATCGGTGACGCTGCGGAAGGCCGAGGCCAGCGCGGGCATCTTCGCCACGATCTCGCTCAGTGATCCGACGTTGGCGCGCAACAACTTCACCAGCGGGACCGTGTCGTCGAGCGCGCCGATCAGCGGGTCACCGAGGATGACGGCGACATCGTTGAGCATCGGCAGCAGCTCGCCGAGGCCGTCGAACAGCGAAGTAGCGGGGCCGAGGAGGTCGTCGGAGGCCATGTTGAGCAGCGGCGCCAAGCGGACCAGCATCGTCTGCAGGTCGCCCCAGTTGGCGGCGACTCGGTTCGACACCGAGGCGAACGCGTCGAAAAGGCTTGCGAGGTGGCCGATGTCGGCGTCGGGCTTGTTCATCGCCGAACCGAGCTTGTGGATGAGTTCGTTGACGGTCGGGCCGGTACCCGCGGTCGCGCGGTCCAGCGAGGCCAGGCCGTCGGACAGGGCGCTTGGCTGGCCCGCGGAACCACCGGAGAGCTGGTCGGACAGGCTCGCCAGCGCCGTCAACGTTTCGGTGATGCTCTTGGGGGTCAACGTTTTGGTGATGCAGCCGCCCGCCAGCGGGGGTGCGGTCTTACCGCTGGTGAGCACCGCCAGATTGCGGTCCGCCGCGACCGAGTACGCGACCGTGGTCGCGGAAGCATCGGAGTAGACACCGAATTCGGCGTCGACCTCGAAGTCGACCCGCACCTTGGCGCCCTGGTTGCGCACCGAGGTCACCTCGCCCACGTCCACGCCGCGCATGGTGACGTGGTTGCCCGGGTAGAGGCCGATCGCGTCGGGCATGAGCGCGCAATAGGATTGCGTCTTCTTCAGCGGATCGAAGGCGATGAAGTAGCCGCCGGTGACCAGCGCCACCAGCACCGCCACACCGGCGATCGACATGAACGCCTGGGATCCGAGCAGTCGTTTCAGCATCAGCACGCCTTCCCGGGCAGCGGTACGCACACGCGGGCGCTCGACTGGTCGACCACCACACCGGCTTCGGGGGTCGCCAGCTGCGACAATTTCGTCTGCAGGTCAGCGACGGTCCCGATGACGGGCTCGAGTTGGCCGCCGAGTTCGCGCAGCCGCGGCAGCGCGTCGGCCAGGGCCTGCACCTGCGGTTTCAGAGAGGACTCCCAGGTCGGTGCGAGGCCCGCCAGACGATTCACCACCGAGGTGAGCAACCGCACCGCTTCGGCCATTTCGGCCCGCTTGCTCAGCAGCAGGTCTTCGAGGAGGTTGACATTGTCCATCAACCTGCCCAGATCGGACTTGGCGCCGTCGTACATGGAGATGTACTCGTCGACGACCGCGATCGACTTCGACACCTGGCTGCGCTGACGATCGAGCATGTCGACGTACTTGCCGACGGTGTCGAGCGTGGTGCGCAGGGCCTCCGGCGAGGTCGTGATCGCGGAGTTCGCCGCGGCGAGGTTCTGTCGGACGGTATCGCCGTCGACGGCGGCCAGCGGGGCGGTCGCGTCCTGGAACGTCTCGATCAGGCTGTAGGGCAGGCGAATTCGATCGGCGGGAATCGCCTTGTCCCCCAGCGGCGCCGAGCCTGCCGGGTAGAGCGCGACGTAGTGGCCGCCGACCACGGTGAGCATCCGGACATCGAGTGAGGTCTTGTCGCCGACGAACACATCGTTGTTCACGGTGAATCGCATGATCACCTTGTCGGGCTTCAGCTCCAGCGAGGTGACGCTGCCGACCGAGATACCGGCCAGGCGCACGTCGTCGCCCTCGCGCACCGACTGCGCTTCGCTGAGCTCGGCGGTGTAGGTGTGTTTGCCCAGCGGCACCACGTAGACCACGCCGGCGGCGATGATGAACAGCACGACCAGGCTCAGGCCGATGATGCCCATCCGCAGTTCCCGTGCGCGCTTGCCCACTTCATCGGGAATGGGGCGATCACCGGCGAACATCCCGGTCAGCTTCTTCAGCGATTGCATACGGTGACCTTCTGTCCGGCGATCAGCACCTGCAGCGGCGCGGGCACCTCGGCGGCACCATTGCTGCAGTGCGGCGTGAAGTCGGTGAAGCCGCGTGCGAGCGAGGCGTCGACCGTGGCCAGCAGACCGGGGAGCTTGCCGAACACCTCGACAGCTTCCTGCGGATTCGGGAAGAGTCCGCGGATCATCGCGTCGACATCGGCGCCGCCGCCCTCGACGAGGCCGAGCCCGGCGAGCAACCGGTCCACCGGCGCCAGCACCGAGGGCGCGGTCATCGCGAACTGCGCGACACCGCCGATATTGCGCTGCATGGCCTCGAAGATGTCGGTGAGCCGGGCCAACAGGGGCAGCAGGTACCCGACTCGACCGCCGTGCCGGTCGCCCATGTCGGACAGGTTGCGGATGAGTGTGCCGATCACCTGCTGACGGTCCTCGGCATAGCTCGCGAGTTGGTCGATCGCGCTCAGCGCGGGACCGAGACCGGTGCCGTCGCCCTCGATCACAGCGAGCATGCTCGCGGTGAACTGGTTGATCGCTTCCGGCGACAGCGTGGCGAGCACCGGCTTGAGGCCACTGAACAGGCTCGTCACGTCGAAGGACGGGACGGTCATGTTCGCACCGATACGAGCGCCCGCGGCGATCGCTGTGCCCGGGTTCGGGGCTTGCTGCAGGTCGATGTAGCGCTGGCCGGTGAGGTTCTGGTATCGGATGGCCAGCTTGGAGTTGTCGTAGATCGGGGTGTCGGTCTTGACCGTGATCGCGACCTTGGCCTTGTCGCCCTCGAGGCTGATCTTCTCGATCTTGCCCACCTGCACGCCGAACATCCGCACGTCGTTGCCGACCTTGAGGCCGTTGGCGTCGGTGAACAGCGCGTCGTGGGCATTGGTGTCACCGTCGACCGGGCGCTTGATCAGGGTGAACACCATGCCGAGGACGGTGATCATCACCAGGGTGAAGACACCGAGGCGCAGTGCGGTTCCGCGAATCTTCATCACCCACCGACCTTTCCGAACAGCGGCACCGCGATGCCGGGGACACCGCTGAGTTCGACGTCGAGATTGAGGACGGGCCCGTCCGGGCCGTCCGGCATCGCGCCGCGCAGGTTCTGCAGCAGGGTGGTGAGATCGGCGCCGGTCCGGCGCGGGTTCGGCGACATCTGCGCCAGCGCGAGCAGCATCGGCGCGAGCATGTCGGTGGTCTCGGCGAAGTGCCCGCCCGCGGTGCTCACGGTGGTGGTGAGCGCGGGCAGGATGGAGCCGCCGATCACCCCGACGCCGATGTCGTAGCGCTGCTTGTCGACCTGGGTCACCCGGATCTCGCTGAGCTGGTCGATCACCTTCATGGTGGCGCCCGCGAACTCACCGCCGCCGTCGAAGGCGGGGCCGAGCTTGCCGAACAGCTCAGAGGGCATCACGTCCTGGTTGTCGGCAATGGTCTTGGCAACCGTGATCAGGGCCTGCACCAGCGGGGTGAAGGCCTTGAAGTCGGCGGCCAGCTGGGAGATGACGGTCGCCATCTGCGGGCTGGTGACGGTCATGCCGACCTGCGAGAGGCTGCGCAGGATCGCGCTCATCGTCGCGTCGTAGACGCGGTCGCCGTTGTCGCCGGTGAGATCGAGGACCGTGCCCTCGCGCAACGGCGAACCGCCCGCGCCACGGCGCAACTCGATCTCGGCGATGCCGAACAGGTTGGTCGGGGCGTAGTCGATCGCGAGGCTGTCGTCGATGCCGACCAGACGCTGCGAGTCGAGCAGCAGCGAGATCCGCTGGGTGCCACGCTCGCCGGGGGTCACCTCGGCCACCTCGCCGACCGTCACACCGTCGACACGGACCTGGCTGCCCGCGCTGATGCCGTCACCGAGGTGGTCGGTGTGCAGTGCGATACGCAGGCCGTCTTCGCCGCGCAGGTTGTGGTAGGCGACGGTCCCGAGCAGGACCGCCGTGATCAGTCCGAGGATGACCGCGCCGGTCGTGCGCGCGCTGCGCCGATCGGCCGCGACGCCCGGCATTCCGTAGTTAGGCACAGCTCACCCCGTAAAACTGATCGCCGAGTTGAAGCCCCAGAGCATGATCGTGAGGACCATGTCGATGGCGATGATGGCCACCGAGCTGGCGCGCACCGCGCGACCGGACGCGATCCCGACCCCCTCGGGGCCGCCGGTGGCGAAGAACCCGAAGTAGGCGTGCACCAGGATCACCACCGTGCCGAACACGGCCACCTTGATCACCGCGGCGATCATGTCGAAGCCGGAGATGAACTGGAAGAAGTAGTGGTCGTACACACCGGCCGATTGGCCGTAGACCATCGTGAGCAGCCCGCGGCAGGCGCCGTAGGCCAGGATCAGCGCGATCAGGAAGGTCGGCACGATGGCGATGGCGCCGGCGATCACCCGGGTGGTGACGACGTAGGGCACCGAACGCAGGCCGAGCGCCTCGATCGCGTCGATCTCCTCGGAGATGCGCATCGCGCCGATCTCGGCGGTGATCCGGCACCCCGCCTGCGCGGCGAAGCCGATGGCCGCCGCGATCGGGGCCAGCTCACGGGTGGTCGCGTAGGCCGAGATCACGCCGGTGACCGGGCCCATGCCGAGCATGTCGAGTGAGGCGAACGATTCGACGCCCACCGAGGCGCCCATCACCAGGCCGAGCACGATCATCATCGGGACGGTGCCGCCGCCGACGATGATCGACCCTCGACCCCAGGTCATGTCGGTGACCGCGCGCAGCGTTTCGTCCCGGTAGCGGCGCAGCGTCAGCGGCACCGACGACAGCACCTGCCAGACGAACACCGCGACGAAACCGAGCGATTCACCGGCGGTGACGATCCGCTTGCCGATGCGGGCGGGCTTGCGCAGCCAGTGCAGCGAGGTGGGGATGTAGGAGGAGGCAGCCATCACGCCAACTTCGTCGGCAGGAACATGGCGCTGATCTGGCTGGCCAGCAGGTTCACGATCGCGATCGAGACCACCGAGAGCACCACCGCCGCGTTCACCGCGTCGGCCACACCGCGCGGTCCGCCCTTGGCCTCCAGGCCGCGCTGGCAGGAGATGATCACGACCAGGAAGCCGAAGATCAGCGCCTTGAGCAGCGAGACCCACACGTCACCGGCGGTCGCGAACGAACCGAACGTCGACCAGTAGCTACCCGGGGTCACACCCTGGCCGCCGACGGCGACCGCGTAACCGGCCAGCACGCCGACGAAGATGATCAGCACATTGAGCATCGGAGCAACCAGCAGCATGGCCGCCAGCCGTGGGATGACGAGCCGGTGCACCGGGTTGATTCCCATGGTGTTGAGCGCGTCGATCTCCTCGCGGATGGTGCGCGCGCCGAGGTCGGCCGCGATCGCCGCCGCACCCGCGCCACCGAGCAGGAAGCCGGTGGCGATGGGCGCGCCCTGCTTGATCACGCCGAGACCACCGGTGGCGCCGAGCATGGAGTCGGCGCCGAGGCTGTGGATCAGGTTGCCTACCTGGACCGAGACGATCACGCCGAACGGGATCGCCATCAGGATCGCGGGGATGGCGGTGACCGTGATGAGCCGCCAGGCCTGCACGAGGGTCTCACGCCACTGGAACTGCCTGCGGGCGATATCGGAGAACGAGCCGCCGACCGATTGCTGTGCGAGGTCGACCGCACGCCCGAAGGTCCGCAGCGACGACACGACGGTGTCGGTGAAGTTCTCGCGGACGATCTGGGTAGCGGAATCCGGCTTCGCGGAGTGCAGATCGGTAGGCATCAGAGATGCCTCCGGGCCGCTCGTGAAGCACGGGGCTTGGTGATTTTCATACCGCACTCTCTGGCTTCGGCGTCGGTGCCAACTCCAGCAAGCTAACCGGTACTGTGCGTCACAACAAAATTTCCGATGGGTGACCCTGGTCGCTTTTTCACCGTTTCCATGACAGAACTACCTGCCATGTGATCCGCAACACTCCAGCTACGGACTTGCGGCGAGGAACACAAATGCCGCGAACAACCCCAGGTGAACGCCACTGTGCAGTAAGGTCGCCCGGCCGGGAACGATCGTCAACGTGCCCACCACGACCGTGAGCGCGAGCAGAACCATCTGAGTAGCGCCGAGCCCGAGCACCAGCGGACCACTGAGCCAGATGGTCGCGATCGCGATCACCGGAATGGTCAGGCCGATGCTGGCCATCGCCGAACCGAGCGCCAGGTTCAAACCGATCTGCACCTGGTTGCGTCGCGCCGAGTTCACCGCGGCGATGGTCTCGGGCAGCAGCACCAGCATCGCGATCACCACACCCACCGCCGACGGCGGCAGCCCGGCCGAGGCGATCGCCGACTCGAGCGCGGGCGAGACCACCTTGGCCAGGCCGACCACACAGACCAGGGCGAGAACCAACATGCCGAGACTGATCAGTGCGGTTCGGTTGGACGGCGCGTGGGTGTGGGTGTCACTGTCGTCGACCGCGCCGCCGTCCTCCACCGGGAGGAAATCGTCAGGGTGACGCACCGTCTGCACCATCACGAACAGCCCGTAGAGGGCCAGCGAGGCGACAGCGGCGAAGGCCAGCTGCGCCGGCGAGAACTCCGGTCCGGGCGCACTGGTGGTGAAGGTCGGCAGCACCAGGCTCAGCGTGGCCAGGGTCGCGACGGTAGCCAGGGCGGCACCGGTACCTTCGGCGTTGAACACCGCCACCCGCCTGCGCAGCGCGCCGACGAGCAACACCAAGCCGAAGATGCCGTTGCAGGTGATCATCACCGCGGCGAACACGGTGTCGCGGGCCAGCGAGGCCGCCTTCTCGCCACCGGAGATCATCATGGTGACGATCAACGCCACCTCGATCACGGTCACCGCCACCGCGAGCACCAGCGAACCGTAGGGTTCACCGACCCGGTGGGCCACGATCTCGGCGTGATAGACCGCCGCCAGCACCGCACCGACCAGGGTGACACCCACCAGCGCGACGATCAATCCCGGTACCGAACGACCCCAGCTGAGTACGAGCACGAGCGCGGCGAGGATGGGCACGTACACGGTCCATTTAGTCGTCAACGCGGCAATCATGACCTCCATCCTTCCAGCTACGACCGGGCACACCCGGATCTGTCGTCGCATGGATCTCGGCGATGGATTCACCCGCGCCGCCTCGATGGGGAACAATTCAGCGCGTGCGGACCCAGTTCACCCTCGAGCTCGTCGCTTTGGCCAACGATCTCACCCTGATGTCGCGCGTCGCTCATGACGCGACCGAGCGGGTCACCGCGGCACTGGCAGGCGCCGACCTCGCCGCCACCTACGAGGTGTTCGCGCTCGACGAGCAGTTGCAGCTGATGTTCGCCGCCTGCGAATCCCGCACGATGGTGTTGCTCGCGTTGCAGGCTCCGGTCGCGCGCGATCTGCGTCATGTGGTGACCGCGATCCAGATCGCCGGTGAGCTGTCGCGGATCGGTCGACGCACCGAAACCGCTGGGCAGTACGTATATCGGGCACATCCGAGCACGGTCGCGCCCGCGCCGGTGATCGCCGCGCTCGTGTCGATGGGCACCCTGGCGGCCGACTGCGTGGCGCGCGTCGGGGCATCGGTGGCGAGTGGTCGCTTCGTCGCCGACGACGGCACCGACGCCGCGGCGATGGACGCCCTGTGCAAGCAGTTGCGCACGGTGCTCACCGATTCCGGCGTGAGCGCCGAGGCGGCGATCGATATGGCGTTGCTGGGCAGTCAGTTCCAGCGTTGTGTCGACCACGCAGCGCGGATCGCGCGGCTGATCCGCTTCCTGGACACCGGGATTCCGCCGGAGTCGGGATCACTGCCCGACTGATCGGCTGTGATTTAGATCACCAAGCGTTTGTCCAACACGCCCTTCGGTCACCTCCGTCGATAGATGAACGCTATTGAGCCGCAACCAGTTCGCGATGTGCTGTGCGGAACCTCATAGCGGACAATCACTGACGACACCCGGTGCGGCCGTTAGGTTGTGCCGGTTCATTTTCGACGAAGCATCTGGGTGGTACGGGCATGAAGTGGTCTTCGATCAGCGGTTCTCCCCTGGGGCGAGCGCTGCTCGCTCTCGCCGCGGCGGTGTGTCTGGCCGTGGTGGCCACCGTCGCGAACTCGTTGCTGGACAAGGTGAGTCCCACCGCACCCGGGCCCGGTTCCGCGGGCGCGGCGACGGTGTCGGGCAAGGAGGTCGGCGATCTGGTCGCCACTCTCGTCGTCGCGAAGGAAGGCCCGATGACGGGCTACACGCGCGAGAAGTTCCCGCACTGGGACACCAACAAGCCCGAGCACGGCTTCACCGGCGAGCTGGCCCAGTACGCCAAATGCACCAGCCGCGAGGTGATGATGCTGCGCGACGCCACCGGCAAGGTCACCCTCGACGCCAAGAGCTGCGATCTGAAGGTGGAGTCCGGCGGCGGCTGGCAGGACCACTACGGCTTCATCGACAAGAAGACCGGCGTACTCGGGCCCTACAAGTTCATCACCGATCCGTCCAAGGTCGACGCCGAACACATTGTCGCCCTTGCCGAAGCGTGGCGATCCGGTGCCGCCGACCGCGACGAGGACACCCGCCGTCGCATCGCCAACGACTCGCTGAACCTGGTCGCCGCCGACCCCTCGGCCAACCGGTCCAAGGGCGACCAGGATCCCGCGAACTATCTGCCGCCCGGCAATTTCCGGTGCGCCTATGTGGAGCACTACGTCAAGGTGAAGGTAAAGTACGCACTGACCGTTGACACCGCCGAGCACACCGCGTTGCGCACCGCAGTCGATGACTGCCTCCGCCGAGGAGAGTTCAAATAAGCGAGCCCATCGAGATCACCGCCGAGAGCGCCGTCATGACCGAAGAGGAAGGGACGGTGTCAGGCGAGCTCGATGTCATGCTCGACGACGCGGGCAAGGGCCTGGTTCGCTATCGCGGCACCGACACCTGGTACACGATCGGCAATATCGACTGCGAACCTCCGCGCACCTGGGACTGTGTCGCCGATCTCGTGAAGGCGATCAAGAAGGACGCGGGCACCCGCGACGTCGCGGGGAACACGGTCGTCTTCGAAGCCTGACGCGCGAGCTGGCAACCTGGAAGCTATGCCGACCGCCTATCAGCAACCATCGCTCCCCGATGTCGCCTGGTCCTCGTTCTGCCGTCGGACGCCGCTCGTGCTGGCTCTGATGGCTACCGCGGCGGTGCTGATCGGCGTTCTCACCTGGCAGGTCACCAGCGGCGTCACCACCATGGACACCCGAGTGCTCGACTGGATGATCGCGCACCGCGGCGAAGCGCTCACCGATGTCGCCACGGTGATCACCGACCTGGGCGCCACGCTGTCGATGGCGATTGTCGCGGTGGTCACCGTCGGCTGGTTCCTGCTGCGGCGCAATCGGCCGGTCGCCGCTCTGGTCGCCATCACCTGGCTGGGGTCGGGGGTGCTGGTCTGGGTGATCAAACGGCTCGTCGGACGCCATCGCCCACCCGAAGCGTCGCGGCTGGTCTTCGAACCCAGCCTGTCGTATCCGTCCGGGCACACCCTCGGCTCCACCGTGGTCGTCGGCATCGTGGCGATCGTGCTGATCCCACGGCTGCGCAAGCACTGGTTCCGGGTGACCGCCACCGTGTTCGCTGTCGCCTTTCCCGTCGCCGTCGGGTGGTCGCGCGTCTATCTCGGCGTCCACTGGACCACCGACGTGCTCGCGGGCTGGATCATCGGCCTGCTGTGGCTGATCCTGTGTGTCACCGCGTTCACCCGCGTGTGGTTTGTCCCCGAACGCAGGTAGTCGTCGGCAGAACTCAGGCCTTCGATACCTCGCTGCTGTCGGCGCCCTGGTCGAGCAGCTTGACCGCGATCTTCGACAGCGCCTCGTCGAGCAACGCGCGGTCGACCGGATCCTCGGAATTCCAGTCGTCGAGGCGGTCACCGAGCCAACGCCGCCAGCCCGCTCGCAGTGTGTCGACCTCGGCATTGCCGTCGCCGGTGAGGGAGAGGGTGCCCGCGTCGTCGTGCAGCAGGCCCGCGCCGACGGCCTGCCGGAAGACCGGCGAGAGCACCTCCACCGGCAGGCGGTGACGGTAGGCGATGCCGTACACCGTGGCCGGAAGGCCCTCCTTGGAGTAGAGGTACACCTGCCCCAGCGCCCACGCCGCGTCCGGGCTCAGCGTGCTGCCCGAGGCCGCGATGAGTTCGGGGATGATCGGCTTGTCCGCCCTGGCCTTGCGCACCGTCGTGGCGACCGCGCGTTCGAGCTGCACCACCCGATCGTGCGAGTCGGGCACCGAGAATCCCTCACCCACATCACCGGCACCGTGGCGGGCGCTGTCACGCAATCGCACCTGCGGCAGGAACCAGGCGACCACGAAACCGACCAGCGCCACCGGAACGACCCAGCGGAACACGTGGTCGATCGACCGCGCGTAGGCGTCGATGATGGGCGCCGCCTGCTCGTGCGGAAGTTCGCGTAGCAGCTTCGGATTCGCCGCCACCTCGGGCGAGACCCCCGGCGTCTGTCGCACCGCGTTCGCCAGCGCGGCCGTGCTCTGGTTGGTGTAGAGCGTGCCGAAGACCGCGGTACCGAACGCGCTACCGAGGGTGCGGAAGAAGGTGACGCCCGAGGTGGCGGTACCCAGATCGGCGTAGGGGACGGTGTTCTGCACGACGATGGTGAGCACCTGCATCGACAAGCCGAGCCCGGCACCGAGAACGAACATGTACAGCGATTCCAGCCAGATGCTCGTGTCGTAGCCCATCGTCGACATCAGGCCCAGACCCACCGCCATCACCGCCATGCCGACGATCGGGAAATATCGGTATTGCCCGGTCTTCCCCACGACCTGGCCGGAGAAGACCGAGGTGATGAACAGGCCGACGACCAGTGGCAGGGTCCGCACGCCGGAGATCGTCGCCGTCGCGCCGTCGACATATTGCAGATAGGCGGGCAGGTAGGTCATCGAGCCGAGCATCGCGAAGCCGACGATGAAACTGAGCACCGACGACACCGTGAACACCCGGCTGCCGAACAACCGCATCGGCAACATCGGCGCTTTCGCCCGGTTCTCCACCAGCACGAATCCGGTGATCAGCACCACGGCGAGTACGAACAAGCCGATGATCTGCCAAGAGCCCCACGGATATTCGTTGCCGCCGAACTCGAGCCCGAGGATCAGCGACGAGACGCCGAGCGCGATCAGGCCGATGCCGAGGTAGTCGATCACCGGCCGGGTGACCGCGCGCAGGCGCGGCAGCGTGCGCGCCGCCATCACCACCATGATGATCGCGATCGGCACGTTCACGTAGAAGCACCAACGCCAGCTCGCGTGGTCGGTGAACAGGCCGCCGAGGGTGGGCCCCACGACGGTGGTCACGCCGAACACCGCACCGAGCGCGCCCTGGTACTTGCCGCGTTCACGCAGCGGAATGGTGTCGGCGATCAGGGCCATCGAGGTGACCATCAACCCGCCCGCGCCGACGCCCTGGATCCCGCGCGCCACGATCAGCATGACCATGCCGCCGGCGACCCCGGCCAGCGCCGAGCCCGCGATGAAGATGATGCCGCTGATCTGGAACAGCAGTTTGCGACCGAACAGGTCACCGAGTTTGCCCGCGAGCACGGTCGCGACGGCCTCGGCCAGCAGGTACGCGGTCACCACCCAGGCCATATGGCCCGCGCTGCCGAGATCGGCGACGATCGAGGGTAGCGCCGCCGACACGATGGTCTGGTCGAGTGCGGCCATGAGCATGCCGAGCACGACGGTCGCGAAGACGATATTGATCTTCGCCTTGCTCATCGGCTCCACGGGCTTGTCTACAGCAACGCCATCCGACATTGCCCCAGTATGGGCTTTCAGGTCCGGCGCACGAGCCCAGTGACACGGCAGCAATCGCTACCGATCGGTCAGCGCACGGCGTAGTCGCCCAGGCTCGGTTCGAGCGCGTCGAAGGCGATCTCGGCATCGCGGGTCAGCACGGCAGCGATCTCGGTGGCGGATTCACCGGCGAGAGTGCGGCGCGTGATCTCGTCGAACAACACCCGCTGGACACCGGCGAGTTGGGCCGCGGCGACGCGCGGGGTGATGTCGCCCGGGTCGGCGCCCGTCTCCGAGGCGAGCGCGTTGGCCAGCGCGGTCTGGCGGTCGTCGTGGAATTCGCGCACGCGCGCCGTCAGCGCGGGGCTGTCGGCGATCATCCTGGCGAACGGCTCTCCGCTGAACCCGATCAGCTGGTCGTGTGCCGCTACCGCCGTCAGGTAGGCGTGGCGCAGCGCGGCCAGCGCCGACTGGCCCGGCTCGCGCTCGCGCACGATCGCGGCGAGCTGATCGATGTAGATCTCGCCGAGGTCGAGGGCCAGGTCTTCCTTGCGCGGGAAGTAGTTGGTGACGGTCATCTTGGCGACGTCGGCGGCTGCCGCCACCTCGGCGATGGTCACCCGGTCGAATCCCCGGGCCAGGAACAGCGCCGTTGCCCGGTCCGAGATCTGTTCCCTGGTCTGCTGCTTCTTCCTGGCTCGAAGCCCTTGCTGCGTCGTCATGGGACCAGCGTATCTGAACTCGTCATAAATTTGTTCTTGACATATTTTTAGGTTCGTTCTAAGTTTGTGCTCGTTGCCGCGAGCGACACCGATCGAAGGAGACAGCGCATGCCGCACGGACCCGATATCGCAGCCCTCACCCGCCTCAGCACCACGAACGAAGGAGCAGCCGATATGGCCCGATACACGACAGTGCGACGCTCGCTCGACGACGCGGTCCGCGAGATCCTGACCGCGCCCGAGCCCCTCACCCCGACCAGTCGGCCGCAGGCGGTGCGCCGCACCGAAGTGAGCTTTTCGACGCACCGGCGACAGACAACCGGCTCGGCGATCCGAGGTTCGCAGAACCGCTCGACGACCGTGCGTCGGCCGATGCGGATTCCGCGCTGAATCGACCCACCGCCGAATCAGCCCAGCCGGTGACCGGCGGGGTATGCCACCCCGCCGGTCACCGGCCGCACCACTTCTCGCCGCACCTCGAACGGGAGCTTCACTTGACCATCACCGTCACCGCCGACCCCATTCGCGACTACCTCACCGCCATCGGACGCACTCCCCTGCTGACCGCCGAGCAGGAATACGCTCTCGGTGCGCGGATCGCCGCGGGTGCCGCCGCGCGGACCGAGATCGCCTCGGTTGGAGCCGAACTCACCGACGCGCGCCGAGAACTGCTGCGCCGCACCGAACTCGACGGACTGCGGGCGAAAGATCAGATGGTGCGGGCGAATCTGCGTCTGGTCGTCTCGATCGCGCGCCGTTTCCCGACCAACACCGGGATGTCGCTGCTGGATCTGGTCCAGGAGGGCACGCTCGGGTTGATGCGCGCGGTGGAGAAGTTCGACCACGAGCGCGGACTCAAGCTCTCCACCTATGCCACGTACTGGATCCGGCAGTCGATCGGGCGCGCGCTCACCGATCAGGGGCGCACGATTCGGCTGCCCTCGAATGTGGCCGATGTGCTGCACCGGGTGATCCGGGTACGGCGTGAGCTGGCCCATCAACTGGGGCGCGCCGCCACCACCGAGGAACTGGCCGCGGGCGCCGAGCTCACCGTCGCGCAGGTCGAGGCGGTGTTGCGACACGAAGCCGAGCCGGTGTCACTGCACGCGCCCATCGGCGAGGACACCGACCTGGGCTCACTGCTTCCCGACACGACGCCCGCACCGGCGGATGTGGTCGCGGACCGCATGCTCGGCGGCTATGTGGAGGCCGCGCTGGCGGTGCTCACCGAGCGCGAATCCGCGGTCATCCGACTGCGTTTCGGCCTCGATCGCGGCGAAGGCCGCACACTGGAGGAGGTGGGTTCGGCGCTCGGCTTCTCCCGCGAACGGGCGCGCCAGATCGAGGCGAAAGCCATGACCAAACTGCGCAAACCCGCGTGCGCCCGTACGCTGACCGGATTGCTGGCTGAGCTTCCCCTCTATCTTACTCCGGAGTAAGATAGAGCCATGGCATGGAAACCAACAGACATCGCGGACCAGACCGGGCGCACCTTCGTGATCACCGGGGCCAACGGCGGCCTCGGTGCCGAAACCACCAAAGCGCTGGCGGGTAAGGGTGCCACGGTGATCATGGCATGCCGCAACGCGAGCAAGGCGCAACCGATCGCCGACGCCATCCCCGGCGACGTGCGGGTAGCCGCACTCGACCTGGCCGATCTGGCATCCGTGCGCAAGTTCGCCGCCGAACAGGGCGAATTCGATGTGCTGATCAACAACGCGGGCCTGATGAACGTCCCGTTCTCGCGCACGGCCGACGGGTTCGAGACCCAGTTCGGCGTCAACCACCTCGGCCATTTCGCGCTCACCGCACTGCTGCTCGATCGCCTGCGCGACCGGGTGGTGTCGATCGCCAGCATCGCGCACAAGCAGACACCGAAGCTGTGGATCGACGACCTCAACTACGAGAACCGCCGCTACCAGCGCAATCTCGCCTACGCCCAGGCCAAGCTCGCCAACCTGATGTTCGGACGTGAACTGCAGCGCAGGCTCACCGAAGCCGGGTCGGCGAAGAAGTCCTACGCCGTGCACCCCGGGGTCTCGGCAACGGACCTGTTCGCCCGCACCGAGACCCCGCTGGACCGGATCAGCAAGCCGTTCATCAAGCTCATCGGCCATGCGCCCGCCAAGGCCGCGCACTCCACCCTGTTCGCGGCGACCGAACCCGATGCCGACCCCACCACCTACTGGGGCCCCAATCGGTTGATGCAGTCCCAGGGGCCGGTCGAGGCGTGCCCGTCGAGCAAGATCTCGCGCGACCCGGAGCTGCTGCGCAGGCTGTGGGAGGAATCCGAGCGGATGACCGGCATCAGCTACGCGTTCTGATACTTCTCACTCCACCACCGAGAGCACGATCTTGCCGCGGGTGCGCTGATTGTCGCTGATCTCGTGGGCTTTGCTCGCGAGTTCCAGCGGCAGGACGGTGTCGACCTCCACTCGCAGCGCGCCCGCTTCGGCCAGGTCCGCGACGGCACTCATGCCCGCGCTGTCGGCTTCGACGATCATGAAGCCTGCCCGCAGGCCGAGCGGGCGCGCCACCTCCACCAGTGCGGCTTCCGCCGGGGAGGCCAGCGAGACGACGATGCCGCCGGGGCGCAGGGTTCGCAGGGAGCGCGGGCCGTATTCGCCGCCGACAGTGTCGACGACCACGTCGATGTCGCGCGCGGCTTCCACGAAATCTGTTGTCGTGTAGTCGATGACCTCGTCGGCGCCGAGGTCGCGCACGAAGTCGTGGTTGTCGGCGCGGGCGGTGGCGATCACGTACGCGCCGCGAGCCTTGGCGATCTGCACCGCGACGTGACCGACCCCGCCCGCCGCGGCGTGGATCAGCACCCGCTGCCCCGGCTGCACATCGGCGGTGTCGACGAGCGCCTGCCAGGCGGTGAGGGCAACCAGCGACAACGCGGCAGCCTCGACGTGGGTGAGGTTGGCGGGCTTGTGCGCGAGATGACGGGCCGGCGAGGTGACGTACTCGGCGTAGGTGCCCGCGGCGCGCGGCAATCGAGGCATACCGAACACCTCGTCGCCGGGCGCGAACCGCGTCACGCCGACGCCGACCGCCTCGACCACCCCGGACACGTCCCAGCCGAGCGGGGTGATCGCGCCGAACAACCCGCCGCTGCTGCGATGCCACGAATCGGTGGGATTCACCCCCGCCGCGTGGACGCGGATCAGCACTTCCGCCGGGCCCGCGGTGGGCTTGTCGACCTCGATCACGCGCAGGACCTCGGGTCCGCCGAAGGTGTCCTGACCGATTGCGCGCATTGCTTGTCTCCCTTTGCTTCCCAGGCCGTTTCGATGCGAACCGGCCCTGTGCAGACCACGATGCCGGGTCGACGACACGGTGACGAGTGGCAAGAAAGCCAATATGTGCAAGAATCTTGCCATGCATCGTGTGGTGGTTCTGGCCTTGAACGGGGTCTATCCGTTCGAACTGGGGATCGCGGGCCGGATCTTCGGTACGGCGACCGGTCCCGATGGTGCCGCGCTCTACGACGTGCGCACCTGCAGCCTCGACGGGGCGCCGGTGACGACCGAAGCCGACTTCAGCATCGCCGTCGCCTACGACAGCAGCGCACTCGACGAGGCCGATACCGTGGTGATTCCACCGTTCTCCACCTGCGACGCACCGGAATCGGAGTGGATGCCCGACGGTCTGGCGGGCGCGCTCGCACGAGTGCGGCCCGACGCCCGCATCGTCTCGATCTGCACCGCCGCGTTCGCGCTGGCCGCCCTCGGCCTGCTCGACGACCGCCCCGCGACCACCCACTGGAAACAGGCCGATCGATTCCGCAGCCTGTTTCCGCGGGTCAGGATGGATGCCGACGTGTTGTTCGTCGACGAGGGCCGCATCGTCACCGCGGCGGGCAGCGCCGCCGGGATCGACGCGTGCCTGCATCTGCTGCGCCGCGATCACGGCAGCACGGTCGCCAATGGCGTGGCCCGCCTGTGCATCGTGCCGCCGTGGCGTGAGGGCGGACAGGCACAGTTCATCGACCGTCCGATTCCCGAGCCCGCCACCGCGACCACCGCTGCCACCAGGGCCTGGGCGTTGACCCACCTCGACCGCCCGCTCCCGCTGACCGAACTGGCCTCCCACGCCGGCATGAGCGTGCGTACCTTCTGCCGTCGCTTTCGTGAGGAAACCGGCCTCCCACCGGGCCAATGGCTCACCCAGCAACGCGTCGGCCACGCCCGGCACCTCCTCGAAGCCACCGACCTCCCCATCGACCGGGTGGCCGCCGACGCGGGCCTCGGCACCGCTGCTTCCCTACGCCAACACCTGGCCACCACCATCGGCGTGTCCCCCACCGCCTACCGCCAGACCTTCCACGCCAGGGCCACGCGCTGACCCCACCGCCCTCATCGGCGCCGGCCCACGGTCGCTCTGGGCCGGCGGCCGCACCGCTTCGAATATCACCCAGAGGCGTGCCGACCACCACGGCCGACCATCGCCGCGCTGCCGACCGCGGCCGACCCACCTGTGACACCCGCCTCGACCGCTCACCCCGGCCGCGACCTGCTCCTACGTGCGCTGTAGTAGGCGGGTACCGTGGAGCGCGTGTCCGTTCCACCTCCTCGCCCGGCGCACAATCGTCCGGCCCTGATCGCGCTGGTCTGTGTCGTCGCGCTGGGCTGTCTGGCGCTGGCCTGGTGGCAGTGGGAGCGGTTCGACTCGGCTACCGGGTCGGGGCAGAATCTTGGTTACGCACTGCAGTGGCCGCTGTTCGCCGGGTTCGCGGTGTTCGCCTACGTGCGGTTCGTGCGGCTGGAACGCGAGGCCGACGAGCCCGTCGCTCCCCGTGGCGACAAGGCCGAGGCGCCGCGTGAGATCCCCGCGGGAATCCTGCCCGAACGGCCCGGAGCCGCGTCCACCGACGACCCGGAAACGGCCGCCTACAACCAGTATCTGGCGCACCTGCACGCCAGCGACATCGATGCGCAGATCCGCACCGCCGACTTGCACTCCCCCGAGAGGAACGCCGGGTGACCGACAACAACACCACCGCACCGTCGCTGAACGAGGCGACCACTGTTCCGGCAGGCAGCGCGCCCACCGCCAACATCGCCGCGGCCCTGCAGCGCTACCGGGTCCTCGCGTGGGTCACCGGCCTGTGGCTGCTGCTGCTCACCATCGAGATGATCGCCAAGTACGGATTCGGCGTCGACACCCCCAGCTGGATCGCGGTCGTGCACGGCTGGGTGTACTTCGCCTACCTGCTGGTCACCGCCGACCTCGCCGTGAAGGTCCGCTGGCCGATCGGCCGCACCGTCGGCACGCTGATCGCGGGCACCATCCCCCTGCTGTCGTTCTTCGTCGAACACCGCAACGCCAAAGACGTGAAGCAGCAATACAGCCTCTGACCCCAACGAAAAGCGCCGCCGCCCCGGTAATCCGGAGCGGCGGCGCTGACGTTGTACGCCCATATCCCCTGGACGGTTGATCACCAGGCCTTCAGGTCGACATCGGTCGAGAAGGATTCGCCACCAAGGCCTGGTGATCTTGATCGTCGGAGTTCAGGCCAGGGCCGCGAGTGCGGGGAGGAGCTGAGTCAGGGCGCGGCCTCGGTGCGAGACGGCGTCCTTTTCGGCGGGGGTGAGCTCGGCGGCGCTGCCGGTGCCACCGTCGGGGAGAAACAGTGGGTCGTAGCCGAAACCGCCGTCGCCGTGGGGTTCACGGGCGATGGTGCCCGGCCATTCGCCGCGCACCACCGTGGTCGTGCCGTCGGGCAGGACCAGCGCGCAGGTGGAGACGAAGCGCGCGCCGCGACGGTCGTCGGGGACGTCGCCGAGTTGGGCGAGCAGCAGGGCGTTGTTGGCGGCATCGTCGCCGTGGCCGCCTGCCCACCGGGCCGACAGCACGCCGGGCATCCCGTTGAGCGCGTCCACCTCGATGCCGGAATCGTCTGCCACGCAAGCCAATCCGGTGGCGACGGCACCGTCGCGGGCCTTCGCGATCGCGTTCTCCTCGAAGGTGGCGCCGGTTTCGGGCGCCTCCTCGTAGGGCGGCACCTCGTTCAGGCTCACCAATTCGACGCCGGCCACCCCGGCTTCGTCGAGTATCCGGCGCAGTTCCTTCAGCTTCTTGGCATTTCGGCTGGCGACCAGCACGCGCACTGCCACGACTACTTCTTCGCGGACAGCTCGGGCAGGGTGCCCGGGTACGGCAGCGCCAGCGCGGATTTCTGGATCGCGAACAACTGCTCGGCGCCGGCGAAAGCCGAATCCAGCATCTTGTCCAGGGTCGACCGCGGGAACGTCGCACCCTCGCCGGTACCCTGGATCTCGACCAGCGTTCCGGTGTCGGTGGCCACCACGTTCATGTCGACCTCGGCGCGCGAGTCTTCCTCGTAGGGCAGGTCCAGGCGCACGCGCCCGTCGACCACGCCCACGCTGACCGCGGCGATCATGCACGAAATCGGCTGCGGGTCAGCCAGTTTGCCCGCGGCGGCCAGGTAGGTCACCGCATCCGAGAGCGCCACATACGCGCCCGTGATCGCGGCGGTGCGCGTGCCGCCGTCGGCCTGCAGCACATCGCAGTCCAGCGCGATCGTGTTCTCGCCCAGCGCGGCCAGGTCGATGCAGGCCCGCAGCGAGCGCCCGATCAGCCTGCTGATCTCCTGCGTTCGCCCCCCGACCTTGCCCTTCACCGATTCGCGTCCACTGCGGGTGTGCGTGGCCGCAGGCAGCATCGCGTACTCCGCGGTCAGCCAGCCCAGCCCCGAATCCCGGCGCCACGGCGGCACCCCCTCGGTGACGCTCGCGGTACACATCACCCGCGTCTGCCCGAATTCCACCAGCACCGACCCCGCCGGGTGCGTGGTGAAACCCCGAGTGATCTTCACGTCGCGGAGTTCGTCATCCGCCCTACCATCAGCTCGTCTAGACACAGCCGACACCCTAGCTGTCCCGCCTCCCCGAGTATGTAGCGAGTCGTCCGGAAGCTCCCCTGTCGGCTCTCGACCTCACGCCAGGTGAGCCACGGCTAGGAGTTGGTTGTGGAGTTACCCATGTACCAACGAAATCAGTAGCCACGTCCGCTCCAGCCACGCCATGCGAATCCCCGAGCCCACCGGTCACCCACACCACACCGCTCACCTCGGACGCCCCGGCCCAACCGGACTCGAGACCACACCGTGCGCCCCGGCCAGCCCCCGGCTTCCACTACCCCCAACCCAGCCACCGCACTCCCGACCCCTAGGGAGGGACGGCCACGAAGTGGCCGGTCCGCGGCCGGGTCGCCGGTCAGGCGCCGTTGCGTAGGCGACGAAGG
>NZ_JBHXRA010000033.1:0-27375 GCF_042717045.1 Nocardia sp. NPDC058633
TGTTTTTGTTGGCGCGCGGGCGCGCACTTGCGGCGCCCCCGGGGGCCCCCCGTTTACCCACGGGGGCTTGCTCCTTCGTCGCGTACGCCCCGGCGGCTAACCGGCGACCCGGCCGCGACCGGCCACTTCGTGGCCGCCGCTCCCTATAGGTCGCGGGCGCGGGGCTGGGTTGGGTGGGTTGTTGAAGACGGGACGGGCCGGGGGCCGGGTGGTTGAACGTGCGGTGGGGGCGCGGACTACGGGCTGTAGGTGTGGTGGGGTCCACTACGTGGTGTCGTAGGTGGTCCGGCACAATGGGTGGTATGGGTTTCTTCGATTTGCGGTCTACGGCCAGTCGGTTTCGGTTCTTCGCGGTGCTCGAGGCACTGTCCTGGATCGGTCTGCTGACCGGTATGGCGTTCAAGTACCTGCCCGCGGAGGGCAACGAGATCGGCGTGAAGATCTTCGGACCGGTGCACGGCGCGATCTTCGTGCTGTTCGTGATCACGGCGCTGCTGACCTCGCGCGAACTCAACTGGAACTGGAAGACCACGGTGCTGGCGCTCGCCTCGAGCATTCCGCCGCTGTTCACCGTGATCTTCGAGGTCTGGGCGGTGCGCACCGGTCAGCTGGGTGAACTGAGCGCCGACGCGAGCAAGGGCTCCGCGGCTGCCACGCCGACGGCTTCGTGACAAACTGGAAACCGTGACTCGACCCGCTGCCCGCCGTCCTTCTCCCGCCGCTACTGCCGCTATGTCCGGCGCGGTGGACCTGTCCGCGCTGAAGCAGCCGCCCGCCGCACCCGGTGGCGCCGCTGCTCCGGCCTCGGGGAACCACACGGTCACCGAGGCGGATTTCGAAGCCAAGGTGATCCGGCGCTCGACGCAGGTGCCCGTAGTGGTCGCGCTGTTCTCACAGCGCAGCCCGGGCAGCGTCGACCTGGTTCGCACGCTGGAACGGTTCAACGCCGACGACCGCGGCGCCTGGGATCTGGCCGTCATCGAGGCCGAGACCAACATGAACATCGTCCAGGCGCTGCGCGTGCAGGGCATTCCGACGGTGATCGCGGTGGCGGGCGGACAGCCGCTGGCCGATTTCGAGGGCGCACAGCCGGACCCGCAGGTGCGGCAGTGGCTCGACGCGGTGATGGACGCGACCGCGGGCAAGCTCGAGGGCGACCCCGGCGCGGCCCCGGCCGAACCCGAGGTCGAGGATCCGCGCTTCGTCGACGCCGAGGACAAGCTGTCCGAAGGTGACTTCGCCGGCGCCGAGGCGGCCTATGAGGCGATCATCGCCGAGGAGCCCGGCAACGAGGAAGCCAAGGCGGCCCTGCGCCAGCTGCGCTTCCTGACCAGGGCTCAGCAGATCGACCCGGCCGTGGTCGCCACCGCCGATGGCGACCCGACGAATCTGGACGCCGCGCTCGACGCCGCCGATATCGAGTTGTTCGAGCAACGCCCCGAAGCGGCCTTCGACCGGCTCATCGCCGTCGTCAAGCGCACCGCGGGCGACGACCGCACCAGGGCCCGCACCCGTCTGCTCGAGCTGTTCGAGCTGTTCGACCCCGCTGAGCCCTTCGTGATCGCCGCCCGCCGCAGGCTCGCCGCCGCGCTGTACTGACCCCGCCCACCACTTCGAGGCCGCCCCGGCTGAACCGTCGGGGCGGCCTCTCCGTATTTCCGGACAGACCCGCGGCACCCGGTCGCGAGCTGATCCGAGGAGTACGTCATGACTTCACTCGACCACTCGGCGGCGGTGGATCAGGCCGAGGTGGAAGCCTTCGCCGAGAAGTTGGTCGGGGTGCTCGATCAGGCGAGTACCGCGCTGATGCTCAGCATGGGTCACCAGGTCGGCCTGTTCGACACGATGGCGGCCTGCCCCGGCGCGACCAGTGTGGAACTGGCCGAAGCGGCCGGCTTGGACGAGCGGTACGTGCGCGAATGGCTCGGCGCCGTCACCACCGCCGCCGTCGTGGACTACGACCCGGCCACCGCGACCTACACCCTGCCGCCCGCGCACGCGGCGAGCCTGACCAGAGCCGCCGGACCGGACAACCTGGCCCGCGTCATGCAGTTCATCTCCCAGCTCGGGGAGGTGGAGCCCAAGATCGTCGAACGGTTCCGTGTCGGCGGCGGCCTGTCGTACCAGGACTACGGACGGTTTCACGCGCTGATGGCGCAGGAGAGCGCGGAGGTGTTCGACGCCGCGTTGGTCGAGGTGATCCTGCCGATGGCGCCAGGTCTGCCCGAACGTCTGCGTACCGGCATCGATGTGGCCGATATCGCTTGCGGCAGTGGGCATGCCGTGAATTTGATGGCGCAGGCCTATCCGGCGAGCAGGTTCACCGGCTACGACTTCTCCGCGGACGCGGTGGAAGTCGGCGTCGCCGAAGCGGCCGCCATGGGACTGACCAATGTCGAGTTCGCCGTGCGCGACGTCGCGGATCTGCACGTACCCGAATCCTGTGATCTGATCACCGTTTTCGACGCCATCCACGATCAGGCTCACCCCGCGCTGGTGCTCGACAACATCGCGCAGGCGCTGCGCCCGGACGGTGTCTTCCTGATGGTCGACATCCACGCGTCGAGCAGGCTCGAGGAGAACCTGGATCTACCGCTCGGCCCGTTCCTCTACACCGTGTCGACGATGCACTGCATGTCGGTCTCGCTCGGGCAGGGCGGCGACGGACTCGGCACGGTCTGGGGCGAGCAGCGCGCGCTGTCGATGCTGGCCGACGCCGGTTTCACCGACGTGCAGACCCGTCATGTGGACGGCGACCCGCTCAACACCTACTACATCGCGCGCAAGGGTTAGCCCGACGACCGCTTCGCGCGTGCGGCCGACGCCTGTCCGGTCGGCGAGCTCAGCCAGAGCGCACTGTTCGGTGCCAGGGTGACGGTCGCCGAGCAGGGCTGTCCGTGCCACGGGGTGTCCTCGGCGGTGACGGCGCCGAGGTTGCCGATGCCCGAGCCCGCGTATTCGGTGGCGTCGGTGTTGAGGATCTCCTGCCAGGAACCGGTGTCGGGCAGGCCGACCCGGTAGTTCTCGCGGGTGGAGCCGGAGAAGTTGAAGATGGCGGCGACCGCGCTGCCGTCGGTGGCCCAGCGGAGGAAGGCGAACACGTTGGCGGTGCTGTCGTCGGCTTCGATCCAGGAGTGGCCGCCGGGCGTGGCGTCTTGGGTCCACAGGGCAGGGTGGGCGGTGTAGGTGCGGTTGAGGTCGGCGACCATCGTCGCAATGCCTTGGTGGAGTGGGTTTTCCAGCTCCTGCCAGTCGAGGCCGCGGTCGTTGTCCCACTCGCGGAACTGGCCGAATTCCTGGCCCATGAACAGCAGTTGCTTGCCGGGGTGAGCCCACATGTAGGCCAGCAGGGCGCGCACACCGCTCGCTTTGGCGAAGTCGTCGCCGGGCATGCGTGTCCACAGGGTGCCTTTGCCGTGCACGACCTCGTCGTGGCTGATCGGCAGCACGTAGTTCTCGCTCCACGCGTAGACCAGGGAGAAGGTCATCTCGTTGTGGTGCCAACTGCGGTGGATCGGGTCGCGGCCCAGGTAGCCGAGGGTGTCGTGCATCCAGCCCATGTTCCACTTCATGGTGAAGCCGAGGCCGCCGACATCGGTGCCGCGGGTGACGCCGGGCCAGGTGGTGGACTCCTCGGCGATGGTGACGACGCCGGGATGGGCGCCGTGCACGGTGTCGTTGAGTTCCTGCAGGAACTCGACCGCTTCCAGATTCTCGCGGCCGCCGTAGATATTCGGCTCCCAGCCGCCGTCGGGGCGCGAGTAGTCCAGGTACAGCATCGAGGCGACGGCGTCGACACGCAGGCCGTCGATGTGGAATTCGGAGATCCAGAAGGCGGCGTTGGCGACCAGGAAGTTACGGACCTCGTTGCGACCGAAGTCGAAAACGTAGGTGCCCCAGTCGAGTTGCTCGCCACGGCGGGGGTCGGGGTGCTCGTAGAGCGGCGTGCCGTCGAAGCGGGCCAGTGCCCACTCGTCGCGGGGGAAGTGCGCGGGGACCCAGTCCAGCAGCACCCCGATGCCCGCGTTGTGCAGGTGGTCGACGAAATAGCGGAAGTCGTCGGGGCTGCCGAACCGCGAGGTCGGGGCGTAGTACGAGGTGACCTGGTAGCCCCATGACCCGCCGAACGGGTGCTCGGCCACGGGTAGCAACTCCACGTGGGTGAATCCGGTGGCGCGCAGGTAATCGGCCAGCTGATGGGCCAGTTCGCGGTAGTCGAGACCGGGCCGCCAAGACCCGAGGTGGACTTCGTAGGCACTCATGGGGGAGCGGACCGCGTCGGCTTGCGCGCGGCGATCGATCCAGGCGCTGTCGGTCCACACGTGGTCGGCGCGGGTCACCACCGAGGCGGTCGCGGGCGGTATCTCGGTCGAAAAGGCAAAGGGGTCGGCATGATCCACGACGCGCCCGTCGGCACCGTGGATCCGGAACTTGTAGCGCGTGCCCGGCCCGACCCCCGGCACGAACACCTCCCACACCCCGGAACCGCCCAGCGCGCGCATCGGCGCCGACGTGCCGCTCCAGTGGTCGAAATCGCCGAAGACGGTGACACCGCGGGCATTCGGGGCCCACACCGCGAAGGAGGTGCCGTCGACCTCGCCGTCGAGGGTGGTGTAGTGGCGCGGGTGGGCGCCGAGCACCTCCCAGAGGCGGGTGTGTCGCCCTTCGCCGATGAGGTGCAGGTCGAATTCGCCGATGGTGGGCAGGAAGTGGTAGCCGTCGGCGGAGATCACGGTCTGGCCGCCCGGATATTCGGCCCGCACGCGGTAGTCGTCGATCTGTGGGTACGGCAGGACCGCGTCGAAGATGCCGTGGCCCAACGACTTCAGCCGATGTTCGGACTCGCCGACGAGGACGGTCACGGAGTCGGCATGGGGACGTAGAACCCGGACCGCGGTCCCGTCGGCGTGGGAATGCGCACCGAGGACGGTGTGGGGGTCGGTGTGGGTGCCCGCGGCCAGCAACAACAGATCGCGGCGCTTCATCACAGTGTCTCGCGGTAGGCCAGCGAGGCGCGGGCGGCGGCCGGAACCGCGGGCAGCGACAGGATGTGCGCGACCGCGCGTGCGGGGTCGAGGCGCACGAAATTCTGCTGGCCCCAGTGGTATTCCTCGCCGCTGACCTCGTCGAAGACCACCGGGCGGTCGTGCCATTCACGGCCGAGTGCGGGGAGATCGAGCGAAATGTGGCCCTGCTCAGCGGCATAGGGGTTCAGGTTCACGATGACGAGGACCGCGTCGCCGGTGACCGGATCGATCTTGGAGTAGGCGATCAGCGCGTCGTTGTCGACATGATGGAAGTGGATGCAGCGCAACTGTTGCAGTGCGGGGTGGTTGCGGCGGATCTCGTTGAGGCGGGTGAGCCACGGTTCCAGCGATTCGCCGCGTTCGAGGGCGCCGGCGAAATCACGGGGGCGCAGTTCGTACTTCTCCGAATCGAGGTACTCCTCGCTCCCCTCACGGACCGCCTCGTGTTCGAACAGTTCGAACCCGGAGTACACGCCCCAGGTGGGCGACAGGGTGGCCGCGAGGGCGGCGCGGATCGCGAACATGCCGGGCCCGCCGTGTTGCAGGCTTTCGTGCAGGATGTCGGGGGTGTTCACGAACAGGTTCGGCCTGGCTTCGTCTGCCTTGGCGGCGATCTCGTGGCCGAACTCGGTGAGCTCCCACTTGTGCACGCGCCAGGTGAAATAGGTGTAGGACTGGCTGAAGCCGCGGCGGGCCAGGCCGTAGAGGCGGGCCGGGCGGGTGAACGCCTCCGACAGCAAGATCACGTCGGGGTCGGTGCGGCGCACCTGCGTGATCAACCACTCCCAGAAATCGGCGGGCTTGGTGTGCGGGTTGTCCACGCGAAAGATGGTGACACCCAACGAGATCCAGTGCCGCACCACGCGCAGGATCTCGGCGTAGAGGCCGTCGGGGTCGTTGTCGAAGTTGACCGGGTAGATGTCCTGGTACTTCTTCGGGGGGTTCTCGGCGTAGGCGATGGTGCCGTCGGGCAGGGTGGTGAACCATTCGGGATGGGCGGCGACCCAGGGGTGGTCGGGGGCGCATTGCAGAGCCAGATCGATGGCGACATCGAGACCGAGAGCCGTTGCCTCGGAGACGAATTCGACGAAGTCGGCCTCGGTGCCCAGGAGGGGGTGCACGGCGTCGTGTCCGCCCTGCGCCGAGCCGATGGCCCACGGTGAGCCGACGTCGCCGGGTTCGGTGGTGAGCGTGTTGTTGCGGCCCTTGCGATTGATCTCCCCGACCGGATGGATCGGGGGCAGGTACACGACGTCGAAGCCCATGCCCGCGATGCGGGGGAGTTCGCGTGCGGCGGTGGCGAAGGTGCCGTGGATCGGGGCGCCCTCGGCGTCGCGACCGCCGGTGGAGCGGGGGAAGAACTCGTACCAGGCGCCGACCAGCGCGCGGCGGCGTTCGACCAGTACCGAGAACTGTGGGCCGCGGGTGACCATCTCGCGCAGCGGGGTGGCGCGCAGGATCTCGGCGACCTCCTCGGAGAACGCGGGGGCCACCCGGGCCGGGAGTTGTTCGTCGCCGCGCAGGGCGGTGGCGGCGGCCCGCAGACGTTCGAACTGTTTCTTCGGGACCGTCTGGGCGGCGCGTTCGAACAGCACGGCACCGATCTCGAGGTCGTTGGCCAGATCGGCGGCGGTCTGGCCGACGGACAATTTCGCTTCGACCGCGGAGCGCCAGGTGGCGAGGGGGTCGCTCCAGCCCTCGATGCGGTAGGTCCACAGGCCGGGGGTGTGCGGGGTGAACAGGGCGTTGAAGACGTCGGGTTGATAGTCGGGGCTCATTCGGATGCGGGTGATCCGAGAGGAGTTGGGAGCTCGGACGGCCAAGGTGGCGGCAACCGCGTCGTGGCCTTCGCGCCAGACGACGGCGCGCACGGGGAACACCTCGCCGACTGCGGCTTTGGCCGGGCGGCCGCCGGGGATGGACGGGGCGATGTCATCGATGGCTATCCGGCCGGTCACTCGGCTAACTTACTGCATTTCTGCTGGGTGGGGAGCGTAGGCGGGTGGGGCTGGTTTTCGCGGCCGGGCCCTGGCCGAGGGCGGCGCCGAGATCGTCGTCGTAGCCGCGGGCGTGCCGCAGCGGCGGTGCAGGGGGTGCCGGGTATCGCGAGCGATTCGTCGCCTCAGGCCGCGCGCAGGCCCGCGAGGAGCCGGTCGAGAGCGGCGATGGTGTCGGTGAGCGCGTCGGGGACTGTGGTGGTGGCCGACCACAGCGCGGCCTCGTTCATCGCGCCGGAGAGCAAGTGGGCCAGGGGGGCGATCGGTTGTGGGGGGAGCACACCGGTCTCGACGAGGGTTGACAGCGCTTCGTGCAGGTGACGGGCCGAATTGGCCTCGTCCATGGCGCGCCATTCGTGCCAGCCGAGGACGGCGGGGCCGTCGATCAGCAGGATCCGCTGGACCACGGGGTCCGCGGATGCCCGCAGGAAGGCCGCGCAGCCGGTGGTGAGCTGCTTCCAAGGGTCGGATTCGGTGCTCGCGGCGGTAGCCACCTGCGCGCCGATCTCCTCCTGCACCTGTGTGAGGACCGCGCGGAACAGGTCGGCCTTGCTGTCGAAGTGGTGGTACAGCGCGCCCTTGGTGAGGCCCGCGCACCTCACGATCTCCGACAACCCCACGGCGGCATAGCCTTTCGCGGCGAACAGTGCCCGTGCCTCGTGCAGCAGGATGCGCCGCGTCTCCTCGCGCTGTCGCGTGCGCGCCGTCGATGTCATCGGCCGTCCTCCCATTGACCTACCGCTGGTATGTGAACTACCGTACGACACATACCATCGGTATGTGAAAGGTGACCCCATGAAACTCAGCAGCTACTACCCCGTGCTCGCCACCACCCGGATCGCACAATCGCGCGACTTCTACACCGCCTGGTTCGGCTTCGAGATCGTTTTCGAGGCCGACTGGTACGTCAGCCTGCGTCGGCCCGGTATCGGCGACGAGCCGACCTACGAACTGGCACTGCTCGACCCCACGCACCCCACGATCCCCGCCGGCTTCGGCAAACCGGTCCAGGGCGTGCTGCTCAACTTCGAGGTCGACGACGTCGACGCCGAATGGGACCGACTCGTGAAAGTTGGCGGCCTGCGCCCGGAACTCGACCTGCGCACCGAAGGCTTCGGCCAACGCCACTTCATCGTCGCCGACCCCGCGGGCGTGCTGATCGACGTGATCACCGAGGTCCCACCGAGCCCCGAGTTCGCAGCACAGTTCGCCTAGGTCACTCGTGCGGGCACGATCGTTTATTCTTCCGGGGTGAAGGCACTCCGTCGGTTCACTGTCCGTGCCCATTTGCCGGAGCGGCTCGCCGCGCTGGACGAGTTGTCGACCAACCTGCGGTGGTCGTGGCACGGCCCGACGCAGGATCTGTTCGCCGAGCTCGACCCCCCGCTGTGGCGGGCGGTGGGGCAGGACCCGGTGCGGATGCTGGGGGAGGTGCCCGCCGAGCGGCTCGACGAGCTCGCCACCGATCCCGCGTACACCGCGCGGGTGGACGCGGCTGCCGCGGGCTTGCAGGACTACCTGACTCGGCCGCGTTGGTTCCAAGAGCAGACCGGCACCGACGTGGCGGGCATCGCCTACTTCTCGATGGAGTTCGGCGTCACCGAGGTGTTGCCGAACTACTCCGGCGGTCTGGGCATTCTCGCCGGTGACCACCTCAAGGCCGCCTCGGATCTCGGTCTGCCGCTGATCGGCGTCGGGCTGCTGTATCGCTCGGGGTACTTCCGGCAGTCGTTGTCGGCCGACGGCTGGCAGATGGAGCACTATCCGGCGCTCGATCCGCAGGGTCTGCCGCTGCGGCTGCTCACCAGTGACGGTTCGCCGGTGCTCATCCATGTCGGGATGCCCGAGGGGCGGGTGTTGCGGGCCAGAGTGTGGATCGCGCAGGTGGGGCGGATTCCGCTGCTGCTGCTCGATTCCGACATCGCCGACAACGACCCCGAACTGCGCGCTGTCACCGACCGGCTCTACGGCGGCGACCAGGACCATCGCATCAAGCAGGAGATTCTCGCCGGGATCGGCGGTGTGCGCGCGGTACGCGCCTACACTCGCGCCAACGGACTGCCCGACCCCGACGTCTTTCACATGAACGAGGGGCACGCGGGGTTCCTCGGCGTCGAGCGCATGCGTGAATTCATCGCGGGCGGGCTGGAATTCGAGACCGCACTGGCCGCGGTGCGCGCGAGCACCGTCTTCACCACGCACACCCCGGTTCCCGCCGGCATCGACCGATTCCCGATGCCGTTGGTGCGCAGGTACTTCGGTGGATCGCACGGCGAGTCCGAATCCGCCTTGCTGCCAGGGCTTTCCGTCGACCGGATCCTCGCGTTCGGTCGGGAGGGCGATCCCTCGGTGTTCAACATGGCGCACATGGGCCTGCGCATGGCCCAGCGCGCCAACGGTGTATCGAAACTGCACGGGGAAGTCAGCCGGGAGATGTTCGCGGCGCTGTGGCCGGGATTCGACGCCGCCGAGGTGCCGATCGGTTCGGTGACCAACGGCGTGCACGCCCCGACCTGGGCCGCGCGTGAATGGATCGACAAGGCACGCGAACTCGTCGGCCCGGAGCTGGTCGAGGAGGCGCGGGGCTGGGAGAAGCTCAGCGATGTCGACCTCGGTCAGCTGTGGTCGACCCGTAACACGTTGCGCGGCGTGCTGATCGACGAAGTGCGGCGCAGGCTGCGCGATTCCTGGCGGCAGCGCGGCGCCGCCGACGCCGAACTCGGCTGGATCGACGACGTCTTCGATCCGAACGTGCTCACCATCGGCTTCGCCCGCCGCGTCCCCACCTACAAGCGGCTCACCCTCATGCTGCGCGACCCCGAACGCCTGCGCGCGCTGCTGCTCGACCCCGAGCGACCGGTGCAGCTGGTGGTCGCGGGCAAGAGCCACCCCGCCGACGACGGCGGCAAGGCGCTGATCCAGCAGGTCGTGCGGTTCGCCGACGACCCCGAGGTGCGCCATCGCATCGTCTTCCTGCCCGATTACGACATGTCGATGGCCCGCTACCTGTACTGGGGCTGTGATGTGTGGCTGAACAATCCGCTGCGCCCGCTCGAGGCGTGCGGGACCTCCGGGATGAAGTCCGCGCTCAACGGCGGCCTCAACCTGTCCATCCGGGACGGTTGGTGGGACGAGATGTTCGACGGCGAGAACGGCTGGGCCATCCCCACCGCCGACGGCGTCCGCGACGAGACCCGCCGCGACGATCTGGAGGCCTCGGCGCTCTACGAACTCGTCGAGCGCACCGTCGCGCCGCGCTTCTACGACCGCGACGCGCGCGATGTGCCGGTGCGCTGGACCGAGATGGTGCGCCACACCTTGCAGACCACCAGCCCGAAGGTGCTGGCGTCGCGGATGGTGCGCGACTACGCCGAGCAGTACTACGGACCGGCCGCCGCCGCGTTCGGCCGGGTGGCCGCCGATGATTTCGCCGGCGCCGCACAGGTGGCCGAATACCGCGGGCGTGTCGACGCCGCGTGGCCGTCGGTGCGGATCGCGCAGGTGGACAGCTCGGGTCTGCCCGACACTCCGGTGATCGGTGCGGAACTGTCGCTGCACGCGCGCATCGACCTCGGTGGGCTCGCGCCCTCGGACGTGGTGGTGCAGGCCGTCCTCGGCCGGGTGTCGCCGACCGACGAGCTGACCGACACCACCGCCGTCGAGATGCGCCACACCGGTACCGACGACGGTAGCCAGCTCTACGCGATCCAGGCTCCGGTGCCGCTGTCGGGTGCGGTCGGTTACACGGTGCGGGTGCTCCCGCACCACGAACTGCTGGCCTCGAACGCCGAACTGGGTGCGGTGGCCGTCGCGGGCGCGTAACCGTACCCGCTGACGCGATTGCCTGGTTATTCGATTCAGTGAACTTTCCGCTACCGTTCCGGGGCAATCCTTCTTCTTCTTGAAGCTTCTTTCGGAACCCGGACTGGAGAGTCATGGCCAGCGACGTCGTAACCCGCGCCCGAGGGCGCATCGACGGATATTTCGGTATCTCGTCGAGTGGGTCCACCTTCAAGCGCGAGGCGATGGCGGGCACGGTCACGTTCCTGGCGATGTCGTATGTGCTGGCGGTGAACCCGTCGATCCTCGGTGACGAGGGCGCCCTCGGCGACAAGGGCATCCCGATGCAGGCGGTCTTCACGGCCACCGCCGTCGCCGCGGTCTTCGGCACGCTCGTCATGGGTATCTGGGCGAAGTACCCGATCGCACTCGCCCCGGGCATGGGACTCAACGCGTTCTTCGCCTACACCGTGGTGCTCAGCATGGGCATCCCGTGGGAAGTCGCGCTGTCGGGCACGCTGCTCTCGGGTGTCATCTTCTTCGTCTTGGCGGTCACGAAGGTCCGGGAACGGATCCTCAACGCCATCCCGTTGCAGATGAAGTTCGCGGTCGGCGCGGGGATCGGCTTGTTCGTGGCGTTCCTCGGCCTGAAGAACGCGGGGATCGTCGTCAACAGCGACGCGACATTGGTCACCCTCGGCGACTTCACCAAGGGCACCACCCTGCTGGCCCTGTTCGGCCTGATCGTGACGGTGGTCTTCCTGGTGATCGGCTGGCACGGCGCCGTGCTGTACGGCATCGTCGCGACCACGGTCCTTGGCATGGTGACCGGTCTGGTCGGCGTACCCGACGGCATCGCCGAGATGCCGAAGGGCCTGGACCAGACCTTCGGCCAGGCGATCATCCACCTGCCCGATGCCTTCACCGGGCAGATGATCGTGGTGGTGCTGACCATGTTGTTCGTCGACTTCTTCGACTCCTCGGGCACTCTGATCGGCGTCGCCAACCAAGCCGGTCTGCTGAGCAAGGACGGCACCCTGCCCCGTGCGGCGAGCGCGATGGCCGCCGATTCGGTCGGCACCACCGCGGGCGCGATCATCGGTACCTCCACCACCACCGCCTATGTCGAATCCACGGCGGGTGTGTCGGCGGGCGGTCGAACGGGGCTCACGGCGGTGACCACGGCGGGCTGGTTCCTGATCGCGATGTTCTGCTATCCGATCTTCTCGGTGATCGCCGGATCCGCCGAGGTGACCTCGGCGGCACTCATCGTGGTCGGCGTGCTGATGGCGCGCTCGCTCGGTGACATCGACTGGCAGCACCTCGAGTACTCGGTGCCCGCGTTCATCACCGTCATCATGATGCCGCTGACGTATTCGATCGCCAACGGCCTGGCGATGGGCATGATCTTCTACCCGATCGCGATGGTCGCCAGGGGTCGCGTCAAGGAAGTGCATCCGGCCATGTGGGCACTGATGGTGCTGTTCCTCGCGTACTTCTTCTTCCTGGTCGAGTAGCGGTGCTCGGCATAGATGTGTCTATACTTAGGCTAGCCTAGCCAAGCTTGAAGGAGATCTACCTATGAAGCGTTCGCTCGTTGCCGCGTCGATGGCGTTTGCCACCATCTTCGCGCCGGTCACCGCCGCTGTTGTCGCCACCGCCCCCGCCGCGATTGCCGCCCCTGCCACGCCCTCGGTCGGTCAGCTGTACGGCAAGCTGCAGGCGGCCATGAACGGGTCGGCGGCCGAGCTCGAGTCGGGTAATGCCGGTGGCCTCGCGGTCGTGCGCGACACCGTCAACCGGATCCCCGGCTACAGCTGGGATGTCTCCGGCCCGGTCACCGTGGACGGCGACACCCTGTCGGCCACGCTGAACAGCCGCCTCGGCGACTACACCTTCCCGATCCCGGTGACCTGGGTCGACGTCGACGGCACCTGGAAGCTGTCGCAGGAGTCGGAGAGCACGCTGGTCAGCTACGCCACCATGGCGTGGTGATCTGAGTTCTTCGAAAGGGCCGTCCCGCGGGGCGGCCCTTTTCGTTGCCCTGTGGTCGGCGTCACAGAATTGTCGGGAGCGGCGTGAAATAGTCACAGTGGACCCAGGGTTGTGACCGAGGAAGGCAACCGGACCATGGTCCGGTTGCGGGCATGTATCGAATCGCAGACGAGGACACGATGACCGACACCGCTACCCGCATCACCCCGACCGCCACGACCGACGAGACCACAGCCGCGGGCATCGGCCTGTTGGTGCTGCGTATCGGCTTCGGCGGACTGATGGCCGCATACGGAACCCAGAAGCTGTTCGGCTGGTTCAACGGGCCCGGCTGGCGCGCCAATGCCGACAGCTTCACCGCCATGGGCTACAACCCCGGCGAATTCTTCGGCACACTGGCCGGGCTCACCGAATTGGTCGGCGGGCTGCTGCTGGTATTCGGGCTGTTCACGCCGCTGGCCGCCGCCATCGTGCTCGGGACGATGATCAACGCGATCAACGTGCTGTGGAGCGGTGGGCTCTTCCCGACGGATCCGTCGGTGCCGGGGTTCACGACGCCGCTGCTGTTCGCGCTGGCCGCCGCTGCGCTGGCGTTCACCGGGCCGGGCCGATTCTCGCTCGACGCCGGGCGCCCATGGCAGCGTCAGGGTGTGGTGTGGGGCGGCGGAGCCGTGGCGATCGCCGTCGTGGCCGCGGTCGTGACATTGATCTTGAAGTCGGTGCTCTGATCTGACGCACAGCGCTGCTCCGACGCGGTGCTCGAGTCGGCTGTTCGACGTGAGGGTGGCGCGGTGACCGGGATTCGGTTGCCGCGCCGCCTCTTTCACGCGGTGCCCGCTGATTCGTCATCGCCCGTACGCCCGCGGTTCGACCGAGGGCGCGCGGGGAGTCGGTGGCAGCGATTAACCTCGTGGCGGCGCTTGTTCACCGGCGCCACGCATTGTCCGCGGATGAAAGAGGAGAGCTGCGATGAAGGCTTATGACCTGGGTTTCGGAGACTCGGCGGACAAACTGGCCGAGACGCCGGACGGTGAGCCGCTGGCTCTGGCCGCGCCGGTGCGTTCCGGGTGGATCGGCAGTGAGGGCCCGGCCATCGATCCGGCCACCTGGCCGCGCGGGCCGGTCACCGGCCTGCCGATGATGCACGCGCTCACCCTGCGCCTGCCCGCCGATTTCCAGCGCCGCGGCCCGGGGTTCCCCGCCATCGCGCTCTTCCAGGGCGAAGGACAGTTCGCCGGTACCGATGCGGTCGAGGCCGACGCCTCGTCGGAGGACCCACTCGCCCGCGATCTGGTCGCTACCCGCCCGCACCCGAAGGCGCAGATCATGCACGACGAGATCGGTGGCGCTTTCGCCCTGATCTGGCTCACCGACAAGGAATTCGCCGGCGGCCCCGTCGCCCCACCCGCCGACGTTCGCCTGCCCGGTTCCCCGACCGCGAGCGACGAGGGCTGCAATGCCTGGGACGACGTGCACCCCACCGTCGGGGTCTGGCTCGCCGAGCGCACCGCCGACCCCAACGTCGGCATTCCCCCGGTCGAATACGAGCCGAACACTGAATACCAGGACCCGCTCACCGAAGACTCCGGCTGGACCACCTGGGCCGAGCCCCTCTTCGGCCGCTCCCACCTCGGCGGCACCGCCTTCCCCGTCCAGGCCCTGCCCGAGGGGTTGACCCCGTACTACCTGGAAATCGAAGAGATCTCCGGCATGAACTTCGGCGGCGGCAACGCCCAACTCGACTTGGAATCGGGCGTTTTCGATTGGTCCTGCGGGTAGGTCAGGTCCGCCTTGCCGGGCGGTCGTCGTCGGGCTGTGGGGCGGCGACGGTCCGGGTTTCGGGTGAGAGGCGGTCGGTGGCAGACAGATCGACAAACGGCTCGGCCGTGGGTCGTTCGCGCGAGCGGACGTGGACGGCTATCCCGGCCAGGGTGATCAGGTAGATGATCACGTAGATGTTCATCAGCACCTGGGGCAGCGGCCACCACGGGGGCAGCAGGAACGTGCCGACGCTCACCCAGGTGGGGGTGTAGGTGTAGGTCCAGGCGGCGATGGCCAGGTAGAGCGCCGCCGCGGCGAGCCACCACGGGGCGCGGGTCTGGGCTCGGTGGATCAGGTAGACGAGCAGCGGGACGAACCAGACCCAGTGGTGGCCCCAGGAATACGGCGAGACGGCGCAGGCGGTGAGGCCGCCGAGGGTGACCGAGAGCAGCGGTTCGTCGCGGCGGACCAGGACCGCGGCCAGCCACAGCGCGACCAGCGCGATCGGTACGGCGATCAGCAACCACAACCACACCGGCGCGGGGCCGTGGGTGAGGTGAGCGATGGCGCCGCGTATGGACTGATTCGCAGGATGCTCGTCGGGGGCGATGCGGCCGGAATGGAAGAACGTCGACGTCCAGTACTGATAGGAGTCGCGGGGAAGCACAAGCGCGGTCAGGCCGATCGATGCGACGAAGGTGCCAACGGCGGTCGCGGCCGCGCGCCACTGCCGTTGGGCCAGGTACTGAGCGATGAAATACAGCGGGGTCAGCTTGATTCCGGCGGCGATACCGATGCCGATGCCGCGCAGCTTGCTGTTCTCGGCGCGGGAGAAGTCCCACAGCACCACCAGCATCAGCATCAGGTTGATCTGCCCGTAGTAGAGCGTGGTGCGCACCGGCTCGGCGAAAGTGCAGGCCAGGGCGAGAAGAGCGCTCACAGCGGCCGACCCGGCTGTGACGCGGTAGCCGAGCATCCGGAAGCTCTGCAGCACAACGCCGAACAGCACCAGCAGATTCAGCACCATCCACGTGGTGGTGACGTGCGCCCACGGCACCAGCAACAACGGCAGGAACACCAGTGCCGAGAACGGTGTGTAGGTGTAGAGCAGGCCGTAGTGCGTCGGGTCGATGTAGAGGGCCCGTTCGTGTACGACCCGCCAGCCACCGTCGCGGTAGATGTGCACGTCCAGGCCGCCGACGAGAATGCCGCCGCTGTCCATCCAGGGATCCATGGTGGTGAACAGCAGCGTCACGCCGGCGACGGCGGTGCCGAGTAGGAGAAGCAGCGTCAGGGTCATGCGCGGCAGTGCCACGCCTGGTGATCTCTCCGCCACGGCCGTGCTACCGGCCGGCCCGCATCGTATGCACGACTAAAAACCTACCGCGCCGGGTCGACGGCGTTCGGCGCGGACCGACTTCGGTAGGAAATCGACATGATCGCGGGTACAGCCACGCCGCGAACACTTCTCGAGCGCCGGGCGGGCATCCGCGGCCTGCCTGCGTGAACGTCGCGGCACGCGCGAAAGGCGCTCCGCGAGCGATCATGCCGTCGGGCGCAAGGTCAGCATGGTGTCGGCGCCGTGGTGGAACTCGTATCCGGTCTTTTGCAGCGAGGTGGCGATGCCCTTGTCGTGGAGTTCGGTGCGTAGGTGGTCGATGAGGTCGTCGAGCGGGGCCCCGGTGTAGTCGAGCAGTGGGTAGACGCGAGCTTCGGTGGTGGCGACGCGGGCCAGTTCGAGCAGGGCGGCCAGGTGGAAGTCGGCATCCAGTCGATCGGCGTAACTGAACAGCAGGTGGGAGCTCAGGGCCAGGTCGAACGCGTCGTCGGGGCAGGGCAAGGAGGGTAAGGAGCCGGCCAGGTAGCGGTGGGGCGCGGCGCGCACGTCGTCGGCGAAGCGGGCGGCGGCGCCGCGGCGGATCGCGGCGTGCTCGGCGGTGGAGCCGTACCAATCCCAGCGGTAGCGGTCGGCGTGGGAGTGCGCCCAGGCCACCGCGCGCTCGGTTTCGGGGGTCGCGCGCGCGGCCAGTTCGATCGGCGGGGTGGCGTAGATCGGATCGATCGCGGTGACGTCGGCACCCAATGCGCTCGCCTCGGCGGCGAAACTCGCTGCGCCACCGGGACAATCGAGGACGCGGCGCCCGGCCAGATCTTCGTCGGAGAGATGAAACATCGCGCGGTACTCGGCCAAAGATCTTGCACTGACCAGAAATTCGCCGAGTACCTCGCCATCGGCGTGGTGCATCATCACCACACGTTCTCACGAGTTGCGTTCGCACGCTCGCTGATTCACGAGTGTGGTCACCTCGATTGCAATACTCGACCTGCGACGGTCGGGCGGTTCAGGCGGTGTCGGTGAGCCGACGCAGCGCTTTGGCGACGACCTCGGGATCGCTGGTCTCCCAGTACGGCGGCAGCGAAGCACGCAGGTAGCTGCCGTAGCGGGCGGTGGCGAGGCGGGAATCCAGGATCGCGACCACGCCGCGGTCGTCGACGCTGCGCAGCAGTCTGCCGGTGCCTTGGGCCAGTAGCAGCGCGGCGTGATTGGCGGCCACGGTCATGAAACCGTTGCCTCCGCGCGACTCCACCGCCCGCTGACGCGCGGTGAGCAACGGATCGTCGGGGCGCGGGAACGGAATACGGTCCAGGATAACGAGACTCAGCGACGGGCCGGGCACATCGACGCCCTGCCAGAGGGTGAGGGTGCCGAACAGGGAGGTGGCCGGGTCGTCGGCGAACTTGCGCACCAGCGCGCCCATGGAATCGTCACCCTGGCACAGCACCGGGGTGTCGAGCCGTTCGCGCAGCGCCTCGGTGGCGGCCTTGGCGGCGCGCATCGAGGAGAACAGGCCGAGCGTGCGTCCACCCGCCGCGGTGATGAGCTGTTCGATCTCGTCGAGGTAGGCGGGGGAGAGTCCGTCGCGGCCCGGTGCGGGCAGGTGCTTGGCGACATAGAGGATGCCGGATTTGGCGTGGTCGAACGGGGAACCGACGTCGAGAGCGTTCCAGCGCACCGATTCCAGATCGGCGGGCGCGGTGGCTCCGTTGGCCATGGTCGGATCGACCTTGCCGCCCGACTGCGACGGCAGGCCCCAGGTGATCGCGAGACCGTCGAAGGAACCACCGATCTGCAGGGTGGCCGAGGTGAGGACGACCGTCGCGGTGCCGAACAGTCTGCTGCGCAGGAGTCCACCGACCGACAGCGGCGCCATCCGCAAGGTGCGGCGGGCGACGCCGCGCATCTCGTCGGCCGACAACCAGATCACATCGCGGCGGGCCGCAGGGTCGGCCTCCTCGAACGCGGTGAGCGCGCGAACCGCGGCGTCGTGCACGTCGTCGATGGCGGCCACCGCCATGGTGCGGGCGGCGGCGTTGTCGGGGTCGTCCTGGGATTTGACGGTGCCCTGCGGTGCGATCGCGGTGCGGGCGTTCCAGGCCGAGTCGCGGACCAGGGCGAGGACGGCAGCGATGCCGTCGGGCATCTGGTCCCATCGGCCGGGCGGCAGATCCTCGAGTGCCTGGTGGAAGGCCTCCGCGGCCCCTTCCAGGCGGTCGACCTCGCGTTCGTCGATCAGTTTGGTGCACCGACGGGCCGCGGCGCTGATCGCGGTCGCGGCCAGTTCGGCGGTGGCGACGCCGGTGACGCGGTCGACCAGTTCGTGGGCCTCGTCGATCACCACCACGTCGTGTTCGGGCAGGATCTGGATGCCGCTGATGGCGTCGATGGCCAGCAGGGCGTGGTTGGTCACCACCACGTCGGCCTGGGCCGATTCCGCGCGTGCCTTCTCGGCGAAGCAGTCCTGGCCGAACTGGCAGCGGGACTTGCCGAGGCATTCGCGCGAGCCGACGCTGACCTGGCGCCAGGCTCGATCGGTGACCCCGGGTGCCAGTTCGTCGCGGTCGCCGGTCTCGGTGTCGGAGGCCCATTCGTTGAGGCGCTGGACTTCGCGGCCGAGGCGGGAGATGGCGAAGGCGTCGAACAGTTCGGCCTCGCCGCCGGTGTCCTCGGGGATGACGCTGTTGATCTTGTTCAGGCAGAGGTAGTTGTTGCGGCCCTTGAGGATCGCGAACTGGGGCGCCCGGCCGAGTGGTTTGGTGAGTGCTTCGGCGAGGCGGGGCAGGTCGCGGTCGACGAGCTGGCGTTGCAGCGCGATCGTCGCGGTGGAGACCACGACGGTGCGCCCGGTCCGTACCGCGTGGCGCAGGCTCGGGATGAGGTAGGCCAGCGATTTCCCGGTACCGGTGCCGGCTTGGACGGCCAGGTGTTGCTTGGTGTCGATCGCGTGGTCGACCGCGGTGGCCATGGTGGTCTGCCCGGTGCGTTCCTTGCCGCCGAGGGCATGCACGGCGGTGACGAGCAGGTCGGCGACGGGAGGAAGTTCGGGCACGCTGGCAGCTTATCCGTCGCCTCGGACAGGTTCGGTCGGGCTGGTTCGTCGGGGCGCCGGGGGATCGGGGTAGGGGCGCGGGTCAGGATTCTCGGACGAAGTCGTCCATGTGGTCGCGGACGTAGTCGAGGACGCGTTGTTCGAAGTCCTGGGGTTCGTTGATGTCGTAGATCTCGTCGGGGTCTTCGGCGCGGTCACCGGAGGGGCGGCGGATCTGGTCGGGGGTAGCCAGGGTTCGGTGTTCGTCTTCCCAGAAGCGGTCGAGGTCGTCGTCGGCCGAGCTCAGGGAGGCGTCGCGGGCGGCGATGATTGCCGCGGCGGCTAGTTGGGGCATGCCCGCTGCCCGTAAACCTCTTGTGGCCCAGGGGAGTTCGCTGCGGCGGGTTTTCAGGTAGCCCGAGAATCCCGCGTCCAGGACGCTGGTGTGCAGGCTCGACAGCGCCAGCAGGTGGGAGAAGGCCGGGGGGAGTTTGCCGAAGGCGCCGATGCCGAGGCGTTGGAGGTCGTCGGTGGCCGGGTTCGACCAGAAGACGGTGTCGGCGGCGTCGTGGATGCTGTCGGTCTCGGCGAGTGCCTTCGTCAGGGCCGATCTTGTGTGCGCCGGGAAGCGATAGTCCATGGGAGAAGTATTCAGGGACGCAGCCCGACGCCCGCATCGCGGAGGGTGGTGAGGGCGGCCTGGGTGGTTTCCGGGGCGACACCCGCGGTGAGGTCGAGCAGGACCGTGGTGTCGAAACCGGCTTCGGCGGCGTCCATGGCGGTGGCGCGGACGCAGTGGTCGGTGGCGATGCCGACCACGTCGACGGCGTCGATGTGGCGGGCCCGCAGCCAATCGGTGAGGGAGGTGCCGTCCGCCGCCGCGCCTTCGAATCCGGAGTAGGCGGCGGTGTACTCGCCCTTGGAGAAGGTTTCCTGGATGGGCGAAGTGTCGAGCGCCGGGTGGAAATCGGCGCCGGGGGTGCCCACGCGGCAGTGGGGTGGCCAGGAGTCGACGTAGTCGGGCTCGGTGGAGAAGTGCGGACCGGGATCGATGTGCCAGTCACGGGTGGCCACCACCGCGTCGTAGTGCTCGGCGGCGACGAAGTCGGTGATCGCGGCCGCGACCGCCGCGCCGCCCGCTACCGCGAGGGAGCCACCCTCGCAGAAGTCGTTCTGTACGTCCACGATTATCAGACCGCGTGCCATGTCATCCTCCAGCTCGTTTCGACCGCACCATTCTCCGCCGCATGATGCCGAGCGGCCACCCGGTTCGGTGACGGTGGCTGCCATCGCGGGCAGGCCGCGGCGGACACTCAGCCCAGGAACGTGGTCGGCACGGCGGGTTCGCCCGCGGAGAGCTTCAGACCTTCCCACGGCAGGCTCACCAACCCGCGCGCGACCAGCTCGCGACTCTGCGCCAGCGTGGCGACATCGTCGACCACCTTGCCGCCACGAACCAGCGGCACCTGCAGCTCACGCACCTGAAAACCGTTGTCGGCCGGCGCTTCTCCACTTTCGGGGTAGACGATCTCTTCGACGATCGTGCCGGTGGCGCGGGCCAGGCGCACCGCCTTCTTGGCACCGCCGCGCGACTGTTTGTGGCTGGACCGTTTGGCGACCGGAATGCCGTCGACCTCCACCAGCTTGTAGACCATGCCCGCGGTCGGTGCGCCCGAACCGGTGACCACCGACGTGCCGACGCCGTACACATCGACCGGTTCGGCACGCAGCGCCGCGATCGCGTACTCGTCCAGATCGCCGGAGACGACGATGCGGGTGCCGGTGGCGCCGAGTGCGTCGAGCTGGGCGCGAACCTGTCCGGCCAACACGCCGAGGTCGCCGGAGTCGATGCGAACACCGCCCAGTTCGGGGCCCGCGACCTCGATGGCGGTGGCGACGCCCCTGGTGATGTCGAAGGTGTCCACGAGCAGGGTGGTGCCGATGCCGAGCGTGTCGATCTGGCTGCGGAACGCCGCTGCCTCGTGCTCGCCGTCCGCGCCGCTGTGCAGCAGGGTGAACGCGTGCGCGCTGGTCCCCGCGCCCGGCACGCCGAAGCCGCGCACGGCCTCGAGATTGGAGGTGGCGTCGAAGCCGGCCAGGTACGCCGCGCGCGAGCTCGACGGCGCGGCGAGTTCGTGGGTGCGCCGCGAGCCCATCTCGATCATCCGGCGCCCGGCCGCCGCGCTCACCATGCGGGCCGCCGACGAGGCGATGGCGCTGTCGTGGTTGAAGATCGACAGTGCCAGCGTCTCGAGAACCACGCATTCGGCGAAACTGCCGCGCACGGTCAGGATCGGCGAACCGGGGAAGTACAGCTCACCTTCGGCATAGCCGTCGATATCGCCGGTGAAGCGATACTCGCGCAACCAGTCGACGGTGGCGGGATCGAGGAATTTCGCGACCACGGCGAGCTCGTCGGGGCCGAAGTGGAAATGGTGCAGCGCGTCGAGCAGGCGGCCGGTGCCCGCGACGACGCCGTAGCGGCGCCCGTGCGGCAACCGCCGGGCGAACACCTCGAAGGTGCACTGCCGGTGGGCTGAGCCGTCGGCCAGCGCCGCGGCCAGCATGGTCAACTCGTACTGGTCGGTCAGCAGCGCGGTGCTGGCGAACTCGTCACGGATCTGCACATCCGAAACTCTAGTCACCGCGGGTGTTGTTTCCTCCCGGCCTCGTCGTACCCTGGTTTTCATGGCCGTGTGCAATACCGTTCGGGCCGGCGCCGTCACCGACGCTGTGAACGCCGCACTGTCGGCACCGCAGGCGACGCCGGAAACCACGGAATTTACCGAGATCCTGGAGGCTGAGGACAGGCCCTGGGTCACCGTCGTCTGGGACGATCCGGTGAACCTCATGCACTACGTCACCTACATCTTCCAGAAGCTTTTCGGCTACAGCAAAGCCAAGGCGACCGAGCTGATGATGCAGGTGCACAACGAGGGCAAAGCGGTGGTGTCCTCGGGTTCGCGCGACAAGATGGAGCAGGATGTGCGCCGGTTACACGCCGCCGGGCTCTGGGCAACCATGCAGCGCGACTGACTACCTGAGTAACCTGGGCCTGTGCGTAAGTGGAGCAGGAAGAACTCACTGAGTGGCCTCAAGCTTCGATCCGAAATGGACGAGCACGAGGCCACCGTCCTGCGCTCCCTGATCGGCGCGGTGTCGGGCCTGCTCAGCGATCGTGCCGGCGAGGCCCCCGAAGACGAACTCGCCGCGCTCACCGGCCTGCGCACCGGCAACTCCGCCCCACCCGAAGACCCGCAACTGCTGCGCCTGCTGCCCGATTTCCATCGCGCCGAACCCGGTTCCCCCGACGCCAAACGCGCCGACCTCAACAGCGCGCTGCGCAGCCTGCACGAGCCCGAGATCATCGACGCGAAACTGGCCGCTGGGCAAGCGGTGCTCGACAGCTGTCCGGAACTGGGCGGCAAGGTCGTGCTCACGCCCGAGCAGGCCGACGCGTGGCTGGCCGCGCTCACCGATGTGCGCCTCGCGCTGGGCACCCTGCTCGACATCGACGACGACACGCCCGACCATTTCGATCCGGAGGACCCACGCGCCCCGCATCTGGACGTCTACCACTGGCTGACGTGGATGCAGGATTCACTGTTGCAAGCGCTCGCGCCCTGAGCGAGACCGGATTCGCGAACGAAGGACGAGACAATGCGCAGCGGACCCGGGGTACGCAACTCGATCACTGATGTCGCCGGTGTGCTGATCGGCCATCATCAGGCGCTCGACGCCGAAGTCACGCTCGGCACCGGCGCCGCGACCGGCTGCACCGTGGTTCGGGTCCCCGGCGGCGCGACCGCCTCGGTCGATGTGCGCGGTGGCGGGCCGGGCACCAGGGAAACCGACCTGCTCGACCCGGCCAACACCGTCCGCCGACTCAACGCCGTGCTCCTCAGCGGCGGCAGTGCGTACGGCCTCGCCGCCGCCGACGGGGTGATGGCCTGGTCGGAGGAACACGGTGAGGGCATTGCGATGGACCCGACCGACCCGAGCCGCGTGGTACCGATCGTGCCGGGCGCGGTGATCTTCGACCTGCCTGTCGGCGACTGGGGCGTCCGGCCCGACGCGGACTTCGGCTACCGCGCGGCCGCGGCGGCGTCGACCGAGTTCGCCAGGGGCACCGCGGGTGCGGGCGTCGGGGCGAGGGCCGGAGCGTTGAAGGGTGGAATCGGTTCGGCGAGTGTGGTTCTCGCCGACGGTCCAGGGGTCGGGGTGACCGTCGGCGCGGTGATCGTGGCCAATCCCGTCGGGTCGGTCGTCGATCCGCGCACCGGGTTCCCGTGGGGCGTCGGCACCGATGGACCCGAATTCTTCGGCTTGCGCACGCCGACGCCCGCCGAGATCGCCGCGTTGACCGCGCTGCCGGTGAAGGGCACGGTCCTCAACACCACGATCGGCGTGGTCGCCACCGATGCCGCCCTCGACCCCGCGGGCTGTCGACGAATGGCCGCCACCGCGCACGACGGGCTCGCCCGCGCGATCCGGCCCGTGCACTCCCCACTCGACGGGGACACGCTCTTTGCCCTGGCGACCGGGGCAAGAGAAGTCGCGCCCACCGAGTTACCCGCCGCGTTCCCCGCCGATCTTCTCCTGCTCGACCAGTTGTGTACGGCCGCCGCCGTGGTTGTCGAACGTGCCATCGTCGATGCGGTGCTCAGCGCGACTTCGATCGCCGGGATCCCCGCCTATCACGACCTCTTTCCGCGCTGATCGCCGTCGGTTGGCGCCCGACCGCCCGGGTGCCACCGCCCCACGCACGACCACCCCGTCGGCGTTGCCCCCGCCCTCGGTCGGTGCTGCCGATTCGCGGCCCGAACCACCTGCTGACCAGCCCCGTGACCACGTGCCGCACCTGCGGTGACGGCCCGGCCGGGACCGGAGTGTGTGCCCTGCGGAATACCCGAATAGGGTGAGTCGTTGTCGAGGAAGGTGCTCGACAGCACGCAGGCAGGATGTGGAAAGGGTCGATGAAGTGCTGGTGATCAGGGCCGATCTCGTTGATGCGATGGTGGCACACGCCCGCGCCGACCACCCGGACGAGGCCTGCGGCATCATCGCCGGGCCCGAGGGCAGTGACCGGCCCGAACGCTTCGTCGCGATGGTCAACGCCGAACGCTCGCCCACCTTCTACCGGTTCGATTCCGGGGAACAGCTGCGCGTGTGGCGCGCGATGGACGACGCCGACGAGGCGCCGGTCGTCATCTACCACTCGCACACCGCCACCGAGGCCTACCCGAGCCGCACCGATATCTCCTACGCCGCCGAACCGGACGCGCACTACGTGCTGGTCTCCACGCGCGACCCGCAGTCCCACGAGCTGCGCAGCTACCGCATCGTCGACGGCGAGGTCACCGAAGAACCGGTGCGCGTCGTCGATTCCTACTGAACCCGTCCGAGAAAAGTCACCACCCTTCAGGAGCTCCCATGCCGGTAACCGTGTCCATTCCGACCATCATGCGTGGCATCACCGGAGGTGAGAAGCGAGTACAGGGCGAGGGCTCGACACTGTCCGCGCTCATCGCCGATCTCGACGCGAACCACCCCGGCCTGGCCGAGAAGCTGCTCTCCGACGGCAAGCTCAACCGCTACGTCAACATCTACGTCGACGACGAGGACGTGCGCTTCTCGGGTGGCCTGGAAGCCGAGGTGCCCGCGGGCGCGTCGGTCACCATCCTGCCCGCCGTGGCCGGCGGCGCCTGACATCGTGGCCCGCTACGAATCGCTGATCGCGACGCTCGGCAACACCCCGCTCGTCGGATTGCAGAAACTGTCCCCGCTGTGGGACGGCGACGACCACGTGCGGCTGTGGGCCAAGCTCGAGGACCGCAATCCCACGGGGTCGATCAAGGACCGGCCCGCGCTGCGGATGATCGAACAGGCCGAGGCCGACGGCCGACTCACGCCCGGGTGCACGATCCTGGAGCCGACCAGCGGCAACACCGGGATCTCGCTGGCCATGGCGGCCAAACTCAAGGGGTACCGGATCGTCTGTGTGATGCCGGAGAACACCTCGGTGGAGCGGCGTCAGTTGCTCACGATGTTCGGTGCCGAGATCATCGACTCGCCCGCGGCGGGAGGATCGAACCAGGCGGTGGCCAAGGCCAAGCAGATCGCGGCGGAGAATCCGGACTGGGTGATGCTCTACCAGTACGGCAACCCGGCCAACGCGCTCGCGCACTACGAGGGAACCGGCCCCGAACTGCTGGCCGATCTGCCCGAGATCACGCATTTCGTCGCCGGCCTCGGAACCACCGGAACCCTGATGGGCACCGGGCGGTACCTGCGCGAACAGGTGCCGGGCATCGAGATCGTGGCCGCCGAGCCCCGATACGGCGAGCTGGTGTACGGGCTGCGCAATATCGACGAGGGGTTCATTCCCGAGCTCTACGACGAGAAGGTGCTCACCACCCGGTTCTCGGTGGGCCCGTACGACGCCGTGAAGCGGACGCGGGAGCTGGTCGGCGAGGAGGGAATCTTCGCCGGGATCTCCACCGGCGCCATCCTGCACGCCGCCCTCGGTGTCGCCACGAAGGCGCGCAAGGCCGGGAAACGGGCCGATATTGCGTTCGTGGTCGCCGACGGCGGGTGGAAGTACTTGTCTACCGGGGCATACGACGGCACGCTGGACGAAGCCGAAGAGAAACTGGACGGGCAACTCTGGGCCTGACCCGATCCGCCCTCACTTCGGTACGCTCAGGTCAGTGGGCTGTTCCACGGCCCCGTGCCGGAGTGGAGGCGATGTCGGTGAGCGGTGGGGTGGGTGCCTCGTTCGATCCTGATCGGATCTCGGGGTTGCGCGGGAACGCGAGTTCGGGGTCCGGTGCCGCACGCGGGGCGTCGTGGATTCGGGCCGCGGTGGGGATCCTGGGCTTCGTGGGCGCGCTGTATCTGATCGAGGGCGTCGACATGGTCCTGTCCCACGATCAGCCACCAGGGGCGCCGGGCGAACTGGACGCGGCGGGCATCGAGCCGCGCGAGGTAGCCGGGCTCGACGGCATCCTGTGGGCGCCGCTGCTGCACGGTGGGTGGGACCATCTGTTCGCCAACACCCTGCCGTTGCTGGTGCTCGGATTCCTCGTGCTGCTGTCCGGGATCGGGCGTGGGATCGCGGCGACGGCGATCATCTGGGTGATCGCCGGAATCGGCACCTGGCTCACGGGCTCGACGGGGAGTGTGCACGTCGGAGCCTCGTCGATCGTGTTCGGCTGGCTGACCTATCTGATCTGTCGCGGGTGGTTCGCGCGCAATGTGGGACAGATCGTGGTGGGGCTGGTGATCCTGGTGTTCTACGGCTCGATGCTGTGGGGCGTGCTCCCGAGCGACCCTCGAATTTCTTGGCAGGGGCATCTTTTCGGGGCGGTGGGTGGAGTGCTCGCGGGCTGGGTACTCTCGTCAGATGAACGTCGACGCCGCCGTGGAGCATCGGTCGGCCGCGCAGTACCAACGCGGTAGCCGGGGATCCGGTCTGGAAAATGGGGGGATCCTGCATTGAGTACCAGCACGTCGTGGCAGCATGGGGGCATGCGCCTTACCGTCCTCGGGTGCTCGGGCAGCGTGTCCGGCCCGGATTCCCCAGCGTCGGGCTACCTGCTGACGGGCCCTGATATGCGGCCGATTGTCATCGACTTCGGTCCCGGGATCTTCGGCGCGTTGCAGAAGCACATGAACCCGGCAGAGGTGGACATCTTCCTTACCCATCTGCACGCGGATCATTGCCTCGATCTGCCCGCGCTGCTGGTGTGGCGTCGCTACCACCCGAATCCGCCGACCGGCAAGGCCCTGGTGCGCGGGCCCTCCGACGCGGCGCTGCGCATCGGGAACGCCTCCGCGGAGATCGGCGGGGAAACCGACGACTGGTCCGACGTGATCGACTCGCAGGCCTGGGTAGAGAACACGCCGATTCCGTTCGGCTCCGGTCACACGGTGGAAGCGCGCCGGATGTTCCACCCGCCGGAGTCCTATGGGCTGCGGATCACCGCCGCCGACGGTCGAGTGTTCGTCTACACCGGCGATACCGCGATGTGCGATGCCGTCGTCGAGTTGTCGCAGGGCGCCGACGTGCTCATGGCCGAGGCGTCGTGGACTCACGATCCGGCGAATCGTCCTGCGGGGATTCATCTTTCAGGTACCGAGGCGGGCGAGATCGCCACTCGTGCGGGGGCCAAGGAACTGTTGCTGACACACATTCCGCCGTGGACTTCGCGGGAGGATGTGATCGCGGAGGCCAAGGCCGCGTTCTCGGGGCCGGTTCATGCGGTGTCGCCGGGGGAGACTTTCGACCTGTAGGGGATCGGTCGGGGGGATCGGTGTGTCCGGGGTTTGAGTAGTCCCAGGCAGGTTTGACGCTGTGTTTTTGGCGCGCTGGCGCGCGCGTGTCCGCGGCCCTGAGGGGCCGCCGGTCAGGCGCCGTTGCTTGCTCCTTCGTCGCCTACGCAACGG
>NZ_JBHXRA010000034.1:0-6020 GCF_042717045.1 Nocardia sp. NPDC058633
CAGGTGCGTGAGGTGGTTCGTTTCGCGGACGGTATCCAGACGCTGGGGGCGGCTGGTGTGGCCACTTTTGTGGAGCTGGGTCCGGACGCGGTGCTTACGGCGATGGGCCAGGAGTCGGCTGAGGGCACCTTTGTCCCTGTCCTCCGCCGCGATCGTCCCGAAGAGCGTGAGCTGGTCTCCGCACTGGCCAAGTTGCACGTCGCCGGCCTGGGCGTGGACTGGGATGCGTTCTTCGCCGGCACCGGCGCCCGCCGAGTCGACCTGCCCACCTATGCCTTCGAGAAGCGGCACTTCTGGCTGGAGACCCCGCCCGCCGTGACGGCTGACGCGACCGGACACGGTCAGGCCGACGCGGCACATCCGATGCTCAGTGCCACGATCGAGCTCCCCGACGGTGCCGGAGCCGTTCTCACCGGCCGGCTGTCCACGGCGACCTCGCCGTGGCTGCTGGACCACCAGGTCCAAGGTCGGGTGCTGCTGCCCGGCACTGGCTTCGTTGAGCTCGCGATCCGGGCCGGTGACGAGGTCGGTTGCGGTCGGCTGGAGGAGCTGACGCTCCAGGCGCCACTGGTGCTGCCCGAACGCGGCGCCGTGGCCGTGCAGGTCGTCGTAGGAGCGCCGGACGCTTCCGGTGCCCGCTCGGTCGGCATCCACGCACGGCCTGAGAAGAGCGAGGGGGAGTGGACCCGGCACGCCACCGGCATCCTGACCACCGAGGCTTCGGCACCGGCGTTCGACCTAGCCGAATGGCCGCCGGCCGGAGCCCGGACGATCGAACTGGAAGATGTCTATGAGCGGCTGACTGGCCGCGGCTACGAGTACGGACCGGTCTTCCAGGGGCTCGAGGCCGCCTGGCGCAAGGGTGAGGAGGTATACGCCGAGGTCGTGCTCCCGGATCAGGCGCACGCCGACGCGGCCCGCTTCGGGCTGCACCCCGCCCTCCTCGACGCCGCGAGCCACGTGGACCTCCTCGACGATCAAGACAGCACGGTGCTGCCTTTCATATGGACCGGTGTGACCTTGCACGCGTCTGGCGCCTCGGCGCTCCGCGTCCGGCTGCGGCGGCTGTCGGGCACGGACACCACCGAACTGCTGCTCGCCGACGCGGCCGGAGCACCCGTGGCGACCGTCGAATCGCTCGTGTCGCGCCCCCTGGCCGACGACATGGCGAACGGGCTACTCCGCCTCACCTGGGTCCCGGGCCCCGAGCTGACTGCTCGCCCCGGCGACCTGATCACGGTCGACCAAGTGCTCGGCAGTGACGACCCGGTACCAGAACTCGTCCTGCTGAGGGTCGAGTCGCCCGTCGGCGACCCCGCCGCCGGTGCCCGCGCCGTCACCAGCGGAGTCCTGCAGACCGTGCAGGACTGGCTGGCCGATGAGCGCACGGAGGATGCCAAGCTGGTGGTGGCCACGCAGCAGGCGGCCAGCACCGACGATCAGTCGGTCCTCGACCTGGCCCAGGCGCCGGTCTGGGGCCTGATCAGGGCCGCACAGGCAGAACGCCGAGGCCGCTTCGTCCTCGTCGACCTGGACGGTACGCAGGAGTCGGACGGGATGCTGCTGGCGGCCGCTGCCTCGGGCGACCCCGAACTCGCCATGAGGGGGGGCCGGTCCCTGGTACCGCGCCTCACGATGGCGCCGCGCATCGGCACCGCTGCCTGCTGGGACTCCGAGGGAACGGTCCTGATCACTGGCGGAACCGGTGGACTCGGGGCGCTCGTCGCCCACCACCTAGTGGCCGAGCACGGCGTACGGCACCTGGTGCTCACCAGCCGCCGGGGAACCGACGCGCCCGGTGCCGCAGAACTCGCCGCGGAGCTGGCTGAAGCGGGCGCCGATGTCACCATCGCCGCCGCCGACGTCTCCGACCGCGCGGCGCTGGCCGAACTCCTGGCGGCCGTACCCGACGCGCACCCGCTGCGCGGCGTCGTCCACGCGGCAGGACTCGTCGACGACGGGCTGATCACTTCACTCACCCCCGAGCGCCTTGACGCCGTGATGCGGCCCAAGGTCGACGCCGCCTGGAACCTGCACGAGCTGACGCAATCGCAGGATCTGACAGCCTTCGTCCTGTTCTCGTCCACCACGGGCTTCCTCGACAACGCCGGTCAGGCCAACTATGCCGCTGCGAACGTCTTTTTGGACGCCCTAGCCCGACACCGTCACTCCCTCGGCCTCACTGCCACCTCGCTGGCCTGGCACCTGTGGGCGGGAGACGGCATGGGGGCGCAGCTCGACCGTGCGGTGTTCGAACGGCAGGAGCGACTGGGTACCCCCGCGCTCACGCCGACCGAGGGCCTGGCCCTGTTCGACGCGGCGCTCGGCACCGACGAACCCGCGCTGGTCCCGTTGCGCATCGACACCGCTGCGGCGGCATCCGCGCACACCGAGGTGCCCGCTGTTCTGAGCCTTCTGGTAGCCGGCGAGGTTCCCAGACGGCGCCCGCGGCGGGCGACCGCCGGAGCGGCGGTCCCCGAGGTGACACCGGCTGAGGAGGCCTCCATTGAGGCGAGCCTGGAGGGACAGTCCCACGAGGACCAGCTCCGCCTGCTGATGGACCTGGTACGGACACGGGTGGCGGTCGTGCGGCACGACGACCCCACAGCCATCGATATCAACCGCGGGTTCACCGAAATGGGTCTGGACTCGCTGGCGGCCATCGAGCTGCGCAACCAGCTCAGCGAGGCAACCGGGCTGCGGCTGCCCGCCACGATGATGTTCGACTACCCGAACCCGGGTGTGCTGGCTCAGTACCTGCTGGAGGAGCTCGTCCCGGAAAGGGCGAGCGCCCCCGCGGCAGAGCCGAACGTGTCGGAAGCCGCCAGCTCCTTCAAGGACATGGCCATCGACGACCTGGTACGGACCGCCCTCGCGGCCGACCCGACGCGCTGATCCGGAGGCTGATCACATCATGGAAGTTGAACGGATCGTCGAGGCGCTGCGCACCTCACTGACGGACAACGAGCGACTCAAGCAGGAGAACGCCAGGCTCATCGGGGCTGCGACGGAACCCATCGCCATCATCGGGATGGCCTGCCGGTTCGCGGGCGGCATCGAAACCCCCCAGGACCTCTGGGAGCTGGTGCTCGACGGCCGGGACGGCGTCACGCGTTTCCCCACCGACCGCGGTTGGGATACCGAGGGGCTCTACGACCCCGAGCACGGTGCTCCGGGCAAGAGCATCACCAGAGAAGGCGCGTTCATCCACGAGGCGGCGGACTTCGACGCCGACCTGTTCGGCATCTCGCCTCGGGAGGCGCTGGAGATGGACCCGCAGCAGCGGCTCCTGCTCGAAGCCGCGTGGGAAGCCATCGAGAACGCGCGGATCGATCCGCTCACCGTCAAAGGGTCCAAGACGGGCGTGTTCACGGGGCTGATGTACCACGAGTACGAGGGTGCCAGCACCGGCGGCAGCCTCGTCAGCGGGCGCATCGCCTTCACCCTCGGCCTGGAGGGCCCGGCGGTCACAGTGGACACGGCGTGCTCCTCGTCCCTGGTGGCGCTGCACCTGGCCGTGCAGGCGCTGCGCCAGGGTGAGTGCACGCTCGCCCTGGCGGGTGGTGCGACCGTGATGGCCTCGCCGGAGACCTTCCAGTACTTCACCAAGCAGAAGGGGCTCTCGCCCGACGGGCGGTGCAGGTCCTTCGCCGCAGCTGCGGATGGCACCGGCTGGGGCGAGGGATCCGGCCTCCTCCTGCTGGAGCGGCTGTCGGACGCTGAGCGCAACGGACATCGGGTGCTCGCGGTCGTGCGCAGCTCCGCCCTCAACCAGGACGGTGCGTCCAGCGGCCTGACCGTGCCGAACGGACCCGCCCAGCAGCGGGTGATCCGGCAGGCGCTGTCGAGCGCCGGGCTGGGTACCGGGGACGTGGACGCGGTCGACGCCCACGGCACCGCCACCAAGCTGGGCGACCCGATCGAGGCCCAGGCGTTGCTGGCCACCTACGGCCAGGACCGCCCCGCCGACCGGCCGTTGTGGCTCGGATCGGTCAAGTCGAATCTGGGGCACACTCAGGCCGCGGCGGGAGTCGCCTCGATCATCAAGATGGTGCAGGCGATCCGCCATGGGGTGCTTCCCCGGACTCTGCACGTCGACGAGCCGACGCCCCAGGTGGACTGGTCCCGGGGCAACGTCCGGCTCCTGACCGAGGAACAGCCCTGGCCCGACACCGGCCGGCCGCGCCGGGCGGGCGTCTCCTCCTTCGGAATCAGCGGCACCAACGCACACGTGATCATCGAACAGGCTCCGCCCGTCCGCGAGGACGCGACGGCGTGAGCCCGAGACAAGGGGTCACCGCCATCTCCGGGAGCTATGCGGGTGAACCTGTCGGATTCGCCTGTCAGTCGTTCTCGGCGCATTCCAGCGATCCGCCACCGGTGAGTTTCTCGGTGGCCCCTACCTCGACCACATGGCCGCGCATCGAATCGTCCGGCTCCTTCGGCGTGGCGTGGCGTGGACCCCGGGATCCGCCTCGGGATCGTCCGCTCTCACCGGTCCGTTCGCCCAGATCGACTTCCACATCGAGGCCGTCCACCCCGGGCGGCGACAAGCGATCGTCGTCGGCCAGGGGCGGGCCCCACAGACCCACCCTGAACTATCTCAACTGGAGGAACCATGCGATTCGGCCTCATCTACCACCACCAGCTCCCCCGACCGTGGGCCGAGGACAGTGAAGAGCGGATGCTCAACGAGTCCCTGGAGCAGATCGAGCTCGCCGACAAGCTGGGCTTCGACTACGCCTGGGCCACCGAACACCACTTCCTCGAGGAGTACTCGCACTCCTCGGCGCCCGAGGTCTTCCTGGCCGCGGCCGCCGCCCGCACCAACAACATCCGCCTTGCGCACGGCATCGTCTCGCTGCCCTCCCGCGTCAACCACCCGGCCCGCGTCGCCGAGCGTCTCGCGACCCTGGATCTGATCTCCGGCGGCCGGGTCGACTTCGGCTCGGGCTCAGGCAGCTCCCAGCTGGAGCTGGGTGCCTTCGACGTGGCGCGCGACACGAAGAAGCAAGAGTGGGAGGAGTCCCTGGAGGTCGTCACCCGCCTGCTGTCGGAGACGCCCTTCACCGGCCACGAGGGCAGGTTCGTCAGCGTTCCCCCGCGCAATCTGCTGCCCAAGCCCAAGCAGAAGGCGCACCCGCCGCTGTGGATGGCGTGCAGCGCCCGTACGACGATCGAGACCGCCGCCCGCCACGGTATCGGCGCGCTCTCCTTCTCCTTCGTCTCTCCCGAGGAGGCCAAGGAGCGGGTCGACGCCTACTACAAGATCATCGAGTCGGACGAGTGCGTGCCGATCGGCAAGACCGTCAACCCGAACTTCTCGGTCGTGCTGCCCTTCATGTGCCACCAAGACGAGGATACCGCCCTGGACCGTGGTCTGGACGGCGCACATTTCTTCTCGTACTCGCTGATGCACTACTACATCTCCGGCCAGCACAAGCCGGGCACCACGGACGTATGGCAGGCGTTCCAGGACAACCGCGAGGCGGTGGGCCTGGTCCGCAACCCGCCGCCGGTCGACGACAGCGTGGAGTTGTCCCCCGAGGTCAAGGGGATGCTGGCGCAGATCACTTCGCTGCGCCGGGGCGTCGGCACGCCGGCGCAGATCACCGACATGATCCGCCGTTACGAGGAGGCCGGTGTCGACCAGATCATCTTCGCAGTGCAGATCGGCAAGAACAAGCACGAGCACATCAAGGAGTCGCTCGAGCTCTTCGCTGCCGAGGTGCTGCCGGAGTTCGCGCAGCGCCGTGGCCAGGTCGACGCTGCCAAGCGGGGCCGCCTCGAGGTGGCGGTCAAGGAGGCCCTGTCCCGGGTCAAGATCAACACCACGGATGTCTCCGACTACGTGATCTCGCCGGAGCTCGCCCTCTGACGGGACAATGTTCGACCCCCCTGCGGGCGGGGGGCCCCCCCCAACCCCGGGGGGGCCCGCCCCGGGGGAGGTTTTGTGGGGCCCCGCGGGGGGGGGGCGCACCCCACACCACAAAAAAGCAGGAGCAAGGGTGGGTGGGTGG
>NZ_JBHXRA010000034.1:6030-25237 GCF_042717045.1 Nocardia sp. NPDC058633
CCTCCCCCGCGAAACACCACACCCCAGCGTAGTAACCCCTATTCGGAACCCCCGCGCCCCCGCCATGGCGTGTCTAATTGAACCCCCCCCCCGGCGGGCGGCCCCCATCCCTCCCGCGGGGGCCCCCCGGCCGTTGACCTGTGTTCCGGGCCGGCCGGTTGCTCGGGCAATCCCCTCGGCGATCATCGCAGGGAACCGAGGTTAGGGGTGCCGCAGCCCTCTTCAGGGGTCTGAGCGGTAGAGATGCGGAGCCGATCTCTCTTGAATAGTGAGGACAGCACAGGGGGCCGGGGGTGCTGAACTGACGCCCCGCTTGCTCCGGCGTCCAGGAAAACACTCTGCGAATCGCCCGCATGGGCGGCCGATTCCTTAACCCGAAGGGATGTCGAGGGAATGGCAGGATTTTCATCGGACACCGGTGCCTGGATCCGACGGTTCCATCCCGCGCCGGATGCTGCGACCCGACTGGTGTGCTTTCCGCACGCCGGTGGCTCGGCCTCGTACTTTTTCCCGGTCTCACAGGCGCTGACCCCGGAGATGGACGTCGTCGCCGTCCAGTACCCGGGACGGCAGGACCGGCGTCACGAACCGTGCATCGACGACATACACCAGCTGGCCGATGAGCTGGTGCCGCAGCTGCTGCCGTGGGCTGACCGCCCGCTGACACTGTTCGGCCACAGCATGGGCGCCTCGATCGGCTTCGAGGTGGGCAGGAAGCTCGAGGAGCACGGTGTCACGCTGACGGGGTTGTTCGCTTCCGGGCGCCGCGCGCCGTCGCAGATCAGGGACGAGCGCGTCCACCAGCTGACCGACGACCAACTCATCGCGGACATCGGCCGACTCAGCGGCACCGACAGCCAAGTGCTGGGCGATCCGGAGATCCTCCACATGATCCTTCTGGCCTTGCGCAGCGACTACAGGGCGGCCGAGACCTATCGATTCCAGGGCGGACCCGAGTTGTCCTGCCCAATCGTCGCGCTCACCGGCGACAACGACCCCCAGGTGACCCTCGACGAGGCGCGCGCCTGGGGCAGGCACACCAGAGGCGCCTTCGAGCTGCAGGTGTACCCCGGCGGCCACTTCTATCTCAATTCCCAGGCGGCGCAGGTGCTGCAGTCCATCAAGAATCACATCTCCTCGAGCACTCGCGAGCTCGGCTCCAGACGGTGAAGAATGCCCCTTTGATCCGGCTGATTTCACTCGCTGGGTAGGGGTGGCTCGGCAGGCATTTCTGGGGTTTGCCGCCAGGTCCTGCTTCAGTAGCGTCGCATTGCCCGTCGTTACGACGAATTTTGAATTCAAACGGATCCAAAGAGGGTGGCCTGGTGGGTAGTAAGGAATTTCCTCCGGTAGTTCCGTGGCTCGTCTCAGGAAAGAGCGCGGCCGGTCTGCAGGCGCAGGCCGAGCGGCTGCGCGAACACGTCGCGGACCGACCCGAGGAACGAGCGGTCGACATCGGCCTGTCACTCGCCACCACCCGGGCCGCTCTGGCCCACAGGGCGGTCATCATCGGCGACCCCCGTGCCGGGCTGTTGGCGGGCCTCGACGCACTCGTGGAGGGCAACATCGGCGGCGCTGTCGTCCGCGGTGCGGTGAGCGTCGCACCCCGCACGGTCTTCGTCTTCCCAGGGCAGGGCTCGCAGTGGGAGGGCATGGCCGTCCAGCTGCTGGACGAGTCACCGGTGTTCGCCGAGCGGATGGCGGACTGCGCCCGCGCCGTGGAACCTTTCGTCGACTGGGACCTCATCGGCGTCCTGCGCGGTGCGCACGGCCAGCCGAACCTCGAGCGCGTAGACGTCGTCCAGCCGGTGCTCTGGGCCGTGATGGTCTCCCTCGCGGCGCTGTGGAGCTCGTACGGCGTGGAGCCCGCGGCCGTCATCGGCCACTCACAGGGCGAGGTCGCCGCAGCGACCGTCGCCCAGGCCCTCTCGATCGAGGAAGGCGCCCGCGTCGTCGCCCTCCGCAGCAAGATCATCAAGGAGAAGCTGGGCGGCAAGGGCGGCATGATCTCCGTACCGCTCTCGGCGGCGCAGATCGGCGAACGCCTGGAGAGCTGGCAGGGCAGGCTCCAGCTGGCTGCCGTCAACGGCCCTGGCATCGTCGTCGTCTGCGGCGAGGTCGCCGCGCTCGACGAACTGTTCACCCAGTTGACCGAGGAGGGCGTGCGCGCCCGCCGGATCCCGGTGGACTACGCCTCGCACTCCCACTTCGTCGCCGAGATCCGCGATGAACTCCTCGACGTCCTGGCACCCGTCACCCCCCGCTCCACCCGTCTGCCCTTCTACTCCACCGTGACCGGCGCCCTCCTGGACACCGCCGGGCTCGACGCGGAGTACTGGTACACCAACCTGCGCCAGACCGTACGGTTCCAGGAGGCTACCCACGCCCTCCTGCGCGACGGCTTCACGCTGTTCGTGGAGCCCACGGCGCACCACATCCTGAAGAACGGAATCCAGGAGACCATCGACGCGGCGGAGAAGTCCGCAGTGACCGTCGGGTCGCTGCGCCGCAACGAGGACGGCCTTGCCCGGTTCGCCCGTTCGCTCGCCGAGGCCTGGGTCCACGGGGCGCCGGTCGACTGGACCACGTTCTTCGCCGGAACCGGAGCTCACACCACCGACCTGCCCACCTACGCCTTCCAGCGCAAGCGCTACTGGACGAACGTCCCATGGCTCGGCAGAGGGGTCACCGACCTCGGCCAGCTCGCTGTCGAACACCCGCTGCTCGGTGCGGCCATCGAGCCCGCCGGGACCGGCGGGTACCTCTTCACCAGCCGGCTCTCCCTCCAGACTCACCCCTGGCTCGCCGACCACGAGGCGCTGGGCAGCGTGCTTCTGCCGGGAACCGCCTTCGTCGAACTGGCGATCCGCGCCGGCGACCAAGCCGGCTGTGACGTCCTGGGCGAACTCACCTTGCAGGCCCCGCTGGTGTTCCGCGACAGCTGTGGTGTCGTCCTCCAGGTGCTGCTGGGCGCTGTGGACGAGGCCGGGGCGCGCCCGGTCACCATCTACTCCCGTGCCGACGGAGAGGACACACCGTGGGTCCGCCACGCCACCGGTGTGCTCACCACCGGTGCCCCCGACCCCGCCTTCGACCTGGCCGCATGGCCACCGAAGGACGCGCAGGCGATCGCCGTGGACGGCGCCTATGAGCGGCTCTTCGCCCGTGGCTACGCCTACGGCCCGGTCTTCCAGGGACTCACCGCCGCCTGGCGGCGCGGCGAGGAGATCTTCGCCGAGGTGGCCCTGCCCGAGCAGGCGCACTCCGACGCCCGTCAGTTCGGCCTCCACCCGGCGCTGCTCGACGCAGCGCTGCACGCGGACCTGGTCGGCGAGGAGAGCGACGAAACGGTTCTCCCCTTCGCCTGGACCGGAGTGTCCCTGCACGCGGCGGGCGCGACGGCGCTGCGCGTACGGCTGGTCACCGACAGTCGGGGCAACACGCTCCTGCAGGCTGCCGACGAGAGCGGCAGCCCGGTCCTCAGCGTCGGCTCGATTGTCGCGAAGAAGGTATCCCCGGAGCAGCTGCACTCCGCGGGAGGACGCCGTGAACTGCCGTACCGCCCGGTCTGGACGCCGATTCCCGCCGACGCCAAGAGATCCGCCGAGCCCGCCATCACCGTGGTTGGCGCCGACACCCTCGCCCTGGGCGTCGCCGCCTACCACCCCGACCTCGCGTCCCTGGGCGCCGCACTCGACCAGGGCGTCGCCGTCCCCGACGCGGTCCTCCTGTGTCGTACGGCGCCGCAGGGCCCTGTACCGCAGGCCGTGCGCGCGCTCGCGCACGACACCCTCGCCATCCTGCAGGCATGGACCGCTGATGAGCGACTGGCCGCCTCGCGGCTGGTGCTGGTGACCCGCGGGGCGGTGACCGCCACCGAAGGCGACGATGCCGCGCCCGACCTCGTGGCCGCTCCCGTGTGGGGCCTGGTACGTGCGGCACAGGCCGAGAACCCCGGCCTGTTCACCCTCCTCGACCTCGACGGCCTCGACGAGTCCCGGCAGGCGATCCCCGCCGCGCTCGCCACCGGCGAGGCCGAACTGGCGCTGCGCGGCGGCCGTCCCTACACCCCCCGGCTGGTCCGCGCCGAGGAGGCTGTGGCCGAGGCTGCCCCTGCGCTCGACCCGCAGGGCACCGTCCTGGTCACCGGCGGCACCAGCGGCCTGGGAGCCTTGGTCGCCCGCCATCTGGTCGCCGAGCACGGCGTCCGGCATCTGGTCCTCACCAGCCGCCGCGGCCCGGACGCGCCGGGAGCGGCCCGGCTGAGCGCCGAACTCACCGAGTCGGGAGCCACCGTCACCCTCACCGCCTGCGACGTCTCCGACCGGGACGCTCTGGCCGTCGTGCTCGAGGCCATTCCCGATGCGCACCCGCTCACCGGCGTGGTGCACTCGGCGGGCGTGCTCGACGACGGGGTCCTCGGCTCGCTCACTCCCGCGCGGATGGACGCCGTACTCGCCCCCAAAGCCGACGCCGCCTGGCACCTGCACGAGCTCACGGCGGACCGAGACCTCGCGCTCTTCGCCCTGTTCTCCTCCGCCGCCGGCATCCTCGGCGCGGCCGGACAGGCCAACTACGCCACCGCCAACGTCTTCCTGGACGCCCTCGCCGCCCATCGCAGGGCAGCCGGCCGCCCTGCCACCTCCATGGCCTGGGGCTTGTGGGCCGAAGGCACGGGCATGACCGGGACCCTCGACGAAGCCGACATCGACCGGCTGCGTCGCCAGGGCTTCCCCGCTATGTCGACCGCCGAGGGACTGGCCCTGTTCGACCAGGCGTTCGCCTCCGACGCGGCGCTGCTGCTGCTGTTCCGCCACGATGTGGCCGCCCTGCGCGCACAGGCCGCCATCGGGCTCGTGCCCGGCGTCCTGCGCGACCTCGTACGCGTGCCCGGTCGCAAGTCCGCACGCTCCGGCGGCCCCTCGAACGGAACCGCGCTGGCCGACCGACTCGCCCGGCTGCCCAGTAAGGAGCATGACGGCCTGCTGCTCGAGCTCGTGCGCACCCACGTGGCCGGCGTGCTCGGCCACGACTCGGCCGCGCCCGTCGAACCCGACCGGGCATTCAAGGAGCTCGGCTTCGACTCGCTGACCGCCGTCGAACTGCGCAACCGGCTGTCGGCGGACACCGGGCTGCGGCTTGCCGCCACTCTGGTCTTCGACTACCCCACCGCCCGCGCGGCGGCCCAGTACCTCAAGGAGACCGCGCTCGGCGCGTCCGGGACGACCGCCACCACACCCGTCGCCGCGGTCGGCGCATCCGATGAGCCGATCGCGATTGTGGCGATGTCCTGCCGCTACCCCGGCGGCGTCCAGACGCCCGAGGACCTGTGGCGCCTGGTGGCCCGGGGCGCCGAGACCGTCTCGGCGTTCCCGACCGACCGGGGCTGGGACATCGAGGGCATCTACGACCCCGAGCCCGGAACCCCCGACAAGACGTACACGCGCTCCGGCGGATTCCTCTACGACGCCGCCGAGTTCGACGCCGCATTCTTCGGCATCAGCCCGAACGACGCACTGACCATGGACCCCCAGCAGCGACTGCTGCTGGAGACGTCCTGGGAGCTGTTGGAACGGGCCGGCATCGACCTGACCGAGCTCAGGGGCAGCCCGACCGGCGTCTTCATCGGCACCATGCACCACGACTACAGCCGCTCCAGCGCGACCGGATCCATCGCCTCGGGCCGTCTGTCCTACACGTACGGCTTCGAAGGCCCTGCCGTGACGGTGGACACGGCCTGCTCGTCCTCGCTCGTGGCGCTGCACCTGGCGATCCAGTCGCTGCGCTCCGGCGAGTGCACCCTGGCCCTCGCCGGTGGTGTGACCGTCATGGCGACGCCCGAGGTGCTCGTCGAGTTCGGCCTCCAGCAGGGCCTGTCTGTCGACGGCCGCTGCCGATCCTTCGGGGCAGGGGCGGACGGCACCGGATTTTCCGAGGGTGTGGGCATGCTGCTGGTGGAGCGGCTCTCCGACGCGCAGGCCAACGGCCACCCCGTACTCGCGGTGGTCCGCGGCTCCGCTGTCAACCAAGATGGCGCCAGCAACGGCTTCTCCGCTCCCAACGGCCCCTCCCAGCAGCGGGTTATTCGTCAGGCCCTCGCCAACGCCGGACTGACCGCCACCGACGTCGACGCGGTCGAGGCACACGGCACCGGCACTGTCCTGGGCGACCCGATCGAGGCGCAGGCGATCCTCGCAACCTACGGCCAGGGGCGCCCGGCGGACCGGCCGCCACTGTGGCTCGGCTCCATCAAGTCCAACATCGGCCACACCCAGGCCGCGGCGGGCGTCGCGGGCATCATCAAGATGGTCGAGGCGATGCGCAACGGCGTACTGCCCAAGACCCTGCACGCTGAGAAGCCCTCGGACCAGGTGGACTGGTCTGCCGGAGAGGTCGGCCTGCTCACCGAAACCCGTGACTGGCCGCAGACCGACCGGCCCCGGCGCGCGGCCGTCTCCTCCTTCGGGATCAGCGGCACGAATGCGCACGTCATCGTGGAGCAGGCACCGGAGCCGACGCAGGCGACGGCATCGGATGTGTCCGCGTCCGCGGTCACGCCCTGGCTGCTCTCCGCGCGCACCTCCAACGCGCTGCGGGACCAAGCAGCCAAGCTCGCCGCCTACTTGAAAACCCACCCCGAGCTCGGTCTCGCGGACGTCGGCTTCTCCCTGGCCACCTCACGCACGGCGCTCGAACACCGCGCCGCAGTGGTCAGCGCGGACCGTGGCCAGGCGCTCCGGCTGCTGAACGAACTCGCGGACGGAGCGGAGCCGGCCGGCGTGGTCAAGGGCACCGCCCGCCCGTCCGGTGGCTTGACGGCTTTCTTGTTTACGGGTCAGGGTGCGCAGCGGTTGGGGATGGGGCGTGGGTTGTATGAGGTGTTTCCGGTGTTCGCGGGTGCGTTCGATGCGGTGCTTGCGGAGTTGGATGTGTCGTTGAGGGGGGTGGTGTGGGGTGTGGATGGTGATGTTCTTGATCGGACGGAGTTTGCTCAGCCTGCGTTGTTCGCGGTGGAGGTGGCGTTGTTCCGGTTGTTGGAGTCGTGGGGGGTGCGGCCTGATTTTGTGGCTGGTCATTCGGTTGGTGAGTTGGCTGCGGCGCATGTTGCGGGTGTTTTTTCGTTGGCTGATGCGGCGAGGTTGGTGTGGGCGCGTGGGCGTTTGATGCAGGCGTTGCCGGGTGGTGGTGCGATGGTGGCGTTGCAGGCGGGGGAGGCGGAGGTGTTGCCGTTCGTGTCGGAGCGGGTGGGTATTGCTGCGGTGAATGGTCCGGCTTCGGTGGTGGTGTCGGGTGGTGTGGATGCGGTGTTGGCGGTGAAGGCGCATTTTGAGGGGGAGGGTCGTAGGGCGAGTCGTTTGACGGTGTCGCATGGGTTTCATTCGGTGTTGATGGAGCCGATGTTGGAGGAGTTCGGTGTGGTTGCGCGGGGGTTGTCGTATTCGGAGCCGGTGGTTCCGGTGGTTTCTTCTGTTACGGGTGGGTTGGTGTCGGGGTTGACGGATCCGGAGTATTGGGTTCGGCAGGTGCGTGAGGTGGTTCGTTTCGCGGATGGTGTTCAGGCGTTGGTGGGGGCTGGTGTGGGTACTTTTGTGGAGTTGGGTCCGGATGCGGTGCTTTCGGTGATGGGTCAGGAGTCGGTTGAGGGCACCTTTGTTCCTGTTCTTCGTCGTGATCGTTCTGAAGAGCGTGAGTTGGTCTCGGCGCTGGCCGAGTTGCATGTCGCCGGTGTGGGTGTGGACTGGGCGGCGTTCTTCGCTGGTACCGGCGCCCGCCGGGTCGACCTGCCCACGTACGCCTTCCAGCGCCGCCCCTATTGGCTCGCGGAGATCACCGGCGAGAGCGTCGTCCTCGGCGGCGCCGGGGTCGACCAGACCGCAGCAGCGGACCTCGCGGCGGCCACCGAAAGCTGGCGCGAGCTGCTCGCCCTGCCGAACGGCGAGCGCGAGCGCGCCGCACTGAAGCTGGTACGGCAGCAGGTCGCCGCGATTCTCGGACACGAGACGATCGACGACGTGGAGCCGGGCCGGGCCTTCATCGAGCTGGGCTTCGACTCGGTGGGCGCCAGCGAGCTGCGCAAGCGGCTCACCTCGACCACCGGGATCGCCCTGCCGGCGACCCTGGCGTTCGACCATCCCAACTCCCAAGCCGTCACCGACTGCCTTCTGGCGTCCGACCACCAGGCGCACATCAGTGCGGCGCAGCCGATCCTGGCCGAACTGGACCGCATCGAAGCCGCCCTCGCGGCAGTCCCGAACGTGAACGGCGACACCGCGATGATCACCGCGCGGCTCGAGGCGGTCCTGCGTAACTGGCGGGACTCCCGCAGCGGGGCAGCGGTCGACGAGGCGGACGGCGACTTCGAGTCGGCCACCGACGACGAACTCTTCCTGGCCCTGGACAACCTCGAGAATGGTTCATAATGGGGAACGACGACCGGCTCCGCGACTATCTCAAGCGCGCCACCGCCGATCTCAAGCGGACCAAGCGCCAGCTGCGCGAGGCCGAGGCCAAAGAGCACGAGCCGATCGCGATCGTGGCGATGAGCTGCCGCTTCCCGGGCGGCGTCAGCTCGCCCGAGGAGCTGTGGCAGCTCGTGCATTCCGGTCGGGACGCCATCTCGTACTTCCCAGGGAACCGCGGTTGGGACACGGAGGGTCTCTACGATCCGGAGCCCGCCACGCCCGGCAAGTCGTATTCCCGCGAGGGCGGATTCCTTCATGACGCCGGGGAGTTCGACGCCGACTTCTTCAAGATCAGCCCGAAGGAGGCCAAGGAGACCGACCCGCAGCAGCGGCTGCTCCTGGAGACCGCGTGGGAGGCTCTGGAGCGGGCGGGCATCGACCCCGCCACCTTGAAGGAGTCGAAGACCGGCGTCTTCGCCGGAATCGTCTACCACGACTACCTCGTGGGCGGCGGCACAGGCAGCCTGGCCAGCGTCGCCTCCGGACGGATCGCCTACTCCCTCGGCCTCGAAGGCCCTGCCGTCACGGTGGACACGGCCTGCTCGTCCTCGCTCGTGGCGCTGCACCTGGCGATCCAGTCGCTGCGCTCCGGCGAGTGCACCCTGGCCCTCGCAGGCGGGGCGACCGTGATGGCCCACCCACACTCCTTCGTCGGCTTCAGCCAGGACCGCGGTCTGTCGCCCGACGGGCGTTGCAAGTCCTTCGCAGCCGCCGCGAACGGAACCGGCTGGGGCGAAGGCGTTGGCCTGCTGTTGGTGGAGCGGCTCTCCGACGCACAGGTCAACGGCCATCCGGTGCTCGCGGTGGTCCGCGGCTCGGCAGTCAACCAGGACGGCGCCAGCAACGGTATTTCCGCCCCCAACGGTCCCTCTCAGCGCCGCTTGATCCGGCAGGCGCTCGCCGATGCCCGGCTGACGGCCGACCAGGTCGACGCAGTCGAGGCGCACGGCACCGGTACCGTCCTGGGCGACCCGATCGAGGCGCAGGCGCTGCTGGCCACTTACGGCCGGGACCGTCCCGAGGACCGGCCGCTGTGGCTAGGATCCATCAAGTCCAACATCGGCCACGCCCAGGCCGCCGCGGGTGTGTCCGGCGTCATCAAGATGGTCGAGGCCATGCGCAACGGCGTACTGCCCAAGACGCTGCACGTCGATGAGCCCAGCGACAAGGTCAACTGGTCCGAAGGCCGCATCGAACTCCTCACCGAAGCGCGGGAATGGACCCGGACGCCCGGTCGGCCGCGCCGGGCGGGCGTATCGTCCTTCGGCTTCAGCGGCACCAACGGCCACGTCATCCTCGAGGAGCCCCCGGCCGCCGCCGCGGAAGATGCCGAGAAGGTCAGCGAGCCCGCCGCCACGCCCACGGTCATTCCGTTCGCGCTCTCCGGCAAGGGCACCAGCGCCCTGCGCGCGCAGGCGGCCGAGCTCGCCGCGCACCTGGCGGCCCGCCCCGAGCTCGGTCTCGCGGATGTCGCCTTCTCCCTGGCCACCTCGCGCACCGCGCTGCAAAACCGGGCAGTGGTCCTCGCATCCGACCGCGCGGAGCTCCTGCGCAGGCTCGAAGCCCTTGCCCAGGGAGAGCCCGCGCCCGGCATCACAGAGTCCACCGCCGCCCGAGGTGACGGCCTGACCGCGTTCCTGTTCTCCGGCCAGGGGGCTCAGCACACGGGGATGGGCCGCGGGCTGCACGCTGCCTTCCCGGTCTTCGCCGATACGTTCGACGCGCTGGTGGCGGCACTGGACCAGCACCTGGACCGGCCGTTGCGCGAGGTCGTCTGGGGCTCGGAGTCCGAGCCGCTGAACCGTACGGAGTTTACGCAGGCCGCCTGCTTCGCCGTCGAGGTGGCGCTCTACCGGCTGGTCGCGTCGTGGGGTGTGAAGCCGGATTACCTGGCTGGGCACTCCATCGGTGAGCTGGCTGCCGCACACGTCGCCGGCGTGCTGTCCCTCGCGGACGCGGCCGAGCTGGTCGTGGCCCGCGGGCGGCTGATGCAGGCGCTGCCGGCCGGCGGTGCGATGGTCGCCGTCCAGGCCACCGAGGACGAAGTCCTGCCCTTGCTCTCCGCCGCTGTGACCATCGCTGCGGTCAACGGCCTCGACTCGGTTGTGGTGTCGGGTGCCGAGGACGCGGTGCTCGTGGTGAAGGCGCATTTCGAGGCCAAGGGGCGCAAGACCAACCGGTTGAAAGTGTCGCACGCGTTCCATTCGCCGCTGATGGAGCCGATGCTCGAGGAGTTCCGCACGGTCGCGGCACGACTGTCGTACGGGGCGCCGCAGCTCCAGATCGTCTCCACGCTGACCGGGGCTCTGGTGGGTGCCGACGAGTTCAGTTCCCCGGACTACTGGGTGCGTCACGTGCGGGAGGCCGTGCGCTTCCTGGACGCCGTGGTGGTTCTCCAGGACAAGGGCGTCACCACGTTCGTGGAGCTCGGCCCCGACGCGGCGCTCTCGGCGACCGGGCCGGGCTGCGTGGCCGGCGAGGCCGACATCGCGTTCGTGCCGACCCTGCGCCGGGACCGGGACGAGGAGCAGGAGCTCATTTCGGCCCTCGCCCGGGCCTATGTCCGTGGTGTGGCCGTGGACTGGGAGGCGTTCTTCGCGGGCAGCGGCGCTCGCCGGGTCGAGCTGCCCACATATGCCTTCCAGCGTCGGTGGTTCTGGCGGGACCCCGAGACTCGGCAAGCCGCCGACGCCGTTACCCCCGACGCTGTGGACACCGCTCTGTGGGAGGCAATGGAGCGCGAGGACGCCGGCGCCTTGGCCGATTGGGTCGGCGTCCCCGCCCAGGCCCTGGACGAAGTCCTGCCCGCCATGAAGGACTGGCGCCGTCGGCGGCGCGAACAGGCCCGTACGGATGGCTGGCGCTATAAGGTCTCCTGGCAGCCGGTCACCGTGCCCGCACCGGTCGCTCCGGACGGGACTTGGCTGCTCGTCGTCCCCGCCGGACTCGTCGACGACCCCCGAGTCCGCGCCGTCGATGAAGGCTTCGCCACACAGGGACTGCGGACCGTACGCCTCGAAGTCGGGGATCAGGACCGGGCTGCCCTCGCCGGGGAACTGCGGATATACCCCCGACTCTCCGGAGTACTGTCTCTGCTCGCCTTGGACGACCGCCGCCACCCTGGCCACGCCGCCCTGAGCCGCGGTACCGCCGCCACCGTCAACCTCGTGCAGGCTGTCGGCGACGCCGGATTCGAGGCACCGCTGTGGTGCGCTACCTCCCAGGCCGTCGGCACCGACCGCACCGACCCGATCGCTGAGCCGCTGCAAGCGGCCGTCTGGGGAATGGGCGCCGGGCTCACCCTCGACCACCCAGACCGCTGGGGCGGCCTGGTGGACCTGCCGGGCACGGTGGACGAAGGCACCGTACGAACCCTGTGCGCCGTGCTCGCCGCACCCGGCGGCGAAGACCAACTGGCGATTCGCGGCAACCGCCTGCTCGGCCGCCGCATGGTCCGCTCGCCGCTGGGCGCCGCCCGTGCGGTCCGCGACTGGCGGCCGCGCGGTACGACCCTGATCACCGGCGGCACCGGCGGGCTCGGAGCCCACGTGGCCCGCCTGCTCGCCGACCGCGGAGCCGAGCGCCTGGTGCTCACCAGCCGCCGTGGCGCTGACGCCGAAGGCGTCGCCGAGCTCGTCGCCGAGCTCGCCGGACGCGGCACCGAGGTTGTGGTCGAAGCCTGCGACGTCGCGGACCGCGAGGCGCTGCGGTCTCTGCTCGACTCGATCCCCGAGAACCGGCCGCTGCACGCCGTCGTGCACGCCGCCGGCGTCATGCAGCGCATCGCACCGCTGGCCGACCTCACCCTGGACGAGTTCGCCGCCGTCGCCGACGCGAAGGTCGGCGGCGCCCTGCACCTCGACGAGCTGCTCGGCGACCGCCCGCTGGACGCCTTCGTCCTGTTCTCCTCGGGGTCCGCGATCTGGGGCAGCGCCGGTCAGACCGCCTACGGCAGCGCCAACGCCTTCCTCGACGCCCTCGCCCACCGCCGGCGTGCCCGTGGCGCCACCGCGACCTCCGTCGCTTGGGGTTCGTGGGATAGCGGCATGGTCGACGCGGAGCTGAGTGCGGCCCTCAGCCGCATCGGCGCCCCGCCTATGGAGGCACGGCTGGCGACCGCCGCCCTCGGCCGGATCCTCGACCACGACGAAAGCACGCTGGTCGTCGCCGACATCGACTGGTCCCGCTTCGCGCCGGTGTTCACCCTGGCCCGGCCCCGCCCGCTCATCGAGGACCTGCCCGAGGTACGGACCGCCCTCGACGGCGAAACCGGGGCCGAACCCGGTCCGGACAGCCAGAGGTTCGCGCAGCGGCTGGCGGAGATGCCGCCCGCCCAGCAGAGCCGGGCGCTGCTGGATCTCGTACGCACCCATGTGGCCGCGCTGCTCGGCTACGAGGACCCGGCCGCGCTGGAGCCCGGCCGCCCCTTCACCGACCTCGGCTTCGATTCGGTCGCCGCCACCGACCTGCGGACCCGGCTCTCCGTCGCGACCGGCAGGAAGCTCCCGTCGACCATGATCTTCGATCACGCCAACCCGGCCGCGCTCGCCGCTTACCTTCGCGACGAGCTGTGCCCGGACAACGGCGGCGGCCAGGTCATGTCCGTACTGGCCGATCTCGACCGGCTCGAGGCGGCCCTTGCCGCGCTGTCGGCCGAGGACATCGAGCGGCACAAGATCCCCGGACGGCTGCAGACGCTGACGGCCCGCCTGGGCGCCGGCAGGTCGCCGGGGATCACACCGCTCACCGCACCGCGCGAGCCGCTCACCGAGGATGCGACGGCTGACGACCTCTTCGACTTCATCGACCGAGAGCTCGGCCTGGCCTGACACGGCCGCACCCCGCACAGGCCGCCAGAACCACTCGAAGTGGCCTGGGAAGCCCTGGAGCGCGCCGGCATCCCCGCCGACAGGTGGCCGTGTTCGCCAAATCAGGCTTCGTCGCGCACGAGCCCCGCATCGCGCATCTCGCCGACCCAGATGCCCAGGTCGGCGCGGACGTTCTCGGGCTCCGTGCCCCAGAGCGAGGCGAGCATGTCAGCTGCGGCGTCCACATCGCCGTCGTGCTGGCGCAGCGCTATCCACATGGCCGTACCCACGGGCCTGCACCGCAGGTGTCCGTACCGCCCGACGTCCTGGGCCACGAATACGTCCATGCACCCGTCGGCATCGACAGTGACGCTCGCTCTGGGCACCGGTCGAACGCGCACACGTACCTCACAAGAGTTTGGTGACAGGGATGTAAGTGACAAGAACTGGCAACTCGAAGTGTTCGGTGGACGTGTCGAGTCCATCGCCGAACGGACACTCCGAGGTGGCAACACCGGCGACCTCTACACCAAGGGTCGCCTCAGGCGCTGTGTAAGGGTACGCGCACTCGGCCGGGCGATGACACGGGAGGGCAGGCCGAGCCGACTCCGGGCACCGTTGCGGGGCACCCGGGAAAGAGGGGCCGGTGCGCCCGGTGGGCTTCACCGGACCTCGACCGGTCCTACACCCGTCCTGGCGGTCGACATCACCGCAGGTGAGCGGCCTTGACCTGGTGGAGGTGGACGAGGATGTCGTACGACCGGCCCAAGCTGGTCGGTGGGTTCTCCGGAGACCAGTACAGCCCGTAGGAACGGGTGGGGCGGGCCGTCATGAGCCAGGTGCGGGCTGCGGCAGGGGCGGTGCGCAGGTCGATGGCGTAGTCCTGGAAGCGGACCATGTCCAGGGTGTGCTCGTTGTGGCCCTCCGGCGCCGGCACGACCGTGTACATCTTGGGGTGTTCCGCAGTGAAATCGGGCAGTGCGTTCACGCTGCCCTGGTTGAAGGTCAGGCCTATGTTCACATAACGCTCGCCGAGCCGCTCGCGCAGGAACGCGCCTGTCGGCACGGGGAACATCTCCGGGTCGTCGCTGGTGTAGGCGACGTGGCCGTTGTTCGAGGCGAGTAGGATCTTGCCGCCCGTATGCTCCAGCCACCAGGCGGTGTTGTCGGCCATCACCTTGTCGCGGTAGCGCATCCGCTCGGGGAACTGCTCGTCGGAAAATGCGTATCCGGTGAAGCTCTGCAAGATGGCAGTCGCGTTCTGCAGGGCCCACGCGTAGGCCTCGGTGTTACGGCTGCCGGCGTCGTGGGGCCGCCCCTCGTTGCGCAGGATGGCAAGAGCCTCGTCGGCGCGCTCCACATCGGCCTTGCGCAGCGCCAGGTCCTTGGCGAGCTGCTGGTGCATCCACGTACCTGCGAGGGTCCCTGCAGCCGGCCTGATGTCCGCGTAGAGGGCGCTCACGCGGTCGGCCAGGTCCGGTCGGTGGGCGCTGAGGTAGTCGGCGACCCGGGTGAAGGACTCCGGCCCTGCGTATCCGAGGTCGTTTCCGACGAAACGCAGCTTGGGCCGTAGCGGGGAGGCGGTGTTGTAGTCGCGCATCCACTGGATGAGGTTGAGGTACTCGTCGGTGTTCCAGAAGACGTACTGCCCCACGAACTCCTCGCGCATGATCAGCGCCGGGTCGCCGACACCGTTCACCACGTAGTTGTCCAGGCGCAGGCCGGTGCTCCAGCTGGTTTCCAAAGCGAAGGTGGTGAACTCCTTGGTGGCGACCAGGTGTTGGAAGAGGCGCTGCTTGAGCGCGAAGAACTCGTGGGCGCTGTGGCTGGCCTCGCCCAGACCGACGACGCGCGCACTTCCGACCATGCTGCACAGTGCGTTCAGGTCGGACAGCGACTGGGCGCCGCGGTTCAAGGCATCCACGGGGTTGCCGAGGTCCGGTGTGGCGCTCGCCGGGGCAATACCTGCGACGAGCGTTCCGGTGGTGAGTACGAGGGCGGCGGTGCTGAGGAGCCGGCGGCGCCAGACGAAGTCACGGAGCGACGCGGTATCGAATGTCATGTAAGCAATTCTCGAGCATCGAGCCAGTTCCGCCGATGGGGCTGAGCCCCCAACGGGGGTGGACTCAAACCCCCGACGGTGCGGCCGGCGGTCGGTTGCAGCCTCGGTCTCGCCGAGGGACACCCAGGCGAGACCGCCCGTCACCGCGAACGCCGCAAGCAGCCCCGAAACCGGAGCTTCATGCCCGGACCTGGACGAATGTCGCACGGCTGATCGTCATGACGCACACCGCCGAGAAGAGTGCGGCTCGCAGGGCGTGTCGGAGCGACTGGGCGTCTGTCGTGCTCCGCACATGCTGCTATCCCGGGACCCTTACGGGGATGTACGGGCAGGGCACAGGTGGTAGTAGGTACACCACGACGCGGGTGCCAGACCCAATGGCTTTGGCGGGCGGCTCGGACGAGACTGACTGTGCGCATGCCCGGCGGACGGGCCGTAGAGAAAGGGTTGGACACCAACTAGTGGGTACCAAAGTAGGCAGTGCCTTCCTTGCCGGAGTACGAGGGCTTGTACTGATGATCATGTCGGTCACGGCCTCGGTCGTCCTGTTCGCGTTGACGGTCGTCTCCCTCGCGCTGATCCCGATCGGGATCGGTCTCTTCACCACCCCTGTCGTTCTCACCGCCCTGCGCGGCTACACCGCTCAGCGGCGGCTGCTCGCGGCGAACTGGTCGGACGTACGCATCCTCACGCCGTACCGCCGGATGCCCGCCGACCTGCGCGGCGGGTTCGTCGGGCAGGTCAAGCGGTGTGTGCTGATGCTGAAGGACCCGGCGACCTGGCGGGAGATCCTGTGGCTGCCGGTGGACATGACGGCCGGCTGCGTCACCGCGCTGTTGCCCGCCGCGCTCTTCGTATACCCGTTCGAGAGTCTGGTGCTGGCGGCGGGGCTGTGGCGGCTGTTCACCGAGGGCGGCGGGTTCTGGTACGGCCCGATCGCCGTCGACAGCCAGGGGACGGCACTCCTCGCGGTCGCCCTCGGCCTGGTGATCTTTTACTTGGCCGTGCGCTACAACACGCCTCTGCTGCGTGTCCATTTCGCCCTCACCAAATCGCTGCTCGGCCCCACCAACAAAATGACGCTCGCCCAGCGCGTCGACCACCTCACCGAGACGCGGCACGACGCGGTAGACAGCTCGGCCGCCGAACTGCGCCGCATCGAGCGGGATCTGCACGACGGCGCGCAGGCCCGGCTGGTGGCCATGGGCATGAACCTCGGCACCATCGAGGCGCTCGTCGAGAAGGACCCGGCCCAGGCCAAGAAGCTCCTCGTGATGGCCCGCGAGTCGTCCGCCGAAGCCCTGACGGAGCTGCGGGATCTGGTGCGCGGAATCCACCCGCCGGTGCTCGCGGAGCGCGGACTCGGCGATGCGGTACGGGCGTTGGCCCTGCGCCTGCCCATCGAGACGGAGGTCACGGTGGATCTGCCGCGCCGCCCGGACGCGCCGGTCGAGTCGGCGGCGTACTTCGCGGTGAGCGAGGTCCTCACGAACGCGGTCAAGCACTCCGGGGCCGACCGCGTTCTCGCCGACATCCACCACGCCGACGGCATGCTGTGGATCTCCGTCACCGACAACGGGCACGGCGGGGCGGCGGTCGGAGCCGGGTCCGGCCTGAGCGGTATCGAACGCCGGCTCGGTACATTCGACGGCATCCTGGCCGTCAGCAGTCCCGCGGGCGGCCCCACCATGGTGACCATGGAGATCCCTTGCGAATTGTCCTAGCCGAAGATCTCTTCCTGCTCCGCGACGGCCTGGTCCGCATGCTCGAAGCCTTCGGCTTCGAGATCTTGGCCGCCGTGGAGACCGGGCCCGAGCTGTCCCGGGCCCTTGCCGAGTTGCAGCCGGACGTCGCTGTCGTCGACGTCCGGCTCCCGCCGTCGCACACCGACGAGGGCCTCCAGTGCGCACTGGAGGCCCGCCGCGCGCGGCCGGGGCTGCCGGTGCTCGTCCTCTCCCAGCACGTGGAGCAGCTGTACGCCCGAGAGCTGCTGGCCGACGGCAACGGCGGCATCGGCTACCTGCTCAAGGACCGGGTGTTCGACGCCGAGCAGTTCGTCGACGCGGTACGGCGGGTGGCGGCCGGCGGGACGGCGATGGACCCGCAGGTGATCTCCCAGCTCCTTTCGCGCCGGGCCCAGGACAAGCCGCTGGGCGGGCTGACACCGCGCGAGCGGGAGGTCATGGAGCTGATGGCACAGGGCAGGTCGAACGCGGCCATCGCGGCGCAGCTCTTCGTCACCGAACGGGCGGTGACCAAGCACACGTCGAACATTTTCGGCAAGCTCGGCCTCCCGGTGTCGGACGACGACAACCGGCGGGTGCTGGCGGTACTGGCTTATCTGGACCGGGGGCAGGGCAGCCGATGAGTCCGGAGCTGTCGTTTGTGGGTGCTGTTTGGTGTATAGGGTCGCGGACTTCACCTAATGGGAGAGTCGGACCCTGTCCGACGCGCCCATTGGACGTGGTGGGACCGCAGGACCTCCATCTTCTGGAGCCACAGAGCTATGCCAGCCCAGAGACCCACTCCTCGACGACCCTGGCCGTGTCCCCGGCCTCCTCCTCCACGATGGAGAAGTGCGTCGCGGGGACCGTACGGTAGGTGTGGGTGGCATCCCACGGCCTGGCCTGCCAGGAGTCGTCCTCCGGCGCGGAGAGGAAGGACTGCCCGGCGCCGACGAACAAGGCGGGCGTGCTGATGCTGCCGAGCTCGAACTGAGGAAGCAGATCGAAGTAGGCCCGCATCGCGGAGAGCCCGGTGCTGTTGAACAGGCTGTACTCCGAGTCCCGGTCGACGAGTGCGCCCGACATCTGCTCGAAGACGTGGGCCTGCATTCCGCCGCCGGCCTCTTCGGTGACCCGGTAGGTGTCCACCAGGACAAGACCGGCCGCCGGTGTGCCCAGCTGCTGCTCCAGGCGGGCGGCGGTGCCGTGCGCGAGCACCCCTCCGGAGGAGTAGCCGAGCAGGACGAACGGCTCGCCTCCGGCCGCTGCCAGGACGGACTTCGCGAGCACCGAGGTCAGTGCGTCGACCGAGGCGGGAAGACTCTCGCCGGGCTCGAACCCGGGTGTCGGCAGCGTGGCCACGTACCTGACGTCGCGGAAGTGGGCGGCCAGCCGGGCGTGCTGATGGACCCCGCCGGTCGCCATCGGCGTGCTCAGGCAGATCAGCCGGGGGCGGGCGGGCCCGTCGGCGAGTTTCACCGGGGTGAGTGCCCCGGCGATCTCTGCGTAGGAGTCGAAGGTCGGCCGGAGGTCGGCGACCGCGCGCAGCAGGTTGAAGGCCTTGGTCGTCTGTCCGGCGAGTACGGTGCTGCGGAACAACCCGCTGACGGTGTCCCGTTCGTCCGTACTCCGGTCCTGTTCCAACTGCTGCGCGGTCTGCTGGTCTCCGGCGCTCACCGTGTACGCGTCCCGCAGGCAGCGGGCGAGCCCCGCGGGGGTCTTGTTGTCGAAGATCACCATGGGGGGCAGGCCAAGACCGGTGACGCTGTTGAGGGTGGACCGCAGTTCCATCGCGGACAGCGAATCGAAGCCCGCCTCCAGGAAGTCCTTGTCGGGGTCGACGGCATCCGGTGTGCCGTGCCCGAGGACGGTCGCGGCGTGCTCCACCACGAGCGTCAGCAGCACCTTCTCCTGCTGGGCAGGCTCGAGACCGACCAGCTTCTTGCGTATCGCACCCGGGTCGGCCTTGGTGCTCGCGGTGCGGCGGGTGGTGGTGCGGATCAGGCTCCGGAAGAGGTCGGGGAGTTCGTCGGTGGAGGATCGCAGCGTTTTCAGATCGAGCTTGATCGGGACGAGGGCTGGGGTGGTCAGGGTGGTCGCGGTGTCGAAGAGTGCGAGGCCTTGTTCGGTGGTCAGGGCGTGTATGCCGGT
>NZ_JBHXRA010000035.1:0-20886 GCF_042717045.1 Nocardia sp. NPDC058633
GCGCACCTCGGTGCGCAGGGCCCGGATTCGTGGGGGGAGTGGCGAATCAGTAAGTGTTCGGATCGTCGATTTTCGGCGCCTGGTCGGGCAGGTAGCTGTGCTTACCGTTCGAGCGGCTCTGCTGGTCGGCCAGTAGATCCCGGATCTGGATCAACAGTTCGTTTTCGCTGAGTTTCTCGTCGGCCTTGGAGAATCGCTTCTTCGCCATGGTCGCGGGCACCACCAGGACGAAGTAGAGGATCAACGCCACCAGCAGGAAATTGACCGCCGCGGTGATGATGGGCCCGATCTCGATGAAGGTGGCGGGTTTGTCCGCGACGAGCTGGAAGCCAAGGCCCATCTCGTTCGATCCGCCGAACACCGCGAGCAGCGGATTGATGATCCCGGTGGTGAACGCGGTGACGATCGCGACGAACGCCGTGCCGATGACGACCGCGACGGCCAGGTCGACCACATTGCCGCGGAGTAGGAAATCCTTGAAACCTTTGAGCATTGCCGATGTCTCCTTCGTGCAGGAGCCGGCCCTGGGCGCTGCGCTCCATGTCGAATGCTGCGAAACGGTGTGCTTGGTTCCTCTGTGATGCTAACCAGAGTTCGGGCAAATATCTCGCGAACTATGACGCAGTCGACAGACAAGCGTCAGTGGAAGACCACGGTCAGTGCCGTCCGCAACGAGGCGCCGGCGACAGCGGCGGCGTATTCGGCGTCCAAGGCGAGCAGGACCACCCGTTCTGCCCCGCGTCGGTCGCCCGTCGCGGTGACGAGCACGACCGCGGCGTCGGTGGCCAGTGTGCGTGCGGGCTCGGTCGACCTCGGCCCGCCCGTGTCCTCGACACCGATGACGTCTACCCGGTCGCCCGCACGCAACACGTCAGCGACCGCGGCATCGGCCAGCCGGATCGGCACGATCCGCGCGTCGGCACTGCCCGCGGCCGCGACGGCCAGTCGCGGGCCGACGACGCGCAGATCGGTGAAGGTCTCGCCGGCGTGCATGGCGCCGGTCAGCGTCGCGCCGAGTAGCGGCGCGGTCTCGTCGACCGAACCTGTTGGTAGCGAACGGGATTCGTGGTGACTGACTCGCAGGTCATCGGCGGTGAGCAGCCGGCCGGGTGCGAGATCACGGGCGGCCACGACCACCGCGACTCTCGCCCCACCGGGATCGCCACGCACGAACAACACCACGGCGACCACGGCCAGCACGGCGGCGGCGATGCGCCGGGCGAGCAGCGCGTCGGCCCAGCCCGGACGGTTACCGAGGGCGAAACGCCAGGAACTGCCACGTCCCAGATCGGCGAGACTGCGAGTCATGCCGAAAGCGTAGGGCTGTGGCGGAGCGGAAAAGCCGCCGAAAGTCCCGCCTGTGGATAACTACGGGGCTGTGGAGAACTGTTGAGAAATCAGCTGGCGGCGGCCGGAGCGGAGCTCGTGCTCGCACTCGACGACGAATCGCCGCTGCTGCTGGATCCGTTGCCGCTGGAACCGTTGCTGCCGCTGGTGCTCTCGGAGGAGGTCTTCGCGGGCGGTTCGCTCGCGGTGGACGCGCCACCACGGCTGTCGGTGCGGTAGAAGCCGCTGCCCTTGAACACGATGCCGACCGAGTTGAACAGCTTGCGCAGCTTCCCCGAGCACTGCGGACATACCGTCAGCGTGTCGTCGGAGAAGGACTGAACGATGTCGAAGCGGTTGTCACACTCGGTGCACGCGTACGAATAAGTTGGCACAGGATCCTCCGCAAGTCTCTCGTCGATCTAGCACTCTACCGCCGACACTGCCAACGCCGCGAATCGCCGTTTCATTCCGGCGAAATCGGGAGGTCGCGGCCCAGCTCGCGCAGCCCGCCGCTCGGGGTGAGCACCCAACCCATTCGCCGGTCGTGCGGTTCCTCGGGAAGTCGGTCGACCAGTTCATCGTCGCGGACGACGGCGATGAGCCGCACCTGCGCGCGTGCCGCGCCGAGCGTCCGGTCGTAGTACCCCGCACCGCGCCCGAGCCGCACTCCGCGCCGATCCACCGCGAGGGCGGGAACCAGGATTGTCGTCGCTTCGGCCACCACCGCCGGCGCCAGCGTCTCGGCAGTCGGTTCGAGCAGGCCGTAGCGGGCCTTGCGCAGCGAATCCGGGCCTTCGTAGCGCGCCCAGCTCAGCGGCCCGGGCTCGCCGGTCACCGGCAGTAATACCGTCGCGCCGCGCTCGCGCAGCGCGTCGAGCATGCGCAGGTCACCGGGCTCGCCGCGGACCGCCACGTAGGCGCACACGACGTCGCCGGGTCCGGCCAGGCCGGCTGCCGAGGCAGCGAGCGCGGCGGCGTCGACGGCGTGTTCGGCGGGGTCCACCTGTGCGCGAGTGGCCAGGATCTCGCCACGCCACGCATATTTGGTGCGCTCACCGGGCATTTCCACAGCGACCACCATAGTCTGCACAGGCGCGTGGCGATCCGATGTCCTTCGCGCACGGCCGCAGCGTTGGTGGAGGTACGCCTAAGCTCTTGCCGACGCCGGATCGTCGCGAGAGGCGATCGGACGGCACCGAATGGATAGGGTATGCGCATGACAGACAAGACTTCCGGTTTCCGCACTGCGGTGGTACCCGCGGCCGGTCTCGGGACGCGGTTTCTGCCTGCCACCAAGACTGTGCCCAAGGAGCTGCTGCCGGTCGTCGACACCCCCGGCATAGAGCTGGTCGCCGCGGAGGCCGCCGAGTCCGGTGCCGACCGGCTAGTGATCGTGACCTCGCCGGGCAAGGACGGCGTGGTCGCCCACTTCGTCGAGGACCTGGTGCTGGAGAGCACCCTGGCCGAGCGCGGGAAGTTCGCGCTGCTGGAGAAGGTCCGTAAGGCGCCGGGGCTGCTCGATGTCACCTCGGTCGTGCAGGAGGAGCCGCTAGGGCTCGGCCACGCGGTCGCTCAGGCCGAAGCGGTGCTCAACGACGACGAAATGGCCATCGCCGTCCTGCTGCCCGACGATCTTGTGCTGCCGTGCGGCGTACTCGAGACGATGAGCCGGGTGCGCCGCGAGCGTGGCGGTTCCGTGCTGTGCGCCATCGATGTGCCGAAGTCCCAGGTCAGTGCCTATGGTGTGTTCGACGTCGAGGAATGCGCCGATGGCGCCGAGACCGACGTGCTGCGCGTGAAGGGCATGGTCGAGAAGCCCGCCCTCGCCGACGCACCGTCCACCCTGGCCGCGGCCGGACGCTACCTGCTCGACCGGGTGATCTTCGACGCACTGCGCCGGATCGAGCCGGGCGCGGGCGGGGAACTGCAGCTCACCGACGCGATCGCCCTGTTGATCGCCGAAGGGCACCCGGTACACGTGGTGGTCCACCGTGGGTCGCGCCACGACTTGGGCAACCCGGGCGGTTATCTTCGAGCTGCTGTGGATTTCGCCCTCGAGCGGGAGGAATACGGCCCGCAACTGCGCGAGTGGCTGAAGTTTCGGCTCAGCCCGGAGTGGGATCCACAGTCGCCCCTCGCTTAAACGCGCCCAGGTCCAACGGCGCCCATAGATTCAGGAGCTCGATGCGCTCGGTTGAGGATCAGCTGATCAAGGTCACCGCGGCTGCGGTCGCACCCCGGCCGGTCCGGGTGGCGATTTCCGAAGCCCAGGGTTTGCTGTGCGCGGAAGACGTCGTCACCGAACGGCCGCTGCCCGGCTTCGATCAGGCCGCGATCGACGGGTACGCGGTGCGCAGCGTCGACGTCGCCGCCGCCGGTACCGATGTGCGCGACGAGGACGACCAGCTGATCGACCTCACCCTGCCGGTGGTCGGTGAGGTGGTGGCCGGTTCGCGTCAGCCCATCCGGTTGCAGCCGCGCCAGACTGTGCGCGTGGATACCGGCGCGCCCATGCCGACCCTGGCCGACGCGGTGCTGCCGGTGGAGTTCACCGACGGTGGGCGGGCCAAGATCAAGGTTTTCGAGCCGGTTCGCTCCGGTGACTACGTCCGTCGTGTGGGTGACGACGTGCAGCCCGGTGACGTGGCCGTGCGCGCGGGCACGATCATCGGCGCGGCCCAGGTGGGACTGCTCGCCGCGGTCGGCCAGGACAAGGTGCTCGTGCATCCGCGTCCGCGACTGTCGGTGATCTCCATCGGCGGCGAGCTGATCGACATCGACCGCACGCCGGGCCCCGGCCAGGTCTACGACGTGAACTCCTATGCCCTGGCCGCGGCCGCGCGCGACGCCGGCGCCGATGTGAACCGGGTCGGCATCGTCAGCGCCGATCCGCGTCGGCTGCGCGACGTGGTCGAAGGACAGCTGGTGCGCTCGGAGGTCGTGGTGATCGCGGGCGCGGTCGGCGGCTGGGCCTCGGATCAGGTGCGCGAGGCACTCGACGGGCTCGGCGAGCTGGAGGTCGACCGGGTCGCGATGCACCCGGGTTCGGTGCAGGGTTTCGGGCGGCTCGGTCGCGACGAGGTGCCCACCTTCCTGTTGCCCGCGAATCCGGTGAGCGCGCTGGTGGTGTTCGAGGTGATGGTCCGTCCGCTGATCCGGATCGCGCTGGGCCGTCGTCAGCCGATGCGTCGAATCGTGAGCGCGCGCACTATCACTCCCATCACCTCGATGCCGGGCCGCAAGGGTTATCTGCGCGCGCAGCTGCTGCGCGACGAGACGACCGGCGACTACCTGGTGCAGCCGCTCGGCAACGGCAACGCCGGCTCCTCGCATCTGCTGGCGACCCTCGCCGAGGCCAACAGCCTGATCGTGGTGGAACCCGACGACACCGATTTCCGTACCGGTGACGAAGTGCAGGTCGCGTTCTTGGCGCAGCGCGGCTGACCAGTGGAATCGATGAACGTATTCCGGGCCGGACAGCATCCCGGCTGGCCCGCCCGGCTGGGTCCGGTGATGGTGGCAGGCGGCAAGGTGACGCTGCGGCCGGTGCGATTTCGCGATGCCGCCGCGTGGAGCCGGATCCGGCTGCGCGACCGCGACCATCTCGAGCGCTGGGAACCGACCGGGCGGGGCAGCTGGGAGGCGCGTAATCACGCGTCGAACTGGCCGTCGCTGTGGACGAGCCTGAAGGCCGAGGCGCGGCGCGGGGCGATGATCCCGCTGGTCATCGAGGTCGACGGGCAGTTCAGTGGTCAGCTCACCATCGGCAATATCGTGCGCGGGGCGTTGCGTTCGGGCTGGATCGGCTACTGGGTGGCCAAGGATCTGGGCGGGCAGGGGGTCGCGACCGCGGCGCTCGCGCTCGGCCTCGACCACTGCTTCGGCCCGGTCGGCCTGCATCGCGTCGAGGCGACGGTGCGGCCGGAAAACCTTGCCAGTCAGGCGGTTCTGCGCAACGTCGGCTTCCGGGAAGAGGGCTTGCTGCGCCGCTATCTCGACGTGGACGGTGCGTGGCGCGATCACCTACTGGTCGGTCTGACTGTCGAAGAGGTTATGGGAACTGTGGTGGATCGCCTGGTCAGGGAGGGTCGGGCGGCACTGCCGTGAAATTTCTGTTACTCATGTGGCAGGTGTGCACGGCGCGCCTGCCACACGGGCGCGTTTGCCCGAATTAACCTACGGACGTCAGTGGTGCGTCCACAGAGGGACCACACGTAGGTGGGGACGGGAGGTGATGACCGCGATGCCGAATTCGATCCTGTGGATCGGACTGGTGGTGCTGTGGGTCTTCGTCCTGTTCCCGATCCTGGCGGACCGGCATCCCCGGATCCGCCGCACCACCGATGCCGCGCTCGCCACACGCGTGCTGCACCGTGGCGGGGCCGAACGACGGATCCGCATCGGCGCGGCAGGCGGTCACGAGAGTGACCCAGACTATCGACCCCGTGTGCTGCGTAAGCGCTCCCACCGAACTGATTCGGAGGATCGGATGACGACCGAAGAGCCCGTCACCGAAGACGACGACGACAAGCTGACCCCCACCGCCGAACTCGAGGCATCCGACTCCGAGGTGGACACCGACGAAGTCGGCGAGCCCACCGCGACAGCCGACCTCGATGACGACAGCGCCGAAGACACTGCGGCGCAACCGCTCACGGCGGAAGCCGACGAGGACCCGCCCGTCGCCGCGCGGATCCCGCCCGCGCCGCCGGCCCGACTCGACGACCTCGTGGCCGAGGAAGCCGAATTCGACGATGACGACGACGACTTCACGCCGTCACGTCGTGGTCGTGGCGGCTACGACCCCGAGGCCGACGCCATCGCCCGCGCCGCGCGCTACAGCTTCCGCCAGCGCGCGGTCATGGGTCTGATCATCGGCATGATCCTGTTCGCGGCGTTCGGACTGCTGCTCAACTCGATCTTCTGGTGGGCGTGCGGGCTGTCGGCCGCCGTGCTCACGGGCTACCTCGCCTATCTGCGCAAGCAGGTGCACGTGGAGGAGGAGATCCGCCGCAGGCGCGCGGCCCGCCTCACCCGCGGCAAGCGTCAGGAAGCCGCTGAGGCTACTCCCGAAGCGGCCACCACCCGTCGCACGATGGACCGCGACACCGCACGCGCCCTGCGCCGCCGCTCCACCCTGCTCGACACCGACGATGAGGACCCGAGGTTCGAGTTCCTCGAAATCTTCGATCCGGCTACTTCTCGCGCGCTTCGCAACCGGGTCGAAGACCTCGGTCAAGCCGTCGGCGAGTAACTGGTGTATCCATGCAAATCAGCAGGTCAGAGTACCGATTCGGTATCGGGGCGCAACCCCTGATACAGTGTCACAGCGCGGTTCACCAGGGCCGCACGGGGCTATAGCGCAGTTGGTAGCGCGTCTCGTTCGCATCGAGAAGGTCAGGGGTTCGATTCCCCTTAGCTCCACATATGTGCAGGTCAGACCATGTTTTTGGTCTGATTTGCGGGCTATGTGGTCACCAGTAAGTCACCACTAATTCAAATAACGAGTGTCCGGCGGGGTTCGAGTTGGGCAGCGTATTTCGAGCGGATTCGCGAGCGGTTTGAATCCGCTATCCGGTCACGCTCGGTTGAGGACATCGGTGGCGGCCTTGTGTGGGCGTCCACGTGCCATGTAGTGGCGTTGGATCATGGCAGGGTCGACGTGGCCGAGGATATCGGCAGTGACACGGGCCGACAGGCCGGCGTCGTCGAGGATGGTTGCCACGGCGTGGCGGAAACTGTGTGGGGTGATGTCCTCGGCGAATCCCAGGGCTTCACGGACACGCTGCCAGCCGTGTCCGACGTTTTGCGGGTCACGCAATGTCCCCACGGCTGAGGCGAACACCAGATCCAGGACCTCGATTCCGGGGTCCGGCGGAGAAGCTGGTCGCCGGTCCGCCATGGCGGTTTTGCGGAGTTTGAGCATTTCCACCGCGAACTCGGGCAGGGCGATGGTGCCGGTCCGGTTCTTCGGGTCGTCTTTCCTGGTCACACGGACCAGTCCTTTGCCTGCGATGCGGACGAGTTTGCCGGTGGGGCGCAGGGTCGTGGCGTCGAGGTCGATGTCGGTCCACAACAGTGCGAGCATCTGGGAGCGGCGCAAGCCGGTGGCGGCATAGAGGGTGATGGCGTCAGCGAGGTCGGCGCTCTCGCAGTACGCAGCGACGGTGGGTGGGGTGTAGGCCTTGACGGGTGTGCCGCGTTCTCGTTCTGCCTTGGCGAGCTGTCGCGGGCACGGGATCTGGGAGGTGCGTACGGCGGAGAGGATGTAGCGCAGTTCGTCGGTGGTGAGGTCGCCGGCGCCGCCGGTGCGGCCCTTGGCTTCGATATTCTTCGGCATCTGGACCTCGCGGACCGGGTTGACTTCGAGGGGGCTGGTGCGGACGGCGTAGCGGAACATCCGGAGAGCACGATGCACCCGGTGCGCATGTTCGAAGGGCCCCTGGCTTTTCCGACTTCGGTGAGGAAGGTTTCGACCGCTGAGGTGGTGACTTCGAACAGGCGCCGGTCGCCGAACGTGGTGGTGAACATTTTGGCGATTTCGTCGTAGCGGGCGATGGTGTTTGTGGTGCGGTCTTGTGCGATGAGGCTCGCGCGGTAGCGGATCCAGAGGTCGCGCACGGTGATGGATGTGGACAGTTCGCCGCCGAGGCCGACGGTGATGACGGCAGCAGCGGCCATGACGGCGTCGAGGGCTCGTTGGCCGGTGCGGTCGGGGATCGGGCGGTGGCGGGAGTCGAGCTTGGTCGGGGAGACACGAATGAGCTCGCGTCGTTTGCCGGAGGAGTCGCGGACCCGGACACGGGCTTTCCAGTGCCCGGGAGCGAGTTCGGTGAGCATCGGTTTGCCGGGGACCCCGAGGGGGCGGGGTGGTCTGCCGCGGGTCATGGGTACACCGATTGAGTCGGTTGTTGTGGATGGGGGGCTGTCCTTGGTGTGGTGTGGCAACGAAATCCCTTTCCGCTCGGTGAGTGGGGGAGCCGGCGTCGTCTGCGGGTGGAGTTCGGGGTTCAACCTCGCGCAGTGCGCGTCGACCACGCGGCGTCGGTCCACGTGACCTATGTCTGGGGAGGCGACTTCTCTGAATGCGCAGGTCTAGCGGCTGCTCCGACCATCACGGTGGCGGCGGCGGTCGACCGTGTGGAGGATTGCTATGTCGCGCGAGAGGCGCCGTGACCGTCTACCTGGCCCTCGCTAGCGCTCCGGGCCCTGATTCGGCGTCGTCGAGTAAGTCCCATTTCGGCGAGAGCGACGACGACTGCGAGATCTGTCACCGCGCCGACGAACTGTTCGGTGTGCGCGTCGACGGCCGCCCCCTCGCGAGCAAGGATGAAGCCTCCCGATCGGCCTGCGGCACCTTTGGGTATGCGTGCTCCCCGGGCGAGCGGAATGAAGCCAGGGTGGGACAGGTGCACCTGTCCGGCTTACAGTGCTCCCCGCCTGAGCGGGGATGAAGCCACCGCCGGCCCCATTGAAGGCAAGTCATGAGGCTGCATGCCGCTGCGGGAGATGCCGATGATGATCATCTCCGTGTCGTGGGTATCGGGCGAGTTCGGCCAGCCTGTGCTGAGGGATCGCATCGGCTGTAGGGCGTGCAGTTCTGATGTGCTGTCGCAGGTTCGTGTCCTCGGCAGGACGCACAAAACATGGGCAACTGGAAAACGCCTGGTCATCGCGGGTCACTACTCGATCTGAGCTCAGCACCTCTGATCGGTGCTACCATTTTGGTATGACTACCATGAGTGTCCGGATCCCCGACCACATCGCCGAGGGGCTGAAAACGGCAGCAGATGACCTGCACATCAGCGTAAATGCCGCTGTCGTGCAGGCCATCGAACAGTGGCAGGCCGCTCAAGGGCACCGTCGTCGCGTCGACACCGCACTAGCCGACATTCTCGGAGAGGACGCGGCGCTGCTCGAGCGGTTGTCCGACGCGTGACCGAATACCTTACTGTCGGCGACCTGCTGAAGGTCAATGCCGCAGTCCTCGGCGCTGAGCGGCCGGCCATCCGCGATGCCGGTCTGGTGGCGGCCGCTGTGGCACGGCCCGCAGCGACGGTCTTCGGCGAAGACGCCTATCCAGACTTGGCTGGCAAGGTGGCGGCCATGATGCATTCGATCGTGCGTTCGCATCCGTTCCTGGACGGCAACAAGCGCACCGGCTGGGTTGCCGCGCGGCTGTTGGCTCGTTTGAACGGCCACACGATCGCGTTAACCGAGAACGAGGCCTTCGATCTGGTCGTCGAACTCGCCACTGTCGACACCGAGGTGTCAGCATTGGCGAAGCGGCTGAAAGTCGAACCGATCACCTGATCAACTTGTCGACGTACCCATCGAGGTCGAGCGGCCCGTCGGCCAGGCTGGCTGTCGATACCCTCCGCCGCATTATCGACGCATGAGCTCGCGTCGTTTTCCGGAGGAGTCGCGGACCCGGACGCGGGCTTTCCAGTGTCCGGGCGTGAGTTCGGTGAGCATCGGTTTGCCGGGGACTCCGAGGGGTCGTGGTGGTCTACCGCGGGTCATGGGTACACCGATCGAGTCGGTTGTTGTGGGTAGCGGCTGTCCTTGGTGTGGTGTGGCAACGAAATCCCTTTTCGCTCGGTGAGTTGGGGAGCCGGCGTCGTCCGCGGGTGGAGTTCGGGGTTCAACCTCGCGCAGTGCGCGTCGACCACGCGGCGTCGGTCCACGTGACCTGTGTTTGGGGAGGCGACTTCTCTGAATGCGCAGGTCTAGCGGCTGCTCCGACCATCACGGTGGCGGCGGCGGTCGACCGTGTGGAGGATTGCTATGTCGCGCGAGAGGCGCCGTGACCGTCTACCTGGCCCTCACTAGCGCTCCGGGCCCTGATTCGGCGTCGTCGAGTAAGTCCCATTTCGGCGAGAGCGACGACGACTGCGAGATCTGTCACCGCGCCGAGGAACTGTTCGGTGTGCGCGTCGACGGCCGCCCCCTCGCGAGCGAGGATGAAGCCAGGGTGGGGCAGGTGCACCTGTCCGGCCTACAGTGCTCCCTGCCCGAGCGGGGATGAAGCCACCGCCGACCCCGTTAAAGGCAAGTCATGAGACTGCGTGCCGCTGCGGGAGCTGCCGATGTTGATCATCTCCGTGTCGTGGGTATCGGCGAGTTCGGCCAGCATCTGTGCTGAGGGATAGCATCGGCTGTAGGGCGTGCTGTTCTGATGTGCTGTCGCAGGTTCGTGTCCTCGGCAGGACGCACAAAACATGGGCAACTGGAAAACGCCTGGTCATCGCGGGTCACTACTCGATCTGACGCCCACGCACCGCCGGTACGGATAGGTCCCCGTTCCCATCTTCGGTGTGCCACAGCGGGGCACACCGAAGATGGGAACGGGGATGACCTGGGGATTTCTGTCGGGCAGCTGGTAGCGGAATCGGAATACGCGCTGTGCTCTTCTGCCGAAACCCTGCCGAGTCCGGCCACAATGTTGGGCAGTTCGACAGCTGCCTGATCCGGCTCAGCACCATTGCCGATTTTTCCCGACGGTTCACCAATGAACCACTAGCCGGTGATCACGCAGGTCGACCGGCTGCACTCGCGGTCGCGCCGACTGATTCCCGGTGTACGCGCGGCTCATCGGGTGGGAGCGGGGTGCGCGCGGCGGCGTAAGCGGCGACCAGTAGCGCTGCGGCGCTGAATAGCTGGGCGTTTCCGATGGCGTACCTGACGATCATTTCGACGAATCCGTCGCCCCGCTGAGGCAACTGACTGTAAGGCGCGGCGATGAATGCGATTGTCGCTGCGGCCAGCATGGGGCGCCATCTCCGGTACCGTGGTACCACCAGCAAAGGCACGAGGATGATCGCATACACCCAGTGGTGGGTCACCGCGATCGGAGCTGCCAGCAATGTCGCCAGCGCGATCACCGCCACCGCGGGCACGTGGTCGCCGGACAGTGTGAATCGGTGTGCGCTCCAGGCCGCGATGCTGACGACCGCCGCCGCCAAGACCAGCCACACCACGTCTTTGACTATCCCGTCCACGCCCGCGCGCGCCAGAAACCCGGTGATCGCTTGATTACGCTCATAGGCGTGGTTGCCCGCTCGGTCGGTATTGAAGAACTCGGTGGTCCAGAAGTACAGCGAATCCCGGGGAAAGAACACGAATCCGACTCCGATGGTGACGAGGAACGCTCCGGCGGCGCGGCCGAGCGCGGAGTGGTCACGTCGCATCAGCAGCACCAATCCGAACGCCGCCGGAGTGATCTTGATCGCTGCCGCGAGCCCGATACCGACGCCGCGTAATTTCCGGGGTGTGCGATCAAGGCAGTCTGCGAGCACCAGTGCCATCAGCACGAGGTTGATCTGACCGAACCCGAAGTTCGACCGAACCGGCTCGAGCAGCAACGCCGGCGCGAGGAGGGCGACGGTGAGCAAACCAGGCTTCGGAGCCGATAGGTGAGCCAGAACCGTCTTGAGGATCCACGCTAGCAACGACAGATTGATCGCCATCCATACCAGCTGCAGCATCGTCACGTCGAGTGCCGCCATCGGAGCGAACAACAGCGCTGCGAACGGAGGGTAGATGAACCGCAGTCCAGTTGTGGTGGGGAAATCCTCAGAGTACAGAGTGGCTCCGGTGAGGGACGCCAGTCCGGCATCGCGATATACCGACAGATCTATCTGGAAGCCGTCGCGGCCCTGACTTGCGAGCTCCAGGCACAGCGCCACCGTGGCGAGCGCCCCCAGCGTCCATACCGTCCTGAGGAACCAACGCCGCCGGGCAGTAGTGCGCAGCGCGCTCATATTGACCTGTCTCAGAACTCGCAAGGGTTAAGCCTCCTCGGTAACCGTAATATCTACTATTACGTTACAGTAGAGTTGGCCACCTCTGTCGAGCCGGTTGTACGGCCGACTCGGATCGAAAGGGTGGTCGGCAGCGGTCAGCTCGTTGTCGCTCGACCGACCCACGTCGTCGGGGGGCACTCCCGCGGGAGCTGGACACCGTGACATCATCGTGGCCGCGATAGTGACGGTTCCCATTCCGGCCAGGAGTTCCGCGGTGCACCAGGCAAGCCTTCAGGTAGTTCTGATGGCAAACTCCGATCAGCTCACCTGGACGATTGATTGAGCTCGACGTCGCGCCGAACGGTTGTATCTGCGAGTGAACGGTCTCGGTGTGCGGCCGAGGCTGCGGCGTAGCTGGTGATCAGCAGGATCGTGAACCAGGTGTAGGAGTTGCCGAGGAACTGTTGGGGCACCGTCCACGCGAGTTCGCGATCGGCGCTGCCGGGGACCAGAGCGAACGGCGCCAGGTAGAACAGTGCTGCTGTGAAGGTCGCCGCGCACAGCCACGACATCGCCGACATGCGGTCACGCTCCCAGCGCTCGACCGCGTATCCGCCCATCAGCACGATCGCGGGAGCCACCCACACCCAGTGGTGCGACCATGACGTCGGGGACGCCAGCAGCGCGAACGCGGCAATGAGCAGCATGCCGAGCGCGGCGCCCGAGCGGCGAATCACGAACCAGACCGTGCCGAGCAGCGCGAGTGTCAGCCCGACCCGAGCGACAGTCTGAGCCGGCTCGCCGAGATCGTATCTGGCGATGCTGGCCTCGAGTGTCTGATTGGTCAGGTAGGGCGTCCCACTCATCCATGACATCAGCTCGAAACCGTTGAACCAGTAGGTCATTGATGCATCCCAGTCGATAAGAAAGCCGACCGCGCTCGCCGTGAGGCCCGTCGCTGCGGCAACTGCCGCCGATCGGTAGTCCCTACGGGCCAGGAAGAAGAGTATGAACGCTACGGGGGTTAGCTTGACTGCGGCGGCTATACCCACAGCCATTCCGCGCGGCCATGGTGTTCGGCGAGCCAAGCAGTCGACCGCGACCAGGCCCATGAGCAAGAGATTCACCTGTCCGAAATGGAATGTCTGCCGCAGTGGTTCGAGCAGTAGCGCGGGGGCGGACGCGGCCCCCGCGATGGTCAGCGCGACCGGGACCGACAGCTGGGGCGCGATGGCGCGCAGCACAACGTATAGCGTGGCCACCAGGCAGGTGAGATTGAGTAAGAAGAGAGTCAGCACCGCCGCTGACCACGGCAGCACTGCCAGCGGGCTCAGTATGAGCACGGCGAACGGCGGATACAGGAACGGCAGGTGGACACCGGCGCTGGTCGGCGGCAACGTGCCGTAAATGTCCTGGCCGGCCCACCACGCCTCGACACCGAACCGGTACACCTCGAGGTCTTCATGCTGGACCCCGAGCAGATCCGACCACCAGCCGAGCAGAATCACCGACACCAGTGCACCGAATACCGCAACGATCAGGGCGACATCATGACGGGGGCGGGTCGCCACACAGCGACACCAATTCCGGATCCGGCGTGGAGTGAAACCGATAGCCATCCGCACGAATTGTGATGAGCGGGTTCGAGCGCCGACCATACGAGGCTCCGGTCGAACCTCGCCCGCTGCCCGGGGGTGGTGGGTGGACTGCATCTATGACCTGGCGATCTGGCGAACTTCGACGGCGGCCGGGGTATCGAGTGGCTCAGCAGTCGAGGTGACGAGTTGCGTGCTGGGATTTCGGGCGAACTCCAGGAAACGTGATGGCTGGCCGACGTGGGTCAGGTGGAGTTCGTGCATTGCTCTGGTACAGGCGATGTAGAGCATGCTTCTGTCCATTTCGTTGGCGTAGTTCGAGTCATCGGCGCTCGGGACAATCACCATGTCGAACTCCAGGCCCTTGGCGATGTGCGCCGAGGTGATGACGATGCCGGCGGCGAAAGTGGTGCTGTCGTAGCCGAGCAAACTCAGCGCGACCCCGGCCTCGGTCAGGGTGTGGTGTAGCTGTTGCGCTTGATCGACGGTCTTGCAGACGATGCCGAGGGATCGGTGATCGCTGTGGTGATATTGCTCGATCAGAGTCAGCAGCTGTGACTGATGGTCCTGCGGGGTCTCGCACGAGATGATCTGCGGCGGGTGGCCGTGGCGTTCGATCGGGATGAGTTTGTCGTTGCGGGAGATGTGTTGGGCGAAGTCGGTGATCTCGGTCGTGGAGCGGTAGCTCTTGCACAACTCGAGGCAGTCGGCGTCGGGGAAGATGGTCTGAATCGTCGACAGCGATGAGGAGCTGAACGGGTTCACCGATTGGTTGGCATCGCCCAGGATCGTCATCTTGCAGGAGAACAGCGCACGCAGCACGGCGTATTGGATGGGGGTGTAGTCCTGCATCTCGTCGACCAAAAGATGACGGATGTGACCGAAGTACTCCTGGCGTTCGGTGCTGACGATGGTGTAGATCAACGGGAAGACGTCGGCGTACTCGATCTTCCTGCGGCCCAGTGGCTTGAACAGGGATCGGCGGCCGGGATCGGCGTAGAACGCTTTGTACAGGGCGAAGGCGTCTCGATAGGGGAACATGGCGCGGACCTGCTTGCGGACACCGGTCGTGTCGGCGCCGGTCCACTTGCCGCCGCGGTCGCCCACCTCGTGTTTGAGCCGATTGACCGCGATGTCGGCCAGCCGATCGAGGCGGGCGAAGATCGGCAGGCTCGGCAGTTCGTCGAATGCGTCGGCGACCCATTCGGCAGCAACGCGGGTGTGCTTCTGTGCGATCTCCGTGGGGGCGAATTCCTGTGCGCGGGAACTGATCCAGGCATCGAGTTCGGCGACGAATTCAGGAGTGGCTTTGTATCGCATGCGGGCGGTCGCGGCCTCGTCGACCCCGTCGAGCAGGGCGATGACTTGTTCGCTGAAGGTCTCGTAGTCGGTGAGCTTGGCCAGGAACTTGTCGGCGATCTTGTCGAAGCCGATCTCGGCGACCTGTTGCTCACCGAGTTCGGGTAGTACGTTGGCGATGTAATCGCCGAAGACCTTGTTGGGGGACAGGATCATGACATTGTCCGAGGTCAAGGTGTCTCGGAAACGGTAGAGCAGGAACGCGACCCGGTGCAGGGCGATCGAGGTCTTCCCCGAGCCCGCGACCCCCTGCAGGATCAGCACGTGGGCTGTTTCGTTGCGGATCACCGCGTTCTGTTCGCGCTGGATGGTCGCGACGATGTTCTGCATCTTCTTGTCGGCGGACCGGCTCAGCTCGCGCTGTAGCACGTCGTCATCGATGTTCAGTGCGCTGTCGAGCATGTACTCCAAGCGCCCATCGGTGATCTTGTACTGGCGTTTGCCCGCGATCTCGCCGCGCACGACGCCGCCGGGCGACTCGAAAGACGCTGCCCCCGACTCGAAGTCGTAGAACAGACTCGAGACCGGGGCCCGCCAGTCGTGAATCCGGATCTCCTGGGTTCCGGGATCGAAGAAGGTGTGCACGCCGATGTAGAAGATGTTCGCGCTCGCTTCGCCGCTGGTGTGGAAGTCGACGCGACCGAAGTACGGGGTCTTCAGCAGTCGCTTGACCCGTTCCCTGGTCAGCACGGCGCGCTCACCGAGCTTGACCGACAGATCCACCGAGGTGCGGAAGTCGGCCTTCTCTGCGAAGTCCATGTTCCGGCGGTTCTCCCACAGGAACTCCTTGCGATCCTGGATATCCTTGGCGGCCTTGTCGATCGAGCCGCCGAGTTGTTCGAGCTCCTTGGTCAGCAGTTGGACGGTCTCGGCAAGATATAGGTGTTCTTGCTGTTCATCGGGCACTTGCACAGTGGTCATCGTCGTCTCCGGGGCCGAAAGGGGGACGGATCAGTCACCGATCGGGAGGTCGGGCAGAAAGCTCCACAGCTCCCGCACGTGGCTGTACGTGCGAGCGGGCAGCGCCTCCAGCACCTCGAGGATTTCGCCGGGTACGTCCTCCTGGATGGCGGCCGTGAGGATCTGCTGTCTGGTCCGAGGCTCCGCGAAGAGGTGGCCGATTGCGTCGATGATCGTCATTCGCGTGATGGTGTTCGCGTGGGGTGCATTAGTCACCTCGCAAACCCTACCCTCGCGTGAGGGTATGTTTGTAGGGGTATCGGCTACTTTCGGGAGCTGCAAGGTCCGCCGGTGAGGTTTGCCCGACTTCGGCAGCAGGATCGGCCGCCGAGGCTGGGCGCGGTTGTGGTTTGACCAGCGCCGTGACGAGAACGAGGGCGATGGCGAGCAATACGTAGGTGTTGCCGACCACGTGCTGCCATGGCGCCCAGCTCATCTCCTGGTCGCCGCCACCCGGAAGTAACTTGTGGGGTCCGATCGCGAACACGATCGTCGTCACGACGACGGCGGCGAGCCACCCCTGGCCAGCACGCGTCCGTAGAGTGGCGAGACCGGCGATGGTGAGTAAGGCCACCGGAAACCACACCCAGTGATGCGACCACGAGATCGGCGAGATGAGCAGCGCGAGGATCGCGTTGCACGACAGGGCCAGCGTGGGAATCGTCGCGCTCGCTCGCATAGCGACCACGGTCAGCACCAGCAACGCTGCGGTGGCGCCCAACCACACGAGCGTGAACACAGGCTCCGGGACCGAGAGCCGGGCCAGTATCGCCTGGATCGATTGGTTGGTGTGGTACGGCGAGCCGCTGAGTCCGGAGACATCGCCGAGCCCGCCGAACCAGTACGTCATCGATTCGCGCGGCAGGATCGCGAAGCCGATGGCGGTGGCGACAGCGCCGGTCACCGCGGCGGTGGCGGCCGCGCGGTAATCCTTGCGGATCAGGAAGTACAGCACGAATGCCGCGGGAGTCAGTTTGATGGCCGCGGCAAGGCCGACCAGCATTCCGCGCCGCCATGTCGGCTTGGTTGTCAGGCAATCCGCGGCGACAAGGCCCATCAGGATGAGGTTGATCTGGCCGAAATCCAAAGTCGCAGCGACAGGTTCGAGGAGGAGCAGTAGGGGAGCCACGGTGGCGGCGATCCACGTCGCCTTGTCGCGCGGGTGTGCCCACATGCGGCGGGCGGCGAGATACACGGCGGCGGCCAGTGCTGCGGTGGAGATGGCGAACAGCGCGAATGCGGCCGCGCTCCATGGCAGAAGCGCCAAGGGCGCGAGCACGATCGCCGCGAACGGTGGGTAGATGAACGGCAGGCTTATCCCGGCAGAGGTGGCCGGTAGCGAGGTGTACAGCCCGTTGCCCTCACGCAGTGATTGGATCCCGATGCGGTAGACCTCGAGGTCCAGGAAGCCGCCGTTGATACCGGCGAAGGACCAGTTGGGCACTAGCAGACATGCCGCGATCGTGATGGACAGGAGCGGGGCAATCCAGAGCGCGCGGGAGATATGCGCGGTTTCGGTGCGGCGCCCGGTGTCGTACCGGCTCAAGGGATGCGGAACAGATAGTTGCGTGCGGTGGGGCTCACGTGCGAGCACCGCTGCCACTGGTCACCGTGCCATCGGTACATCGCGTACCCGTGAGAAGCCATCAGGTCGACGACATCGGCGGCGCGGTGGCCATATTTGGCAAGGTGACGTTCTTCGATCTCGAGCATCCAGACGGGGCGATGTCGCGCGAGGACGGTGTGTGCTCCGCGCAGCATCGCGTACTCGGCGCCTTCGATATCGACCTTGATCACATCTATTTGATTCACACCGTGCTGCTCGGTCAGTTCATCGAGTGTTGTTGTCGTCAAATTGATCCGGCGATCTCGGTCGAACTCACTGTTCGGGCCGTGGTGTGCTGCTCCATGCAGCATGAACGCGCGACCGCAGACGGGCATCCGGTGTCGGTACGGAACCGAGAGTTGCGTATCGACACCCGACGTGCTGGATACGGCTGCCCAGATCGGCTGCAGTGATGGCGCACGCAGGGCAGTCGCGAGACGCTGTAGCCGATTGGTCAACCGCGGGTTCGCGTCGATCGCCAAAGTTCGGCCGTGTGGCCCCGCGGCTGCCGCGAAAAGTGTCGAGTACAGGCCGTAGCCGGCTCCGATATCGAGACACACTGCGCCGGGGTTGACGAGCTCGGCCAGTTGCGCGGCTTCTGTTTCGATGCACGAGGCCCGTGGAGACAGCCAGGACAACACGCCCGCCGCAGCCGAGAGCCGTGTCGAGCACGGCCCGGAGGGGCGGGGCTGATCACCGGATCCGGGGAGTGTGATTGTGCCGGGTTCTGCCCCCGACCAGCGTGTGGCTGAATTGGCCGAGTCCGGTCGCATTCGCTCGGCCCGATCGATCGGGCCACGACCGTGAGTGTCGCCCACAATGCCTCCTCTTTGCCTCACCCTACCCATACGTAAGAGGAGAGTTGTGTAAAGTCAAAGTAATGGAGTCCTATGGTGTGGTCAAATTCGCACCGTGGTTGCGCCGATGCGGAGTCGCGGTAGTACCGGCTGGGCGACCCTGTGGTAACTCTACTGTTTCGTAAGGGTAATGTTCGGTGAGGATGGTTGCCCGGCTGCCCTGACCGTCTGCACGCGCAGAGCCAGCGCTTCTCGAATGGATTGAACGACTGCCATGAATCATTCTGTGAACGTCGCGGCCGCGACGAGTGACTCGGCTGAGCTGGGTGCCGACCCCGTGTCGGCGAAAGTTCCCCGCACAGCATTGCTGCGAGGTGTGATCAAGGCTGCTCGACCACGTCAATGGATCAAGAATTCTCTCGTGCTCGCCGCACCGCTGGCCGCGGGATCTGTCACCGATCTCGATGTCCTCGCGCACGTGGGTGTGGCCTTCGTGGTGTTCTGCATGGCTGCGTCCGGCGTCTATCTGGTCAATGACGCCTTGGATGTGGAAGCTGACCGGGCGCACCCGACCAAGCGACTGCGGCCCATCGCGGCGGGGATCGTGCCGACCGGACCGGCGTACGCACTGGCAGCAGTTCTATTCGTGGGTTCGATTGCAGGGTCGTTCGTGGCGAGTTGGCAACTGGCCGTGGTCATTTCGGTCTACATCGGTGTCCAGCTGGCCTACTGCTTGGGCGTCAAGCATCAGCCGGTGCTCGATATCTGCGTCGTGTCCTCGGGATTTCTGCTGCGCGCCGTCGCTGGTGGCGTAGCCGCTGGGATCCCGATGTCGAAGTGGTTCCTGCTGATCATGGCCTTCGGGTCGCTGTTCATGGCAGCGGGTAAACGCTATGCCGAGCTGCAGATCGCCCTCGCTACCGGCGCCAAGATCCGCAAATCCCTCGAGTACTACACCCCCACGTACCTACGGTTCGTGTGGACTCTCGCGGCCGCGGCCGTCGTGGTCTTCTACGGGTTGTGGGCGTTCGAACAGGACGACGCCCGCGACACCGCGTGGTTCGGGATCTCGATGATTCCGTTCACCATGGCAATTCTGCGATACGCGATCGATGTCGACGGTGGCGCGGCGGGGGAGCCGGAGGAACTCGCGTTGGGGGACAGGGCGCTTCAGGTTCTCGCCCTCGCATGGATCGCAGCGGTGGGAACAGCTGTCTACCTGACCTGATGGCGATGAACGACAATTGTCCGTAGCGAGGTTGGAGTTGCGATGAGCGCTCGATTCGAAGAACTGGGATGGCGGCAGACTTCGATGGGAGAGATCAGTCTGCGTCGCCGGTTCGACCCGACCGTGCGGGCCGATGTGTTCGAGGTCAAGCTCGACGACGAGTTCCTCATGTCGAGCCTGTTCACCGTCGCCGAGCGCGAGCTCGCCCGCCTTGGCCTGCTGCGAACGCCGGGCAGCGACCTGGACGTGGTCGTCGGCGGGCTCGGGTTGGGCTACACGGCGCGAGAGGCATTGGAAGACAGTCGCATTCGGACGTTGACCGTGATCGAGTTCTCCGATGCCGTGATCGACTGGCATCGACGCGAACTCCTGCCCGACACCGCCGGGTTGGTTACCGAGCCCAAGGTGTCGCTGCGATGCGCCGACTTCTTCGCCACAGCGGCTGATGCGGAGGGTTTCGATCCGCACAGTCCTGGCCGGACCTTCGATGCGGTCCTACTCGATATCGACCACTCGCCGCGCCATGTTCTGCATCACCCACATACCGCCTTCTATACCCGGGAAGGGTTGCAGCAGCTGTCTGTTCATCTGAGGGCCGGTGGCACATTCGCGATGTGGTCGGATGAGGCGCCCGACCCGGATTTCGTCGCGATCCTGGCGGATGTCTTCATCGATGTGGCTGCTGAGCGGGTGTTTTTCGATAATCCACTGACTCGTGGCCAGGCATCGGCCACGATTTATCTCGCGACCAGAGCATGACATGACCCTCGCCATTCTGCGATACGGTGCCGCGGTAAGTGGCTCCGCTGCACATCTGCCTGACGGTATCGAGACCAGTTGAGGCTCAATCGGATTCCGTTCGCTGATGCCGAGCGGAGCGCGTGCGGCGGGGGTCGATCACAGCGGCCAGCGGTGGTGCCCAGCGTCGGGCGAGCATGGCAATCGATAGGCCGATCAAGGTGCCGACAAGTAGTCCAGCGGCCACGTCGTGTGGGTAATGCGCACCGACGTATACCCGGGAAGCCGCCATGGCGATTACGGCGAGGGCGGCAATCGCCGTCAGTCGCTTGTCGACGAACCACAGCGAGGCAACGACCGCCGCGGCGACCGCGCTGTGGTTGCTGGGAAAGGAGCAGGTAGGCGTGAGGGAATGTGAAACAGGGGCGTGGTTGTGAACTGCTCCCCGGAAGTTGGACTGAGAAATTCAGATCCGACCTCCGGGGAGCAGTTTCATGCGTGCGCGAAGTTCGTTGTCCGAGGAGCAACG
>NZ_JBHXRA010000036.1:0-19856 GCF_042717045.1 Nocardia sp. NPDC058633
TGCTTGCTCCTTCGTCGCGTACGCAACGGCGCCTAACCGGCGACCCGGCCGCGACCGGCCACTTCGTGGCCGCCGCTCCCTATGGGTCGCGGGTGCGGGGTGGCCTGTGCCGGTCGTCCTTCCTCGGTGTTGGGGTGGTGGCCCGGGGTGGCGGGCTTAGGCTGGCGGGATGGTGTCTGAACGCGACGTACTCGAATTCGTGCCCAAGGGTTTGTGGATCGGCTCCGGACCCGTCGAGGCCACCGGGGGTGGCACTTTCGACGTGCGCAATCCCGCCGATGGGGCGGTGATCGCACAGGTGGCCGACGCGACCCCGGAGGACGCGATGCGGGCGCTGGACGCGGCCGTCGCGGCGGGTGCCGCGTGGGCCCGGACGCCGTCGCGGGAGCGGGGGGAAATCCTGCGAACGGTGTTCGAGCAGCTGACGGCGCGAGCGGAGGAATTCGCGTTGCTGATGACGCTCGAAATGGGCAAAGCCCTGTCGGAGAGCCGCAACGAAGTGCGCTACGGCGCGGAGTTCTTTCGCTGGAACAGTGAAGAAGCGGTGCGTATTCACGGGCGATACCTGAACGCGCCGTCGGGCACGGGGCGGATCATGGTCGCCAAGCAGCCGGTAGGGCCCTGCCTGGCGATCACACCGTGGAACTTCCCGCTGGCCATGGGCACCCGCAAGATCGGGCCCGCGCTGGCGGCAGGCTGCACGATGATCGTCAAGCCGGCCTCGGCGACGCCGCTGACCATGCTGGCGCTGGCCAAGCTCTGTAGCGAAGCGGGCCTGCCCGACGGGGTGCTGTCGGTGATCACCACGCGGCGTTCCGGGGCCGTCACAGGCCCGCTGATCGACGATCCCCGGCTGCGCAAGCTCACCTTCACCGGCTCCACCGAAGTCGGTAAGGGGCTCGTTGCGTCGTCGGCGAACCGGCTGCTGCGCACCTCCATGGAACTGGGCGGCAACGCGCCGTTCGTCGTGTTCGACGATGCCGATGTCGACGCCGCCGTGGCCGGTGCGATGCAGGCGAAGCTGCGCAACGGTGGCGAGGCGTGCACCGCTGCCAACAGGTTCTACGTGCAGCGTGGCGTGGTCGCCGAGTTCACCGAGAAGTTCGTCGCCGCGATGGCCGACACCGTCGTGATGGGCCCGGGCACCGATGCCGCGACCACCCTTGGCCCGCTGGTGAGCGAGGCTCAGCGCGAGATCGTGAGCGAGCTGGTCGACGATGCCGTCTCCGTGGGCGCGCGGGTGTTGATCGGCGGCAAGGTTCCCGGCGGCCCGGGCTGGTACTACCCGGCCACGATCTTGGGAGATGTGCCGCCGACCGCTCGCATCCTGCGCGAGGAGGTGTTCGGCCCGGTGGCCCCGATCGTGGCCTTCGATACCGAGGACGAGGGCGTCGCCGCCGCCAACGACACCGAATACGGGCTGGTCAGCTATGTCTTCACCCGCGACCTCGACCGTGCGCTTCGCATCTCCGAGGCGATGGACAGCGGCATGGTCGGCGTCAACCGCGGCGTCATCTCCGATCCCGCGGCGCCGTTCGGCGGCGTCAAGGAATCAGGGTTCGGACGCGAGGGCGGTACCGAGGGCATCGAGGAATACCTGAACACCAAATACATCGCCCTGACCTGAGCCGGGCGAAAAATAACCGCCCCGGGGATGGTGTCGCACCCGGGGCGGCTTTTTGGCAGCGGCGAACTGGCTGGTTCGCCGCATGGTCTGTGGGGTGGCTCAGCGGCCGAGGCGGCCGCGGCCGAGGCGGAGCAGGAGCATGGCGAGGGTGTGACCCTCCTGGCCCAGCTCACTGAAGCGCTCGAGCACTTTCATCTCTCGGCTGTGGACCAGGCGCGTGCCACCGGAGGCCATCCGGGTGCGGCCGATGATCCGGGAAATCTCGCTGCGACGTTTGATCGCGGCGAGGATCGTGGCATCGAGCTGATCGATCTCGAGGCGGAGCTTGTCGATCTCGGCTTCGGATTGCGGCAATGCCGAATCGGACCCGGTGGTCGTAGCAGGGGTGCTCATCATTCATCTCCTCGTGTCAGAACTTGGATCGGTCGGACCGAACGGCCTGTTACCCGATCTGTTCCGTCACCCTGAAACTTTTCCCGACGGGCAGTACGTGATCCCCCCGGGAGTGCGCGATCAGCCGTACTCCCCGTCACGATATCGGACCGGCGACCGATCCGGGCATGCGGAGAAGCGCTGACCATGGGGCTCAGTCTGCCACGGGGCGCTAGGTAGGCAAAACAGTTCTGTTTGTGAATTCGCTGAGAACGTTCACCAAGTGCGGCCCGCGTCCACCTGGGCGCGTTCACCGGTAGTTTGCCGAGTCGTCGACGGCCGGTCATCGTGGTGGCGGCAGTTCGCGGCTTGTCGGTGCCCGCCGGTAGCGTGGACAGACGATGGACATCACGGTCGCTCCCCACGCCTCAGCCACCGATCCCAGCGAACCGGCGCCCGCGCCGAGTGGCGCCGTGCCACCGACTCGGGACGGTGGTGGCGCCGGCGCGTCCGCGCTGGCTCAGGCGGCGGCCAAGAACAGTGCCGAACAGTCCCAGCGCCGCCAGGAGCGCGAACAACAGCGTGCCGAGGAGATCGAGCGCCTGCTCGACGGGCTCAATCCGCCCCAGCGTGCGGCGGTGACGCACGCGGGGTCCCCGTTGCTGATCGTGGCGGGCGCCGGCTCGGGCAAAACCGCGGTACTCACCCGCCGGATCGCCTATCTGCTCGCGGCGCGCGGGGTGCGCACCGGGGAGATCCTGGCCATCACCTTCACCAACAAGGCCGCGGCCGAGATGCGCGAACGGGTTGCCGGGCTGGTCGGCCCGCGGGCGGCCAGCATGTGGGTATCGACCTTCCATTCCAGTTGTGTGCGCATTCTGCGGATGCAGGCGGCGTTGCTGCCCGGCTTGAATTCGAATTTCTCGATCTACGACGCCGACGATTCGCGTCGTTTGCTCACGATGATCAGTCGCGATTTCGAGATCGACACGAAGAAGTATTCGGCGCGGTTGCTGTCGACGGCGATTTCCAATCTGAAGAACGAACTGATCGGCCCGGAAAAGGCCGCCGCCGATGCCGAAGCCGACGACACCGAACTGCCCGCCCTGGTCGCCAGGGTCTACGCCGAGTATCAACGCCGGTTGCGCACGGCCAACGCGATGGACTTCGACGATCTGATCGGCGAGACGGTGGCGCTGTTGCAGAACCATCCACAGGTCGCCGAGTACTACCGGCGGCGGTTCCGGCACGTGCTGGTCGACGAGTACCAGGACACCAACCACGCCCAGTACGTGCTGGTGCGTGAGCTGGTCGGGCATCACGACGACGTCGAAGACCAGGCGGTAGGACCGAGCGAACTGTGCGTGGTCGGCGACGCCGATCAGTCGATCTACGCGTTCCGTGGCGCCACCATCCGCAATATCGAGGAATTCGAGCGCGACTTCCCGGATGCGGAAACCATTCTGCTGGAACAGAACTACCGCTCCACCCAGCACATTCTGTCCGCCGCCAACGCGGTGATCGCGCGCAACGAGGGCCGCCGCGAGAAGAAGCTGTGGACCGATTCCGGCGAGGGTGAACTGATCACCGGCTACGTCGCCGACAACGAGCACGACGAAGCCTCCTTCGTGGCCAAGGAAATCGATCGGCTCGTCGACGGCGGCGATGCCAACTACGGCGACGTAGCGGTGTTCTATCGCACCAACAACAATTCCCGCGCGCTGGAAGAGATTTTCATCCGCATGGGCCTGCCGTACAAGGTGGTCGGTGGGGTGCGGTTCTACGAGCGCAAAGAAGTGCGCGACGTGGTGGCCTACCTGCGCGTGCTGGAGAATCCCGAGGACGCGGTGAGTGTGCGCCGCATTCTCAATACACCGCGCCGCGGAATCGGCGATCGTGCGGAGGCGTGCGTGGCGGTGCACGCCGAACAGCGCGGTATCGGTTTCGCCGCGGCACTGCGTGACGCGGCCGACGGCAAGGTCGCGCTGCTGAACACCCGTGCCCAGCGGGCCATCGCGGGGTTCCTCGATCTGCTCGACGAGATTCGGGTGGCGGGCAAGCGGGCCGACAGCGACTATCCCGATGTGGGAAACGTGGTCGAGGCGGTGCTCGACCGCACCGGCTATCGCGGCGAACTGGAAGCTTCCGACGATCCGCAAGACGGCGCGCGGCTCGACAATCTCAACGAACTGGTCAGCGTCGCACGCGAATTCAGTTCCGAGGCGTTCAACAACGCCGAAGCGGCACGGGAGGAAGGGCTGGTGCCCGAGGCCGGCGACGGTGAACCGGAGCCGGGGTCGTTGGCGGCCTTCCTCGAGCGGGTGTCACTGGTCGCCGATACCGACCAGATCCCGGACGAGGGCACGGGCGTGGTCACCATGATGACGCTGCACACCGCCAAGGGCCTCGAATTTCCGGTGGTGTTCGTAACCGGTTGGGAGGACGGGCAGTTCCCGCATATGCGGGCGCTGGGCGACCCGAACGAATTGGCCGAGGAACGTCGGTTGGCGTACGTGGGAATCACGCGGGCGCGCCAGCGGCTCTATCTCTCGCGGGCTGTTGTGCGGTCCGGCTGGGGGCAGCCGGTGTCGAATCCGGAATCGCGTTTCCTACAGGAGATTCCGCAGCACTTGTTGGATTGGCGCAGGCTGGAACCGGTGGTTTCGCCGGTGCAGCGGGGGCGGCGTCGTGGTGAGGACAGCGGTTTCGATCGGGATTGGACCAGCGGGAGCGGGTGGGATCAGCGACCCGGTGTGCGTGGGGGATCCGGTGAGCGTCGGCCGGCGCCGGGTGGGGCGGTCAAGCGCAACAACACCGAACTCGTTCTGGCCGTAGGGGATCGGGTTACCGATGACAAGTACGGGTTGGGGCGGGTTGTCGCCGCGGATGGGGTAGGGCCGTTGGCTACGGTGACCATCGACTTCGGCTCCGCGGGGAAGATTCGGTTGATTCCGCAGTTCAGTCGGACCATCGTCAAGTTGTGAGTGCGGGAGGTGGCGGGGCGAGTCCGGCCACCTCCCGGTTCCCCGGACGGCGAGCCTGATTACTCAGGGCTGCTCGACGGCAGCAGGTAGGTCAGGGCCTCGTCGAGGGTGGGGTAGCGGAAGTCGAAGCCGGCCTTGTGGAGTACCTCGGAGGTGGCGTGGCGGCCGGTGAGGCCGAGTGCTGGGTCGGTGCGCAGGAATACAGCGCCGACGGTGAGCATCGCCTTCGGCGTCGGTGGTGACGGGGGGCGGTGCAGGATTCGGCGCAGGGTGGCCATGAGTTCGGTGTTGCGGACCGGGAATTCGGTGGCGGCCACGAGGACGCCGTTGGGGAGGGCGAGGTTCTGGTCCAGGCCGAGGGAGGCTCGGACGATGGCCAGCCAGTCCTCGATGTGGATCCAGCTGAACCACTGGTCGCCGGGGCCGATGCGGCCGCCGAGACCCGCCTTGGTGAGTTGGCCGAGGCGCTTGAGGGCGGGGGCGTCGGGGTCGAGGACGATGGAGGTGCGCAGGATCGTCCAGTGGTCGGCGCGCGCGGGGTCGAAGGCTTCCTCCCACGGCTGGGCGACGCCGGTCATCTGGGGGAGGCCGACCGGGAGGGGAGTTGTTTCGGTGCACCGGGTTTCGCCCGCGTCCGACCAGATGGCCGTGGTGCTGGCTTGGACCCAGTAGTCGACAGGGGTATCGCGCAGACCCGCCGCGGCGACGAGAGCGGTGGTGGAATCGACTCGGCTGGAACGCAATTCGGCGATGTTGCGTTCGGTCGGCCTGCAATCGACCAACTTTCCGGCGAGGTTGATCACGGCCAGGCGACCGGGCTCGCGTAGTTCGACGGACCAGGAGCCGACCGAGCGGCCGTCCCATTCGGTCTGGCGGAAGGGCAGATTCGGGTTGCGGCGGCGGGTCAGCAGGGTGACGCGCTGGCCGCGGCAGGTCAGGTCGGCGGCGATCTGGAGACCGAGTGCGCCGGTGCCACCCGCGATGACCACATTCAGCGCGTCGTCGGTGGGAGCGAGTCCGGCCAGTCGCGCCAGGCGCGAGAAGTTCACGCGCGCGTCGGTTTCGATGAACGGGCGGACGACGGTGCGAGCCGCGGCGGCGGACGGGCCGGTGAAGCGGAGTTCCTGGGTGATGTCGGTGCCGCCGTCGCGGGGTGTCAGCCGCCAGGTGAGGTGCATGGTGCCCGCGGGTTCGGGCTGCTCGATCCGGAGCTCGCGATTCGGTTCGAACACGGTGACGGTGAACGGTTCAGCGAAACGCTCGTGAATCCGTGCCGAGAGTTTTCCGTTGGGGAGATAGTCGCCGGTGGCACCGACAGCGACCGGCCCGTGCATCCGCACCGACCGCACCCCGGGGTTCCACTCCGACCACTGCTCGAGATCTGCGAGCACTCCCCACACCAATTCCGGTGCGAGCCCGATGAACTGCGTGTACTTCGTCGTACCAGCCATACCTCACGCTAACCCTGCCCCTAGCGGAGCGGAAGCGTGCTGCTGGTCACGCAGAAGAACCCACAACATCGCGCCGGTCCCTCATGCGAGTCGCCCAGCACCTGAGTCCGGCCGACATATCCGGAGTGGCGCAACAGCCAGGTCAGTCTCGCTGGGAGCCCAGGCTGATGCCGCGCGTCGCCAGCCACGGGACCGGGTCGATCTTGTCGGTGCCGTTGAGCCAGACCTCGAAGTGGCAGTGCGGGCCGGTGGAGAAGCCGCGGTTGCCCATGGTGGCGATCTGGTCGCCTGCCATCACACGCTCGCCCTGCGAGACGGTGGCGGTGTCGATGTGCCCGTAGATGGTGACGGTGCCGTCGTCGTGCAGGACACGGACCCACATGCCGAAACCGGAAGCCGGGCCCGCTTCGATGACGGTGCCGTCGGCGACCGCGTAGATCGGGGTGCCGATCGGACCCGCGACGTCGATGCCGAGGTGCTGGACGCCCCAGCGAGCACCGAAACCGGAGGTGTAGTTACCCGAGGTGAACTTGGCGAACAGGGGCCGCAGCTTGGCGGATTCCTGGGCGGCGAGGTCTTCGGCGAACTTGGCGCCCTTGGCGAGGATGTCGTCGAAGTGGCTCCGGTCGGCGATGGTGGTCGCGTCGAGCACCTGCGGCGACGACCCGGTGCCCTGGTCGCCGATCTCGGCCGTGCTCATCGACTGGGCGGCGATCTCGTGGACCTGGCCCGCTGCTTCGTAATCGATGCCGTGGGCGGGTTGGCCCGGATCGGCCATCGCGGCCTGACCCGCGGCGACCACCGCACCGGCGGCGACAGCGATGACCGCGGCGCGGCCCTTCAGCGCGGCGGGTGGTGCGGGGACTCGGTGTGCGCCGCCACGACGCTCGGCGCGGCGGGGGGCGGGGGGTGCTTCGGCGGTGGTCCGTTCGGCTACGGGCGCCCAGTCGGTGGCGTACGTGCCGGTGTCATAGGACTCGTCGGCGGTCCATTCGTCCTCGGCGGGCGTCCACGCCGCGTCGTCGGACCACGTGTTCTGTTCGCGCCATGCGTCGTCGGTCTGGGGCCATGCGGCGGCGGGAGCCCGTCGGGGCTGGGGATGCGACGTGTACTCGTCGGCATACCGGTAACGATGGCCTGAACTGGTGCGATTTTCGACTGGAAGGGTGGAGCGGTGGTTCATCGGCTGTGCCGAATCGCCAGCTGTTCCAAGCGAGTACTGAAGTACCTCAAGCTTGTCGTCCTCCTCAGTCCTGACTTGCCAGTCGTGACCTGGTTGTCGTGACCTGGTTGTGACTTCGACCGCACTGACGGTAACGAAGCGATTGCAGAGTGGCAAGCGCTGGCCGGAAACCTACACCTGTGTGTGACATTCGTCACCGTAACGCGATGGAATAACTCACCGTTTTCCGGCATCTCGGGTGAGGTCCGTCGACGACATAACGTAGTAGATGGCGGGGTGTTCGACCTTTAGGCGGCCCGACCTGCCAAGGCATCGCAAAACGCCGATTCACTACTCGCCAGTAGCCTTGGCCAGCGGTTTTCCGGGACTCCCGTAAAGGGTCGTGACCTGCGCCACTTACTATGAACGTGGTCGTTTAGCCCTCCCCGTGACTAGCTACAGTCCGATCCGACCCGCTACCGACGTCGGGCCGCCAACAAAGACGTTGTCATAGCAACGCAGACGAGACGGTGAGTACATGGATCTCTTCGAATATCAGGCGAAGGAGCTCTTCGTTAAGCACGGAGTGCCTTCGTCCGAGGGTCGTGTTTGCGACACGGCTGAAGAAGCACGCGCCATTGCCGAGGAAATCGGCAAGCCCGTAATGGTCAAGGCGCAGGTCAAGGTGGGCGGCCGTGGCAAGGCTGGCGGCGTCAAGTACGCGGCCACCCCGGAAGACGCGTTCACGCACGCGCAGAACATTCTCGGCCTCGACATCAAGGGCCACATCGTCAAGAAGCTCCTGGTCGCCGAGGCCAAGGACATCGCGGAGGAGTACTACATCTCCTTCCTGCTCGACCGCTCCAACCGCACCTACCTGGCCATGTGTTCGGTCGAGGGCGGCATGGAGATCGAAGAGGTCGCCGAGAAGACTCCCGAGCGCCTCGCCAAGATCGCCGTCGACGCCGTCAAGGGTGTCGACCTGGCCTTCGCCCGTGAGATCGCGGAGAAGGGCCACCTGCCCGCCGACGTGCTCGACGCCGCGGCCGTGACCATCCAGAAGCTGTGGGAGGTCTTCGTCAACGAGGACACCACCCTGGTCGAGGTCAACCCGCTGGTGCGCACCCCCAACGACGAGATCCTCGCCCTCGACGGCAAGGTCACCCTGGACGAGAACGCCGAGTACCGGCATTCCGACCATCTCGAGTTCGCCGACGTCGACGCGACCGACCCGCTCGAGCTCAAGGCCAAGGAGAACGACCTCAACTACGTCAAGCTCGACGGCGAGGTCGGCATCATCGGCAACGGCGCCGGTCTGGTCATGTCGACCCTGGACGTCGTCGCCTACGCCGGTGAGAACCACGGCGGCGTGAAGCCGGCCAACTTCCTCGACATCGGCGGCGGCGCCTCGGCTGCCGTCATGGCCGCCGGACTGGACGTCATCCTCGGTGACGAGCAGGTGAAGTCCGTGTTCGTCAACGTCTTCGGTGGCATCACCGCCTGTGACGCGGTCGCCAACGGCATCGTCGGCGCGCTGGAGACCCTGGGCGACGAGGCCAACAAGCCGCTGGTCGTCCGCCTGGACGGCAACAAGGTCGAAGAGGGTCGCAAGATCCTGACCGACCGTAACCACCCGCTGGTGACGCTTGCCCAGACCATGGACGAAGGCGCCGACAAGGCTGCCGAACTGGCCGCTGCCAAGTAAAGGAACGAACTCATGTCAATCTTCCTGAACAAGGACAACAAGGTCATCGTCCAGGGCATCACCGGCGGCGAGGGCACCAAGCACACCGCGCTGATGCTGAAGGCGGGCACCAACATCGTCGGTGGTGTCAACGCTCGCAAGGCCGGTACCACGGTCAAGCACACCGACAAAGACGGCAACGAGATCGAGCTGCCCGTGTTCGCCTCCGTCGCCGAGGCGATGGAGAAGACCGGCGCCGACACCTCCATCGCGTTCGTGCCGCCCGCCTTCTCCAAGGACGCCATCATCGAGGCCATCGACGCGGAGATCCCGCTGCTCGTGGTCATCACCGAGGGCATCCCGGTGCAGGACTCCGCCTACGCGTGGGCCTACAACGTCGAAAAGGGCGCCAAGACCCGCATCATCGGCCCGAACTGCCCCGGCATCATCACCCCCGGTGAGGCGCTGGTCGGCATCACCCCGAACAACATCACCGGCAAGGGCCCGATCGGCCTGGTGTCGAAGTCGGGCACCCTGACCTACCAGATGATGTACGAGCTGCGCGATTTCGGTTTCTCGACCGCGATCGGCATCGGCGGCGACCCGGTCATCGGCACCACCCACATCGACGCCATCGAGGCGTTCGAGAAGGATCCCGAGACCAAGATCATCGTCATGATCGGCGAGATCGGTGGCGACGCCGAAGAGCGTGCGGCCGCGTACATCAAGGCCAACGTGACCAAGCCGGTCGTCGGCTACGTCGCCGGTTTCACCGCGCCCGAGGGCAAGACCATGGGCCACGCGGGCGCCATCGTCTCCTCCGGTGGCGGCACCGCGCAGGCCAAGCAGGACGCGCTCGAGGCCGCGGGCGTGAAGGTCGGCAAGACGCCGTCCGCGACCGCCGCGCTCGCTCGCGAGATCCTGGAGAAGGCGTCCATCGCTTCTGCCTGACCCGGTCAGGGCCCCGGGGGCGGTAGCTTGCGTAACCACGCAGGGTCCCCGGGCGCAGGCGAATTGAACACTGCTCGATCTGCAACCTCACACTGTCGAAGGCCGCCTTCAGGTTCAACCTGGGCGGCCTTCGTCGATCTATCCACAGGCAGTGGTTTATCCACAGCCTGCATCGGTAGGTGATGACCGGGGGCGTGGCGTGCAGTAGCGTCAAGTATCGGATCAGGCACCAGTCAGTTCGACGCGACCGATGCGCACGACTCGACAAGGAGACGACGAGACATGTCATACCCGACCGGGGGCTCCGGGTACAACACACCCGCGACACCCGCCGCGCCACAGGGCCCGAGCACCGGAGCCGCCGCGGCTGCGCCATCGACCGCGGCCGGTTCGCAGGACAAAGGGCTGCCGTTCATTTTGACCGCGGCCGCCGCCGGGCTCGGCGTCGTCACCTTCCTCCTCGGCTTCGCGCCGTACGTCGGTTTCACCGCGCTGCGTGAGACCTCGACCGGCAGCATGTTCGAGTCCAGCAGCGCCGCGCTCGCGACGCTGATCCTGGCCGCCGCGTTACTGGCCGGGCTGTCGCTGCTGCCCAAGCAGAATGTCCTCGGCGTGGCCGCGGCACTCGCGGTGGCCTCGTTCATCGGCATCGTCGTGTCGCTGATCAGCGTGGGTGAAGGCATAGAACTGCAGTGGGGCGCGTTCGTCGTCGCCGCGTTCTCGTTCGTCACCGCCGTGCTGTTGGTGCTGGCGTTGCTGTTCGGGATGGGGATCATCAAGGCCCCCGCACCGAAACCGGCGCAGCCGCAGCAGCAGCCGGGTCAGTACGGCCAGTACGGCCAGCAGGGGTACGGCCAGCAGAGCTATGGCCAGCCCGGTCAGCAGTCCTACGGCCAGACCGGTTACGGCCAGCCCCAGACCGGTGGGCAGTACCCGACGCAGTCGCCGTACGGCCAGCAGAGCCAGCCGTCGATGCCACAGGCTCCGCAGCCGTCCTACGGTCAGCCGGGGCAGCAGCCCTACGGCCAGCCCGCCCAGCCGCAGCAGTCGCCGTACGGCCAGCAGTACGGTGCCCCGCAGCAGCAGGGGTCGCCGTACGGTGCGGCACCGCAGGCGCCGCAGCCGCGTCCCGACGAGAGCGCCACGCAGACCTTCGGTGGACAGCAGCAGGGCCAGCCGTTCGGTGCGCCGAACTACGGTGGCGCGCAGCAGTCGTCGCCGGGGCAGTCGCAGCCGTTCGGTGGCGAGCAGACCGCCGATCCGGCGGCCGACGCGACCACCGCGTTCCGTCCGAACGACGACAACAAGTAGAACCGCAGGCATGGTCGGTCAAGGCCCGGGCATGCCGAATGGATACGGCTGCCGCATGGTGGTCCAGGTTTCGATCGCGAGCCCACAGGTGCGCCTGTGGGCTCGCGGCGCGCCTGACCCGCGGCTGCCGGGGAAGCTGCCACGCTGAATTGTCATGAGCTCCCGTAACTCCCTCGTGCGCCGGACCCCCGGGTCACGCGGCACCGGGGAGACCGTCGCCGCACCATCTCCCGAGCCCGGCTGGTGGTCCCTCTCGCCTGAGCGAGCGCGAACCCTGCTGCTGGTCGCGGCGAGGCCGACGATCACCGCCTTGGCGGCGACGGTGCTGCTCGTGCTCGTGGTCATGCTCACCACCGGCACCGATCTCACCAGCGCGCCCGCCGCGGTCGCCGCGACCTGGCTTGCCGCCCACCAGGTTCCGCTCACCGTCGGCAGGACCACCCTGGGCCTGCTCCCACTGGTTCCCACGGCCGTGCTGGCCTGGCTGGCCGCCCGCGAATGCGCGCGTGCCGTTCCGAACCGGCCGACCCCGGTCGAGCTGGGCTGGTTGACCGGCGCGGTGGTGGCCGGACCGCTGCTGATGACGGCCGTGTGCCTCGCTGTCACCGGTGACGCCGCGGGCGTCACGCCACTCGAATCGGCAGGCCCGGTCGCGGCGTTCGGCTGGGTGCTGGTGCTGTATCTGGGCGCGGCCGCCGCCGGGATCAGCAGCAGGGCGTGGAGTTCGGTGTGCGCGCTGGTGCCGATCGAGATTCCCGAGTGGGCGATCCTCGGCGCCCGTGCCGCGCGTCGCACCGTGTTGCGCATGCTCGGCTGTGCCGCACTGGCCACCGTCATCTCGTTCTTCACGCACCTGTCCCGGCTCGACGGTGCCTTCGCGCAGGCCCACAACGCCACCGACGTGCTCGGCATGACCTTGCTCTCGTTGCTCTACCTGCCGAATGTGGTGATCGGCGCGGCCGGGATCCTCAGCGGCGCCACGGTGTTGTTCGGGGCCGGATCGGTCGGCCTGTTCGGCGTCACCGGCGGACACATGCCGGTGCTGCCCGCGCTGATTCCCGTGCCGGAAGGGCCCGCATCGGGGTGGTGGGCGGTGCTGCTGCTGGTCCCGCTCGGCGTCGGGATGCTCGGCGGGATCGAACTCGGCCGCACCAGCGACGACCGGCCGGGCGCGCCGTGGGCGACACTCACCTGCGCCGGTCTGTCCACGATGACCTTCCTGATCCTCGCGATCCTCGGCAGTGGTCAACTCGGTGCCGTCGGCTGGGTCGGGGTCGATCTGCTGATGCTGGTCGTGCTGATGGTCACCTGGTTCGGTTTCGGCGGTTTCGTCGGCATGGTCTTCGCCCGCCGCTTCCTGACACCGACCGAGCCGCCCGAGTCGACCGAGGACTACGACGAGTACGACACCGACGACTACGAGGACGACGACTACTACGACGAGGACGAGTACGAGGACCCCGACGATCCCGACGACGCCGAGGATCTCGCCGAATACGACGACCCCGCAGTCGAAGTCGACGGCGAACTGGTCGAGGACTTCGATGACGATGTCGAAGTGAGCATCGCCGCGCCCGGTTCGACCGACGAGCCCGCCGACGACATCGTCGACGTCGAAGTGGTCGAGTCGGACCTGCCGGACGGTGACAAGACCCCCGGTCGCTAAGCTCGACCCGGCGCCTGTCGCCATCGCCGCCGCCCGATCACACGCAGGAGTAGAGCGCTGACGTCCTCGTTTGCCCCGTGGAAGCCCGCCAGAACCCCGGCCACCGTCGTCGTTCTGGCCTCGGGCACCGGCTCGCTGCTCAACGCGCTCCTGGCCGCCGCCCGCGAGCCCGGCTACCCGGCGCGGATCGTCGCCGTCGGCGTCGACCGGGACTGCCCGGCCACCGCGCACGCCGATGCCGCGGGGGTGCCGCACTTCAAGGTGGGACTCGAAGATTTTCCGGATCGTGAAGCTTGGAACCTCGCCCTCACCGAGGGCGTCGACGCGCACAAGCCCGATCTGGTGGTTCTGGCGGGCTTCATGAAAATCCTCGGCGCCGCGTTCATGGAGCGCTTCGGCGGCCGACTCATCAACACCCATCCCGCGCTGCTGCCGTCGTTTCCCGGCGCGCACGGGGTGCGTGACGCGCTCGCCTACGGCGTCAAGGTCACCGGCTGCACCGTGCACCTGGTCGACGCGGGCGTCGACACCGGCCCGATCCTCGCGCAGGAGTCGGTGAACGTGGTGCCCGGCGACGACGAGGACACGCTGCAGGAGCGCATCAAGGTTGTCGAGCGACGGTTACTGGCGGAGGTCATCGCCGCCGTCGCGACGCGAGGCATTGTCTCCGACGGACGAAAGGCAGAAATACCAGTGAGCGAGCACACCGGTGAGTGAACGTAAGGCGATCCAGAGGGCGCTGGTGAGCGTCTACGACAAGACCGGGCTCGTCGAGCTCGCTACCGGGCTGCACGCAGCCGGTGTGGAGCTGGTCTCGACCGGTTCGACCGCGGGCAAGATCGCCGAGGCCGGGATTCCGGTCACCAAGGTCGAGGATCTGACCGGGTTCCCGGAGACGCTCGACGGACGCGTCAAGACGCTGCACCCCCGGGTACACGCCGGCATCCTGGCCGACACCCGTCGCGCCGAGCACGTCGACCAGCTCGTGGAGCTGGGTGTCGAGGCGTTCCAGCTGGTGGTGGTGAACCTGTACCCGTTCACCCAGACCGTGGCCAGTGGCGCGAGCGTCGACGAGTGTGTCGAGCAGATCGACATCGGTGGGCCCTCGATGGTGCGTGCCGCCGCGAAGAACCACCCCTCCGTCGGCGTGGTCGTCGACGTCACCGATTACGACGACGTGCTCGCCGCGGTGAAGTCCGGCGGGTTCACCCTCGCCGAGCGCACCGCGCTGGCCGCCAAGGCCTTCCAGCACACCGCGAGCTACGACGTGGCTGTCGCGAGCTGGATGGGCTCGGTCGCCGTGCCCGCCGTCGCCGAGGAGACCGAGCAGTTCCCCGGCTGGGTCGCCGGTTCGTGGGAGCGCGCCGCGGTGCTGCGCTACGGCGAGAACCCGCACCAGGCCGCCGCGCTGTACACCAGCAACGACGGCACGGTGGGGATCGCGCAGGCGCAGCAGTTGCACGGCAAGGAGATGTCGTACAACAACTACACCGATGGCGACGCCGCCTGGCGTGCGGCTTTCGACTTCGACGAGCCCGCTGTCGCGGTGATCAAGCACGCCAACCCGTGTGGCATCGCCGTCGGCGCCGATATCGCCGAGGCCCACCGCAAGGCCCACGCGACCGACCCGGTCAGCGCCTACGGTGGTGTGATCGCGGCCAACCGCGAGGTCAGCGTCGAGATGGCCGAGCAGGTCGCCGAGATCTTCACCGAGGTGATCATCGCTCCCGGGTACGCCTCCGGCGCGGTGGAAGTGTTGCAGCGCAAGAAGAATGTGCGCGTACTGGTGGCCGATGCGCCGCAGCGCAAGGGTGTGGAGCTGCGCCCGATCAGCGGCGGGGCGCTGCTGCAGGACCGCGACGTCCTCGATGCCGCGGGCGATGATCCGGTCAACTGGACCCTGGCCGCGGGCGACCCGGCCGACGTCACCACCCTGGCCGACCTCGAGTTCGCTTGGCGCGCTTGCCGTTCGGTGAAGTCGAACGCGATCCTGCTCGCCGAGGACGGCGCCGCGGTCGGCGTCGGCATGGGGCAGGTCAACCGCGTCGACTCCTGCAAGCTCGCCGTCGAGCGTGCGGGCGAGCGTGCGAAGGGTTCCGTCGCCGCCTCCGACGCCTTCTTCCCGTTCTCGGACGGTCCGGAGATCCTGGTGGCCGCGGGCGTTCGCGCGATCGTGCAGCCCGGTGGCTCGATCCGAGACAAGGACACCATCGAGCTCTGCAAGGAAGCCGGCGTCACGCTGTACCTGACGGGCGCGCGCCACTTCGCTCACTGAGTCGACACCGCAAACGGGTGCCACGCCGAATCCTCGGTGCGGCACCCGTTTTCGGCTATCCGGCGTCGAGGACCTCGCGGGTGCCCAGTGGGGAATTCAGGGCGATCTCCATGGTGCCCAGTACCGCGTTCATGGTGCACATCTTGTCGACCGCGTCTGCCCGGGTGCCGGAGCGCAGGGCGATGGTGACCGCCTGGGGAGTCTCGGTGACGGTGGCGTCCACGGCGTAACAGGCGGGGTTGCCGGTTTGGAAGGTGACGCCGATCTTGTTGTCGCCGAGTCGATTCCAGGACGTGAACGGGATCGGGTGGGGGTTGACGAGGGTGGGGTCGGCGATGAAGGGCTCGCCGAGGCTGGGGGCCGGGCTCTCGGGTCGGCTGTTGGTCGCCGATGTATCCGGTTGGGGCGCAGGCTCATCCGAGTTCGAGCATGCGGTGAGGGGTGCGAACAGGGCGGCCAGGATCGCGGCCGTGGCGGCGCGGCGCGGCATCGTCGACATGGGTTCAACCCTAGACCGCACAGCGGGGACCGCACTCGCCAGTGAACTTTCCGCGAACCCTGCGCGTAACCCTCCCATTTCCGCTCCGCGAGGACTACATTCGGCCTTGATGCGGCATCGTGGCACACGGCCGGCATCTTCTGTTGGATGCTCTGCAACTGGATCTTCGAAAGGAACATCGTGGGCGACACGCTGCGCGTAGGCGAAGAACTGGGACTGGGACAGTCCCTGACCGGCGGTGCGTACACCCTGGCTCTGCAGCCGGACGGCAACCTCGTGCTGACCGAGCCCGACGGCAACGTCGTATGGGCCGCACAGACGCACGGGCAGGACGCGCAGCGCGCGGCCCTGCAGCACGACGGCGACTTCGTCGTCTACAGCGGCAACGGCCAGCGCGTCTGGGCGACCGACACCAGCGGCAAGAACGTCGAGAAGCTGGTTGTGCAGCCCGACCGCAACGTCGTGCTCTACGGCACCGACGGTTCGGTCGCGTGGGCCACGGCCACCAACACCGACAACCCGCTGCCCGCTCCCGAGCCGGTCGCCGCCGCTCCGGTCGCTGAAGAGGTCCCCCCGCCGCCGCCGGCCGCGCAGACCTACACGGTCGAGTCGGGCGACACCCTGTGGGCCATCTCGGAGCGCTTCTACGGTGACGGCAACCGGTACCACGAGATCGCCGCGGCCTCCGGTATCGACAATCCGGATCTCATCAACGCCGGTCAGGTGCTGACCATCCCGTAGTACGCACACGAAAGTGGCCCCGAGGCAACAGCTTCGGGGCCATTCTCGTGTTCACGGGGCTACTTGGTCGTGGTGAACGGCAACAGCGCCATCTCGCGCGCGTTCTTCACCGCGACGGCCACCTGACGCTGCTGCTGCGGGGTCAGGCCGGTGACGCGGCGGCTGCGGATCTTGCCGCGATCGGAGATGAAGGTGCGCAGCAGGTTGACGTCTTTGTAGTCGACGTACTCGATGCCCGCGGCGATCAGCGGATTCTTTTTCGGCTTACGGCCCTGGTCGGCACGTGCCTTCTTGGACGGTGCTCGCTTCACTGCCATGGGATATTCCTTCTCACGAATCAGTTTGGGGAGGCTCTACCAGCTCGATTTGTGGACCCCGGGCAGCTCGCCCCGGTGGGCCATCTCGCGCACACGAACACGGGAGAGGCCGAACTTGCGGAGATAGCCGCGTGGGCGGCCATCAGCAGCGTCCCGATTGCGCAATCGTACCGGACTGGCATTACGCGGCTGGTTGCGCAGTTCGGCCTGTGCGGCGGCGCGCTCGGGCTCGCCGGTGCTGGGCTTGCGGATGATCTCCTTGAGCTCGGCCCGCCGGGCCGCGAACCGTTCGACGATCTCGCGCCGCTGTTCGTTGCGGGCGATCTTGGATTTCTTGGCCATATATCGGCTCCCTTCACTGTGCCTGCATGGTTACGCTGCGCTGCCGCTTGGCGGCCCTGAGCTCAGGGAGCGTCAGCGCTCCTCGCGGAAGTCGACGTGGCGGCGCACGACGGGGTCGTATTTGCGCAGGACCAGCCGGTCGGGGTCGTTGCGGCGGTTCTTGCGGGTGACGTAGGTGAAGCCGGTGTCGGCGGTGGACTTCAGCTTGACGATCGGCCGGATATCGGTCGATTTCGAGGCCATGTTCAGCTCCTAGATCTTGTCCCCGCGAGCGCGGATGCGGGCCACTACAGCCTCGATCCCGTCGCGGTCGATGGTCTTGATGCCCTTGGTGGAGACCGTCAGCGTGATGCGTCGACCCTCGCTGGGCAGGTAGTAGGTCTTGTGCTGGATGTTGGGGTTCCAGCGTCGGTTGGTGCGCCGGTGCGAGTGCGAGACGGCTTTTCCGAAGCCCGGCTTGCGACCGGTGACCTGGCAGTGGGCCGACATGCGACCTCCTTCCATGGTTATGACAACCATTTTCGACAACGATTATTCCGCACTGTACAGTCGCGTTGAAGTAAATGAAAATCATTGTCGAAAGGGGTATCGGGTGCTTGACCAGTCGGACCGGAGAACGCCCGTGGTGCTGCTGGCCGGCTTCTCGGGACCCGCCATGGACGGCGTCGAACACATCGCGCACACGATGAGCGCGGACGCGGGCACCGTGGTGGTGCACCACGACCTCGCGGAACTGCGCGAGGGTGTGGTGCGCCGCACGGTGCGGACCGCGGGCAACGTCACCACCACGGTGCTCGAACTCGCCCACGGCTGTGTGTCGTGCACGCTGCGCGCCGACCTGTTGCCGATGCTGTGCACGCTCGCCACGCGCGGTCATGTCGAACGCATCGTGCTGGCGCTGGATCCCGGCATCGAGGCAGAGGCGCTGTGCCATGCGATCGAGAATGTCGTGGTCACCGGAGTCGCCGATCGCGTCGAGGGGCCCGCCGGGCGATCCGTGCGGATCGAAGCCGTGCTGACCTGCCTCGACGGGCAGCAGTGGCTCGCCGACGCCACCGGCGACGAGGTGCTGGCCGATCGGGGACTGGCCTCGGCCGACGACGAGCGCACGGTCGCGCAGGTGGCTGTGGGGCAGGTGGACTTCGCCGACGCGCTGGTCGTGCGTACCGCCGGGACCGACGCGCTCGACCGCGAACGTCTCGGGGCGGTGCTCGACCGGCTGGCTCCCGCCGCGCCGGTCGCCTGGCTCGACGACTTGTCAGGCTTCGACGACATGGAGATCGGCGCCCTGCTCACCCGCGTGCCCGCCGACTCGCGTCGCGGCCGGATCTTCGACGCGCACGCGCCGTTGCTGCGCGGGCAGCCGCCGCTGAGCACCGACTGCGGGGTTTCGATCGTCGAATTCGCCGCCCGCAGGCCCTTTCATCCCGAGCGGTTGCACGAGGCGCTCGACGTGCTGCTCGACGGCGTCGTCACCGCCCGCGGCCGGGTCTGGCTGGCGACTCAGCCCGACCATGTGGTGTGGCTCGAGTCGGCGGGTGGTGGCCTGCGGGTCGGTGGCGCCGGGCGCTGGCTGGCAGCGATGAGCCCGCAGGAACGCGCCGCCGCCGACCCGGATCGGCAGGTGATGGCCGCGCTGGGCTGGGACGAGCGGTTCGGTGATCGCGATGTGTCGCTGGTGATCCTGGCCCACGACGCCGACCCCGCCGAGATCCGCCACGCCCTGCACTGGGCGCTCGTCGAAGACGACGAGCTGCGCCTGGTCGAGCGGGCCCCTGAACGAGTCGCGCTGTGGGAGGACCCCTTCGGCGACTGGCACGAAGATCCCTGCGCCGATCCCACCGAGGCCACGGCCTCGGCGAGCGAGCGCACCAATCCGAGAGGAGAAACGGCATGAAAGCGGGAATCCACCCCGATTACCACCCCGTCGTGTTCGAGGACGTGAGCACCGGCAAGCAGTTCCTGACCAGGTCGACCGCGACCAGCGATCGGACCGTCGAGTGGGCCGACGGCAACACCTACCCCCTCATGGTGGTCGACGTGACCTCCGATTCGCACCCGTTCTGGACGGGCACCGCCCGCAACCTCGACACCCAGGGTCGCGTCGAGAAGTTCGAGCGCAAGTACGGAAAGCGCGCACGCGCGGGCAAGGAAGGCTGAACCATGGCGGTCCCCAAGCGCAGAATGTCGCGCTCCAACACCCGAAGCAGGCGCGCGCAGTGGAAAGCGGAAGTGCCACAGCTGGTCCCGGTGACCGTGGCCGGCGTCGAGTACCGAGTGCCGCGCCGCATCGTCAACGCCGTACGCAAAGGCATGATCGACCCCGCCCGCCTCTGAAAGCATGACGACGGCCTGTCAGGAAACTCCTGACAGGTCGTCGCTGTGTCTGTCTCTACCGCGTCCTGGGTTTGCGGCCCGCCTCGAATCCGAGGGGCGAGACGGAACGGCGAAGCCGCAGTATCGCCCCTCGGATT
>NZ_JBHXRA010000037.1:0-15098 GCF_042717045.1 Nocardia sp. NPDC058633
CAAAGCTCGAGGGCCTGAGTCCGGTGCAGTACCGGGCTCAGGCCCTCGCGGTTTAGGCTCTTACTTGGCCAGTCCAACTATCGGGGACCAGTTCAGAATCCGGAAGCGCCCCTGGTGTTGTGCTCAGGTGCGGGAAATCAGGCCTTGACGACCTGCGTGCCGCCGGCGAACTTGTCGTGCCAGCCCTGCTTGTTCGGGTCGTTGTTGATGGTGACCGCGATGTAGATCCACAGGGCGAGGGCGGCGAGCTGGCCGATGCAGGGGATCGCGTAGAGGGCGATGAAGAGGTTGCGCTTCAGCGACTGCTCGGGGGTCAGAGTCGGTGCGCCGCCGGGTGCGACCACGCGCAGGCCGAGCATCTTCTTGCCCAGCGTCTGACCGCCCTGGGTGACCTCCATGGCCACGTAGTAGCCGTAAGCCGCCAGCGAGACGATCAAACCGCTGACGAGCTGGCCGCCGGTGCCACTGCCGAGGATCACCACGAGCACGATCGAGAGCGGGATGCCCACGATCAGCTGATCGATGACTCGCGCGCCGAAGCGAGTGCCCAAGTCGGCGGGCTGCGCGCCGCCGAAGACCTGCTGCTGACCGTACTGGCCCTGCTGCGGGTAGCCCTGCTGCTGACCGTACGGGTCCTGCCCGTAGGCCGGCTGCTGCTGGCCGTAGGGGTCGGGCTGGCCGTAACCGGGCTGGGGTGCGCCGCCGTGTCCGGGCTGGCCGTACGGCTGCTGCTGTCCGTAGCCCGGCTGCGGCTGCTGCTGGCCGTAGGGATCCTGGCCGTAGCCGCCGGGCTGACCGCCCTGCGGGTACTGGTTGGGGTCGTAACCACCGCTGGTCATAATCTCAGTCCTCGTTTTGATCTTCTAGATCGGTCTATGCGTACGTTACGGACATCCCTCTGGTCGGAACAACCCGATAGACTCGAGTATCCACGGTTTCTCAGGGATGCGGGCGGGGTCGAATACTTCGCGAAGCTCTGCTGTGGATCGCGCGGAATATCCGAGCGAATCCGCGATGGCCGCCAGTACGTCCTCGGGCGGGTGACCCAGGGCTCGTTGATCTGAAAGGCTCACGGCCCCATCACGTTTGGCCAACCGTTTCCCCGCTGCGTTGAGCACGAGCGGCACGTGGGCATAGGTCGGGACGGCGAGTCCGAGCAGGTGGGCGAGATAGGCCTGGCGAGGAGTGGACGCCAGCAGATCGTCACCGCGAACCACCTGGTCAACGCCTTGAGCGGCGTCGTCGACCACAACGGTGAGGTTGTACGCGGGGATTCCGTCGCCACGACGCAGCACCAAATCGTCGACCGCGCCCCGATATCGACCGTGCAGCAGATCGGTGATCTCGTACTCGGTCACCTCCGCGCGCAATCGCACTGCGCCGGTGCGCCCCTCGGCCTGCTTGGCGGCGCGTTCGGCCTCACTGAGCTGCCGACAGGTGCCGGGGTAGGCGCCCATCGGCGCATGGGGCGCGGTGGCGGCCTGCTGGATTTCTCGTCTGGTGCAGAAACATTCATAGGTGCGTCCGGCCGCGGTGAGTGCGGCCACGGCGGCCTCGTACACCGGTAGCCGTTCGGATTGGTAGAGCACCGGGCCGTCCCAGTCGATGCCGATCGCGGCGAGGTCGTCGAGTTGGCGTTCGGCGGCGCCCGGCCGCACCCGGTCCAGATCGTCGACACGGAGCAGGAACTCGCGCCCGGAAGTGCGCGCGAAAAGCCAGGCGAGCACCGCGGTACGCAGATTTCCCACGTGCAGCTCGCCCGACGGGCTCGGCGCGTAGCGGCCCGCGCCTGGACTCGTTGGCACGCCTCGATCCTAGGTGGGCTCGTGGCACAGCCGCGTCCGCAGGCGATCCTCGGCGATGACCTCGCCGGCATCGAGCGCGGCGAGCAACCGCTGTGCGTGCGCGATCAGGCCGGCGCGGTCGACATCGTGCTGCTGGGCATTCGCCGGATAGGACCCGAGCCGCTCGCTCGCGCGGCGCAGCAGAGTACCCGCGCCTTTGGCGTTGCCGCGCTGGATGTGGGTGAGGCCGACGGCGTATTGGGCCAACCCCTGCCAGAGCATCCGCTCGGCAACCGGCCCGTTCTTCCATGCCGCCTCCAATACCTCGTGGGCATTGAATGCCAATCCGTCGTCCAGCAGTTGCTGAGCGAAGGTCAAGGTTTGCTGGGGGCCGAGCTCGAGGTCGTCGGGAATTCGCGCGACTCCGGCACTGCCGGGGGGCAGCGGTCGGCCGAGTCGGTCGCGCGGGCGGTCGTTGCGGGCACGACCTGCGGTGTCACGGTCACGGGAGATCATTCCCCCATGATCCACGCCTGCCCTCGATGGTGCTCATGTGACAGCTGAGGTGTGCGAGAAATTGACGTATCACGGACTAATCACATGGAAGTAAATCGGGATGTGTCAACGGGATCAGGAATGGGTAGGGGGTCTGGCAATGCCCCCGCAAACGTGAAGCTTCGCAAGCTTGGCAAAATAGAATGGGAAAGCAAATTCTCTTCCGCAACATTGCGGAAGACCTGCTAGTGTTTCTTCCGCGGGGGCAGCCCCCGGGGGCGGAAACGCCTCGATGCGCTGGTTCGTGCCGGTCAGTTGCGCGCGCCGTGTGGCAGTGCCTCGTGTGCCACGAAGTAACTCATCGGTCGCGCCGGATTTCGGAATGTTGCAACGATTCCAGGAGTTATCCCTCTTCTCGATGGACCACAAAGGAGCAAGTGCCGTGGAAGTTGATGTGACCGACGCTGTATGGCGGAAGAGCACCTACAGCGGACCCGATGGGAACTGCGTGGAAGTCGCCTTTCTCGCCGGCGGCGATATCGCCGTTCGTGACACCAAGGATCGCGGCCGCGGACCCGTGCTGGCCTTCGGTCCAGGGCAGTGGCGAGCCTTTCTCGCCGATGTCACCTCGGGAGAGTTCGCGCGCGGCTGACTCGCGCGATGCATCTCGAACGGTCAATACCGGCCCCGAGTCGAGCAGACTCGGGGCCTTCTCGGTGACCTCGGCGGGTTGGCCTATCGTGGCCGCATGACCACGATGGCCGCGCGTGACGCGACGATGTTCTGGCTGTCGCGCCGCACCGCCAACGACGTGTTCCTGCTCTACTCTTTCGCCGAAACCGATACCGCCACCGACGAACTCCGCGCTTTCGTCGCCGCGCGCGCCGCGCGCATTCCGGATCTGCGGATCCGGTTACAGCAGACGCCGGGTGATCTGGGCTATCCGCGCTGGGTTCCGGCCGAATTCACTTCCCAGCAATTCGTGTACCACCAGCCGGACGGCCTGTCATGGCGGGCGCTGCTCACAGATCTGGGCGAACTCCTGGGAACCGGCGTCGTCGCGACCGAATATCCCTGGCGCGTCCATGTTTTCCGGGCGGTACACGGCGCACCGCGGTCGGCGGAGCCGGTTGTGGTGGTGGTGCTGCAACTCTCGCACGCGCTGGCCGACGGAACCCGCGCCGCCGCTATCGCCCGCGCGCTGTTCGGGACAGCTGTGGATGAAACTGTTGTCCACAGCCCGCGCGCCGACCCTGTGGACAACTCGACGCATCACCTGGTCGGACCTGCCAAAACGTCTGCGCAGCCGACGGAATCCTGTGGACAACCCTGTGGATGGATCTCCGGGCGGTGGCATTCGAGAGTTGTTGGAGTGCTGCGTTTTCCCACGCAGGTGGCCGCGACGGTGTGGCGCGGGCGGGCTGCCTACCTGGCACAGCGGGAACTGGCGACTCGGACGGCCGCGGGTGAAGTACCGGCCGCCACACCCGGATTCGCGCCCTGTGTGCTGAACCCGGCGGCCGCGGTCGGCGACCACACCGTCCGCATGGTGGTGGTCGATGCGGACGCCCTTCGTATTCCGGGCAGAACCGTCACTGTTATTGCGCTGACGGCTATCTCGTGCGCGCTGACCGACTACCTGGCCGAACGCGGCGAACCACCGCAACGATTGGGCACGGCCCTACCGATGGCGCTTGCGACGCCGAGCGCGGCCCGCAACAACTATCGCGGACTGTCCATCGACCTGCGTATCGATGAACCGGACCTGTGTAGGCGTGCGAATCTCATCGCCGCCGACATCGCCTCCCGCCGCGAACGAGCGCTGAATCCGCTGCTCGCCGCCCAGGATCGAGTCGGTGAGGTGATTCCCGCTGTCCTGGCGGTACGCGATGTCGCCCGTGCCGACCTGGACAACGTGCCCGCCGCCCTCGACGGCAACACCGTCGTCTCGAGCGTCTACCGCGGCCCGGCCGACCTCGCCTTCGCGGGCGCGCCGGTCCTGTTCACCGGTGGTTTCCCCGCCTTGGGCAGCGTGATGCACCTGACCCACGGCGTCCACGGCATCGGTGACACCGTCACGCTGTCGGTGCATTCCGATGCGCGGGTGGTGCCCGACCCCGACCGATATCTGGAACTGCTCACCGAGTCGCTGGCCACGGTCGTCGCGGCGCACCGCTGAGGAACGGCCGGGTCGGTCACCGCGGCCCGGTATCTATCGAATTCGACCGGGGCCGACGCTGTTTCCCGCTCGGTGCAGCTCCGCGCCCACCGCCAGCAGCGCCGAGTGCAATGCCGTCGCCGGATCGGTCCCAGCGGCTTCGCCCTCGATCACACCGTCGATCCGGAACGGGCAGAAGTATCCGGTGCCGTTGTCACCCTGGTGGGGTCGTCCGATCTCGATGAGCGGCCCGGTCCGATGCGCGGCGGCGATCGCTGTCGCGAGGGCCGCGTCGGCCGCGCGCGGGTCGCGTCGACGGGTAGTGGGCAGCGCGGGCGCCGACTGCGCGTGCACGCGTTCGTACCAGGCGATCACTTCGAAAGATGCGGCTCGCGTACCGGTTTCGTAGTGGCCGAGTGCCGCCCTGCTGTACGGAACGCGAGTGGCCAACGCGGCCAACGACAATCCCGCCTCTTCCCGCAGACGCCGCAACCGAGCTCCGACGATGCCGTTCCCCTGCTCGCCCCGACTGGACATGGACCCATCGTAGAGAACTGTAGACGTTTGTAGACGCTTTTTGCTGTCCAAAAGGTCTTGACGGCGACCATACTTTCTCGTGGCGGCTCAGGGACCACAATACCGCGCCACCCGTGCAAGCACTGACTCGTTCGGAGGGGAACCGATGGAGATCTATCTGTGGATTGCTGTGGGACTGTTCGGGTTCGGGGCGCTGAGCCGCTACCTACTACTCGTGCCGCCGCGCGAACACCCGCGGCCGAGCGTCGCCGAGATCCGTCGGCGGCTTCAGTCCGAGCGCGAAGGTCCCGGCCACGACTCGACGTTGCCGTCGGTGCGCAACATCTCCGCGAGAAGCTTCTCGGCGTCGGACTTCTCCCGCGCCAGGACGCTCCAGCCGCGCACCAGACCGTCGGGGCCCGATTTCGTCGTCCACGAGCCGACGGCATGAGCCCCCTGGGGGTGCAGCGAGTAATAGATGGTGCCGACCGGGAACGCGATATCCATGCCGCGCACCCAGCCGGTGAGCGCCTCGCCCTCCCACACCCGCATCTCGCCACGCACCTGGACAACCGGATCAGCCTCGGGCGCGGGTGGTTCGGCGGCCGAGTCGAGCATCAGATGGTCACCCTCGTGCCGGATGGTCACCGCCGCTACCTCGACCTCGTCGGAGTGATTCGCCGGTTTCTGCCAGGCTGCCCACCAGTGACCCGCCAGGTCGACGCGGTTGTCCACGATGCCGGCCAGTTCCGCCAGCGAGACCTGCAACGCGTCGGCCAATCGGACCGCGACCGGCAGCGTCGGCGACTGCTCCTCGGACTCGTACCTGGTGATCTGGCGCGAGCTCACCCCGATCGCGGTGGCCAGCGCGGGCTGGGAGAGCCCGAGCAGCCTGCGCCGCTCCTGGATCACCTTCCCCGTCCCGGTGTTCATACAGTCATCGCCTCCATTGCCTGCCCCTCCCGTCACACCCTGCTGGACACATCCGCACCAGACCCGCCGACCTCGCGCGCCGCCACCCTCCGCTACGAAGACCACTGGCGCGCCGTACATGCCGACTGTGTGGCCGATTCTCCCATTTCTTCGCTCCAGCAGGCCCGTTTCGTGCTGACTCAGCACAACGGATGCGGGCCGCGCTGCCTACAGCACCTGGCGGCGACGGCCTACAGCACCGGATTGATCGATGACATCTGACCCTACGGCGCCGTCACGTGATCCTGGCCCGCCGAATCCACGCCCGACACGTTGACGAACTGATTGCGAGACGGCGAAGGTAGTGCGATCGCTATTACCGTCGAGGTATGAGTGTGGACCCCTTGGCGGAAGGCGACGGCGCCACAGTTCTCGAACGCCCAGGTCTGCGCCAACGGTGGTGGCGGCTGCGCAGGCCGTTCGTGTTGCCATCGCAGCGGGCCACCGCCGACAACATCGTCACCGCGCCCACCCCGCTGCGACCGATCGACCTCTCCGACGACGCCGAGGTGTCGCAGGTACTCGACCTGGCTGTGCGCGTAGGTGAGGTGGTGCTCTCCGCGGGCACCGGTGTCGGTGACACCTCGGCGCAGGTTCGCTTCATCGCCTCGACCTATGGCCTGAACAGCTGCGATATCGACGTCACCTTCGACGCGATCCGCATCTGGGCCGATCGCGGGCCCAGCCTGCCGCCGGCCAGCGATATGCGCGTGGTGAAGTACCGCTCGCTCGACTTCACGCGGTTGGCCGCGGTCGACCGGTTGACGCGTCGCATCCGCAGCCAGCTCGTCCCCGTCGACCAGGCGCACGCCGCCCTCGACGAGCTGATCTCGTCCCGGCACCCCTATCCGCGCTGGGTGTCGACAGTGGGCTGGTCGCTGTTGGCCGCGGCGATCGCGGTTCTGCTCGGTGGTGGGTTCGTCCTCGCGGCGATCAGTTTCGTGACCACCGCGGTGATCGACATGGTGAACCGGTTCCTGCATCAACTCGGGCTGCCGATGTTCTTCCAGCACATGATCGGTGGTGTCATCGCCACCATCCCGGCCATCGCGCTCGCCTCGATCAGCGACCATTGGCGCTCCGACGCGGCGCTGATCGTCGCCGCGGGTATCACGGTGCTGCTGTCGGGTCAGCAGTTGGTGGGTTCGGTGCAGGATGCCATCACCGGCGCGCCGATCACCGCGGCCGCCCGGATGCTCGAAGTGGTGATGATGACCGGCGGCATCGTGGCGGGCATCGGTCTGGCACTGCGGATTTCGACGATGATGGGGATCGCGGTGCCGGAGATCGCGGCGAGCGCGGGCCGCGACACCGAGTATCTGGCGATCAAACTGGTGGCCGGTGCGGTCGCGGCGATCGCCTTCGCGATGGCCTGTTACGCCGAGCGGCGCGCGCTGTTCGCCGCCGGACTCAGCGGTGCGGGCGGCACCATGGCCTACCTCGGTGCGCAGGACATCGGCTTCGGGCCGGTGGTGTCGGCGGGAATGGCAGCCACCGTGATCGGTCTGGCCGGTGGCCTGATGGCGCGCCGCGCGCTCACCCCGCCCCTGGTCGTCGCGGCGGCCGGCATCACGCCGCTGCTGCCGGGCCTGAAGGTGTATCGCGGGCTGTACGCGATGTTGGAGGACGAAACGCTGCTCGGTTTCGGGCAGATCCTCGGGGCCTTCGGTGTCGGGTGCGCGCTGGCCGCGGGTGTCATCCTCGGTGAATGGTTCGACCGCTTGCTGAGCCGTCGTGGTGCGCCGCGCGACTTCGATCCGTCCTTCACCAGCGACCGATGAACCAGATCCGCTCGGCGGCCCCTGCCCTCAGATCTGTACGAGGGTGCGTGGGCCGTCGGCCGCCGTGTCGGCGGGCGCCGGGTCCTGCACGCGCGGCTTGCCTGCCGCCCAGCGCATCTGGCTGCGCGCGGCCGGTGCCTCGGTAGCCGCGGGGATGACCAGCAGCGCGAGCGCGGCGCCGTTGCTGCCGACCACGTGCATGATGCGCGCGGCCTGGTCGTTACGGACTGTGCTGTCAGCGGATTCACCGGCGTTCCAGTCGAATCCGAGCCGCGCCAGCTTGCCGATCCGCGGCCCGACCGCGGTGACCAACTGGTGCAACTCGGTCATCGGCTGATCGGTTCGAGGCCACCAGGCGCCGTCGATCGGCCCGGTGGTGGCTGTGCGGTCACGCAGCATCAGCCGGATCGGCCCGGACGCGTCGCGCCCGATGCCCGTGTCAGGTGATGTATTCACTTCGTTCTTTTACTTTCTGATTTTGTGCGATCGGGCCGCTCGCGGCACCGATCGGCGCGGTCCCAACTCGGACCGGCGCGAAGGCTGAGTACCCACTGGACTGTGTCGGCACGCACATGAATGTTGGGGGCGGCGACAACGGTATATGGGTGTGGTGGGGGTCTCCCGCACCATCGGGGCTCACTCTACGGAAGCCCACTGACAGATCCACCGATTAAACGAACAGGGCCCCGACCGGCGAACCGATCAGGGCCCTGCTGTGGCGGAGGATAGGGGATTTGAACCCCTGAGGGCGTTAACCCAACCCGCGTTCCAGGCGAGCGCCATAGGCCACTAGGCGAATCCTCCGTGGAGCAGCATAGCGGGTCGTAGGGGGTCGATGCCAAACCGGCCCCCTACGACCAGGTCTGACCTGCTACTTCTTCAAAGCCGCCAGCACCTTGCGGACCTGCGTCTCGGCGGCGGTGCGCATCGCCGCCTTGTCGACCGTGCGCATCGACGACACCTCGATCTCCACCTTCACCGAGATATTGCTGTCGTGCGCGGCCACCACGATGGTGTAATCGCTGGGAATGGAGCCGTAGATGTGCTGCTCGGCGGCGTAATACGCCTCCGAGCCGAGACCGCTCACCGGGCCGTGGTCGTAATCCTTGCCGGTGGTCTTGGTGTCGTAGCCCTTCCACCGCGCGTAGTCGGACTCGGTTTCGCTCTTCGTCTTGTACTCGACCTCGAGCCCCAGGGTCGCGTCGTCGGCGTTGCGGCCCGAGTCCTTGTTCTTGGCGTCACAGTCGTAGGAACCGCCACCGATGTACTCCGACGGTCCGCGCTCGGTGTGGGTGGTGGTCTCGCGGGTGGACGCCCACTGGTTCAGCACGGTGAGGTCGACCAGGTCGCAGGCGTTCTTGCCGTCCTTGTAGACGTAGCTGCCCGCCCATTCCTCCGGATCGGCCCCGAAGGGGTTGTCATCGTCGACCCTGTTGGCCGCGAACGCGATCAGCCCGATCACGAGAACGCCCACCGCGGCGATCGCGCCACCGACGATCCACCACACCGCCTTGTTGCCCGACGACGGAGGACGCGGCGGCGCGCCCCACTGCGGCGGGGGCGCCTGATAAGCGCCCGCTTGCGGATGTACGTACGGCTGCGGCTGCGGGAACGGTTGTGGGTTAGCACCGCTCTGATAGGGCCCCGGCGGCGCGGTGTAGGGCTGGGGATTCGCACCGCTCTGATAGGGCGTGGGCGGTGCGGTGTACGGGCCTGGCGCGCCGATGTTGCCGCGCAGCACCGTCGGGTCGGCTTGCGCGGGGTTCTGGCCTGCGCCTTCGCCGGGTCGTTCCCACCACGCGACGGTGGGGTCGGACGGCGGCACACCGTCGCCGGGTGGTTGCTGATTCGGGCCGGTCACGATCGGGCCCCCCTCTCCAGTCATGGGGAACCGGAACCCCCCGCTGCCGATATCGGGTAGATCGTAGCCAGCGTCACCGTCAGCGCGGCGGTTATACGGCTGCGTACACTCGCGTATCGACCGGTCGAGTGTGGTCGTCGTCGATGGATATGAGGTGGAACACGTCGTGGCTACCGCGCGAACTCCCCGGGGCAGATGGGTCGAGGAAGGTCTGGCCGTGCTGGCCTCCGCCGGCGTCGACGCCGTGCGCGTCGAGGCGCTGGCCAAACGCATCGGCGTGACCAAGGGCGGGTTCTACGGCTATTTCGCCGACCGGGACGCACTGCTGACGGCGATGCTCGACGTGTGGGAGAACGAGGCCACCGACCAGGTGCTCGAACAGGTCGAGCACGCGGGCCTCGACCCCAAGACCAAGGCGCGGGTGGCCGGACTGCTCACCTTCTCCAGCAATCGGTTGCTCCCGATCGACCTCGCGATCCGTGACTGGGCTCGACGCGACGACGAGGTCGCCGCCCGCCTGCGCCGGGTCGACAATGCGCGGATGGCGTTGCTGCGCGAGACAATCGGCGTGTTCTGCGAAGATCCCGACGAGGTCGAAGCCAGGAGTCTGCTCGCCTTCTGCGCCTCCATCGGCAGTCACTTCCTAGCGGCCGACCACGACGGCCGCACCCGCGTCGAAGTACTCACGCGCGCCGCCGACCTGCTGTTCGAAGACCGGAATCGCACCTAGTGCGAACAACCGCTACACTGGCCGACGGATCCCGCGCGGCGAGCATCCTGTGAACTCCCCCAGGGCCGGAAGGCAGCAAGGGTCAACGGGCTCTGCCGGGTGCGCGGGGTCCCCTTTAATTTCAGGGGTCCCTCTTTCAGCCGATCGGCCTACGCACCTTCGCAGCGTGCGAGCCTGATCCGGGCCCGGATACCCCACCGATTCCGAGCAGCCGCCGGGTAACGTTGCGGATGTCAGCACGCGCGGCGTGCACCCCACCTTGCTGCTTCGAAAGGCTGCCCAGGATGCCCCGGCAAACGCAGATCGGTTTGATGAGCCACGAGGAACTCGTGTCCGAGCACGAGTCCCAGTCCGCGAACTATGCGACGCTCAAAACCGAGAAGCTCACGCTGGACCTCACCCGAGGTAAGCCCTCGCCCGAGCAACTCGACCTGTCCTCCTCGCTGCTCTCCCTGCCGGGTACCGGCGATTTCCGCGACGGGTCGGGCACCGACTGCCGCAACTACGGCGGCCTCACCGGCCTCCCGGAACTGCGCGCGATCTTCGGCGAACTGCTCGGCATCCCCGTCGAGCGACTGCTGGCGGGCAACAATGCCAGCCTCGAGATCATGCACGACATCATCGTGTTCGCGATGCTCTACGGCACCCCCGATTCCCCCCGTCGCTGGGCCGGCGACGAACCGATCAAGTGGCTGTGTCCGGCCCCCGGCTACGACCGGCACTTCGCCATCACCCAGGCCCTCGGCATCGAGATGATCACCATCCCGATGCGCCACGACGGCCCCGACACCCACGCCATCGCCACGCTGCTCGCGAACGATCCGCAGATCAAGGGCCTGTGGGCGGTGCCGAACTATTCCAATCCCACCGGGGTCGTCTACTCCGAAGAGATTGTCCGCGAACTGGTTTCGATGCCCGCCGCGGCGCCCGACTTCCGCCTGTTCTGGGACAACGCCTACGCGGTGCACCCCCTCACCGACACCGCTGCGCCCGTCGTCGACGTGCTCGGGCTGGCCGAGGCGACGGGCAACCCGAACCGTCCGCTGGTGTTCGCGTCGACCTCCAAGATCACCTTCGCCGGTGCGGGCGTGAGCTTCTTCGGAGCGTCGCAGGCCAATATCGACTGGTACCTGGCGCACGCGTCGAAGAAGAGCATCGGTCCCGACAAGCTCAATCAGCTGCGGCACCTGCGCTTCTTCACCGACGCCGAGGGCGTGCGCGAGCACATGCAGAAGCACCGCGCGCTGCTCGAACCCAAGTTCGCGCTCGTTCGCCGCATCCTCGAAGACCGTCTCGGCGCCTCGAAGGTGGCGTCGTGGACCGAACCCAAGGGCGGCTACTTCATCAGCCTCGACGTGCTCGACGGCACCGCGGCACGGGTGATCGCCCTGGCCAAGGAAGCGGGCATCGCGCTCACCGCCGCGGGCTCGGCCTTCCCGTACAGCAAGGATCCCGAGGACAAGAACATCCGCATCGCCCCCAGTTTCCCGCAGCTGCCGGAACTGGAGAAGGCGATGGACGGACTCGCGACCTGCGTGCTGCTCGCGGCGACAGAGAAGCTGCTCGACGCCTAGTTCGGCTTGTGGACCAGGGCGCCGAACAGGGTCACGGAGATGTGGATGTCCCCGCGGTCGGCGCCTGCCTGAAGATCGGTGATGAGCTGGTCGCGCTCGGCGGTGGTGATCACCCCGCGCAGCGCGGCCAGTTCCGCGATCCGGCTCACCAGCGCGCCCGCCCCGACCGTGCGATCCTGCACCAGCGCGTGGGAACCGATCTCGTCGACGACCAGTCCGGCGCCGGTGAGCAATCCGCCGAGCCTGCGCCCCGACAGCGGGTTGGTGGTCGAGGAGATCAAGGTGTCGATCACCGCGTCGACCACCCGGCGATCGCCCGGATGCACGATCGACGTCGCCCAGTCACAGTCGACCACGACCGCGCGTCCTCCCGGGCGCAGCACCCTGGCGATCTCGGCGGCGGCCCGCGCGGGTGCGGTGAGATGCTGGAAAACACGCTCGCACAGCACAGCGTCGAAGGTGTCACCGCCGAACGGCAGCCCGTAGGCGTCGCCGGAAACGAAACGCGCGCTCGACCCGTCCGCGGTCGTGCGGCGCTGCGCGGAGGCGAGCAGATTCGGATCGGGTTCCACGCCGACGGCGGTGCCCGTCGGCCCCACGGCGTCGGCGAAGGCCAATACCTCCGACCCGGTGCCGGAGCCGATGTCGAGCGCGCTCTCGCCTGCTCGCACCGCCAGCGCGCGATGACTCCACGCGCCCAGCGTGCGCATACCGGGCTGGGTGACCTCCAGGTCGTGGGCGTCGATCAGCTGATCTTTGCCCGCGCTGTCGAAGCGGTCGGGTCGGGGAATGTAGTCGGTCATGCGCACCGCCGGTGTGGGAGCTGTCCTCGAGGGCATCAGTGAATTGTGTCACGATGAATGTATGACCCGTACGCTGTGTCTCGCTCAGGAACCCGAGGCAGACGAGCTTCTCAGTACCGATGATTTCGCGCTGCTGGTCGGCATGTTGCTCGACCAGCAGTATCCGATGGAGCACGCGTTTCGTGGCCCGCGCAAGCTCGCCGACCGGATGGGCGGCTTTTCGCTGCGGCAGATCGCCGAGGCCGATCCGGCCGAATTCGAAGAGATCGCCGCGACACCGCCCGCTATTCACCGATATGGGCGGTCGATGGCGCGGCGGGCGCAAGCGTTGGCCCGATACGTGATCGAGCACTACGACGGCGAACCCGCGGGGATCTGGACGGTGGGCGACCCCGACGGGAAAGAGGTGCTGCGCAGATTGCAGGACCTGCCCGGGTTCGGTGCGCAAAAGGCCAAGATCTTCCTCGCCCTGCTCGGCAAACAGCGCGGTGTGGAACCGGCGGGCTGGCGCACGGTCGTGGGGGCATACGGCGACGACGGATCGCGGCGGTCGGTCGCCGATGTTGTCGATGCCGAAAGTCTGTCCGAGGTCAGAGAGTTCAAGAAAAAGGCGAAGGCCGAGGCCAAAGCGGCCGAAAAGTAGTTGCCTTCGTTGCTGAAATACCGCCCCGGTACATAGCGCCGACACCCCGTCGCGGGTTGCTTCGCCCATTGCGCTCCTGGGGTGGCGTTCTGACCTGCGGCGATGGTGTGCCGCGCGGCACAATTCGCCGGTTCGGCTTGGAGGGGTCCGGGTTCGGTGTTAGCTTGATTGTTATGTCCGGCAACCATCTCACCGCCCAGCGGGTCACCTATGTGACAGCCGCTCTGGGTCTGCGGTTGCCGTTGACGCGTGAACTGTGTCGTTCCTGCCACTGCGGCTGAGTCCTTTCCGGCTCGCTGGCCGCCACGTCATACGTGTAGGCAATCTCGTTGGGACAACGGGATTTCAGCAAGGAACTCCATATGTCTGCTCCCATCATCGATCGCCCCGTCCTCCGGACGGGCGCAGGTCGCCCTCGCATGTCTCGACCCGTCGTACCGCCGGAGCTGCGGCGTAGCGACAACCCCGCCGCCGCGGTGCTACGAACCGCGGTATCGGGTCCCATATCCCGTGACAATGCCGCCCGCGCAACGGGATTGAGTATTGCCACCGTGAATCGGCAAGTGGCATCGCTGCTTTCGGCGGGCCTGCTGCGCGAGCGGCCCGATCTGACCGCCGCGGGTGCTGTCGGCAGGCCCCGGGTACCGTTCGAGATCGACCACGAGGCCTACCTGACGCTGGGTATCCACATCGGTGCCGAGGCGACGAAGATCGTCGCCGCCGACCTGCGCGGCCGGATTCTCGGCGGGCTCGCCATCGCCACGCCGCAGACCGGGCAGGAATTCGCGGTCACCACCGTCGCGCGCAGCGCCACAGCGTTTCTCCAGCGGTGGCATCGGCGCACGCCGCTGTGGGCCGGCGTCGCCATCGGTGGGCGGGTGGACCCGCACAGCGGTGTCGTCGACCATCCGAAGCTGGCATGGAAGGGCGCGCCGATCGGGCAGGTGCTCGGCGAGGTGCTCGAGCTGCCGGTCTCCGTCGCACCGCATGTCGAGGCGATGGCGGCTTCGGAGCTGCTGCTGCCCACCTTCGACGCTCGCCGGCCCGAGCCCGATACCGAACTTCCCGCCGCTGCTCAGCACGGCAGCAGCCTCTACTTCTACGTCCGTGAGACCGCGGGCATCGCGGTCACTCTGGACGGGCGGGTACATACGCCGAGCAATGGGCCCGGGTCGATCGCGCACCTGCCGACCGGCTCCGATGTGCGGTGCACGTGCGGGCGGCGTGGGTGCTTGGAAGTGACCGTCGGCGATCGGGCGCTGCAAGCTCGGGCGGTGGGTCGCGGAATCATCCCGGCGCACAACGGAACCGCCGGGACGACGATCAACGATCTGTACCGGGCGGCTGAGTCGGGGTCCGATGCCGCGCGGGAATTGCTGGCCGAGCGGGCGACGATGCTCGGGCAGACCGTCGCGCTGGTTCGCGACATGCTGAACCCGGATCGGGTTGTGCTGGGCGGACAGGCGTTTACGGGCTATCGGCCCGCGCTGGGGCATGTGGCTCGGGCGTTTTCGCAGAGTACGCAGTTGGCTGCTACGGATATTCGGATCAGTGGATTCGGGGGGAAGGTGCAGGAGTTCGCCGCGGTGGTTACGTCGTTGAGTGCGCTGTATGCGGATCCGTTGGCGGCTGTTCGTCGGGTGTAGATGGGGCTGGGACTCGGGGTCGAGTAGTCCCGGACGGTTCGATGCTGTGTTTTTGGCGCGCTGGCGCGCGCGTGTCCGCGGCCCCGAGGGGCCGCGGGGGGGCCCCCCCATGGTTGGGCGTAGTGGGGGAAACAA
>NZ_JBHXRA010000038.1:0-14282 GCF_042717045.1 Nocardia sp. NPDC058633
GGTGGTTGGGCCCCCCGACTTTTTCGGGGGGGTTTCGTTTTGGGTCATCCCCGATTATGACGACCTCGTTTTCGCAGAATCCGGGGGCCCCAAAACCCCGCGGCGCCAGCCGCCGATATCTCAGCCTTCGCGCTCGGCGAGCTCCACCAGAGTCGCGGCGAGCTGGAAGAACTTGTTGCTACCCAGGTCGGCGATGGTCTTGATCTTCAGCGCCTCGAGCAGCTGCTTGTCGTGCGCCTCGGTGAGGCCGGCCAGCGCCGACGGTGGCGCGGCGAGAATTTCCGCGAGCGTCTTGTCTTCGAATTCCTTGTCGAGGACTTTGTCGAGCACCACGTTTACGGCCATGCGAACTCCTTCGAACGAACCTCGGATGTGCTGGGCGAGACGAATGCGCCCCGTAGCGACCATAACTCGGTTCGGACACCGAGTGGGGGGCTTGGGGCGGGTCGGCGGCATGTTCTGCGTGGTTGCCTGTTCAGGGGCCTTACTCCGGCGGTGTTGTGCCTGTTCAGGGCGTGTCGGCGCGTGTGGGGCTACCGCCCCGTTAACCGTGTGTCGCATGCCACTTGGCGCAAGCGGGCCGCAGGGCTTGCGGAGGGTTTGCTGGATGGCGAATTACCAACTCTTGGTTTGTTTTTCGCCACAAGAAAATTCCCGAACCACTGATGCAGAGTCTCGCGCAGGTATGTACTCTCGTGCGGGAGGGCGGGTTCTCCGAGTCAGGGGAACCCGCTCATCGCCACTTCAGGGGCACTTTTCGCGGCAGTTCGCCGCAGGATCCGCGCACTCGGCTCAGCGGGGCGGGCGACCGGAAATATTCCGACAAACCGGGCGTTAGCTGGCTGTCCTCAGCGGACCGAAACCGGCCGACGCACCTGAGCCACCGCATCGCGCCGATCCGGTGCCACCAGCACCGCGGTGATCGGCACCGTCAGGCCGAGCGCACCGATCACGAACATCGGGAACACCATGTCGAACAGCGACACTCCGGCCGGTGTCCGGATGCCCGGATCGATCGAGAACGTCAGCGCGGCGACGGCCGTGTAGTACACCGCGGCCACGCCGAGCGCGAACAGCACCGACACCAACACCCGCATCGGCAGTCGGCGCACCACCTGCGACACCCACAGCGTGGCCGTGCACAGCCCCATCGACACCAGTACCGACACCCCGATGAGCCCGAGGGACTCCTCCACGGTGCCCTGTACGGCCAGCGCGTCCAGGGTCAGATAGGTCGACAGGCCGACGCTGAGTCCCATCGTCAGCCCGCCGATGATGAGCCGCGGCACCTGCGTGGTCCGGCCACTGATCAGCAATCCGGCCAACACGCCGACCACCGCGATGGCCAGCGCCGCCGCACCGAGCGCGACGTTGTAGCGCATGGTGCTGTCGTTCACCCGCATCGCCAGCAGCGCCACCGAATTCGCCAGCCACAGCCCGACCCCGCCGAGCGAGACCGCCGCCATCGTCAGCCAGACCAGCCGAAATTTGATCGAGTACTTCGCATGCCGGATGCAGGCGAACGCCACCAGCGCCCCGAGCGCCGACAGATCGAGCGCAAGCCACGCGATACCGGTGCCGTGCGCGAAGGTCTCGGCACCGGTCGCGGCGAGCACATCAAGCACGCCTGCCTGCCCCTTCGAACTGCTGCGGCTCGAGCTGGGCGATGGCGTATTCGGTCACCGCCGCCAGTGCCTGCCTGACCTCGACGGCATTGCGCGCGTCGATGTCGACGATCGGGATGCCCTCGCGCACCGAGAGCGCTTCGCGCAGTTCGGCGATGGGAAAGCGCGGGGCGTTGGGGAACCGGTTCACCGCGATCAGGAACGGCAGTCCGCGCGCTTCGAAGAAGTCGACGGCGGCGAAACTGTCTTCCAGCCTGCGGGTATCGATCAGCACCACCGCGCCGATGGCACCCCGGATCAGGTCGTCCCACATGAACCAGAAACGCTTCTGGCCCGGGGTTCCGAACAGGTACAGCACCAGGTTGCCCGGCAGCACGATGCGGCCGAAGTCCATGGCGACGGTGGTGGTTTCCTTCTCGGGCGTCTCGGCGAGGTCGTCGATGCCGTCGGAGAAATGGGTCACCATCGCCTCGGTGCGCAGCGGCACGATCTCCGACACCGCACCGACGAACGTCGTTTTACCGGCGCCGAATCCGCCCGCTACGACGATCTTGGTCGAAGCGACCCGTTGTTCGGTTGCCGGCGGGCGCATGCCATCAGAGGCCACGGAGTCCACGCAAAGTCCTCTCCATCAGTGATCGGCGTTCGTCGTAGCTCGCCTGTTCGGTCAGCGTCGAATGCACTCGAAGAATCCCGCCCACTACGAGATCGCCGATCATCACCCGGACCATACCCAGTGGGCGACCAAGGTATGCGGCAATCTCGACGACAGATAGCCGATGTGTGGCCAGGCGCACGATTTCGATCCGCAAATCGCCTGCGGACCAGTCGTTGTGCGCTGTATAAGCGACCGTTTCCACGACCGCCTCCAAGGGCAGCGCGATCGCGGGCTCGGTGCGGCCGGAGGTCAGGGCATAGGGCCTGACACGTGTAGTCGGCCGGTGATCGGATCCGTAAGGGCTCGACATCTCACCTCAGCCGGCGGAGCGGGCGGTGGCGGTGACCGCCGAGCCCACCCGGTCGACGAGCAACGCCATCTCGTAGCCGATGCGGCCGATGTCGTGGCTCTTGTTGGCCAGAACCGCCAGGTGCGAACCGTTTCCGACGCTCATCACCAAGAGATAGCCGCGCTGCATCTCCACGATCGACTGCATCACCTTGCCGCCGTCGAACAGGTGCGCCGCACCCATCGACAGGCTGGCCAGTCCGGCGGTGACCGCGGCCAGCTGTTCGGCGCGATCGGCGGGCAGATGCGGACTGGTCGCCTGGAGCAGTCCGTCGGCCGAGACGAGCACCGCGTGCGAGACGCCGGGCACGTCGCGGGTGAAGCGGGCGACCAGCCAGTTCAGATTCTCGTCGGTGGGGTGCGCGTTGCTCATTCGAGGCCTCCGTCGTTGTGCTGGATCTCGGCACGGCCGCTGCGGACGCCGCTGAGATGTCGGGTCAGGTTGTTGCGGATCTCCTCGGGGTCGCGAGCACCCTCTTCCTCCGCGGGAGTGAGCCCACCGGGGACGAGCTGCGCGCCCGGCTTGCGGATCGGCAGCCCGCCGCTCGTTCGCGAGGATGTGGGCGGGTGGTCCGCCTCGGCGGCGGCCGACCAGCCCGCGTCGCCGGGAGCGCTCCACGACGCGCCGTTGCCGTCACCGGATTCGGCTGCCGAGGACGCGGGCTCGACGAGCCACTCCGAGACCATCCGCTGATAGATCGGGGTCGGCGCCGGGCCGGAGACCGGCTGTAAGCGGGTACTCGCCGTGGGCATCGGGTCGGCGTCGACGGGCCTCGATACCGGCTCCGGTTCCGGTCGCGTGGCAGGAGCCGAGGTCGCGGCGAGTTCGGCGAGCGCGCTCGCCGGGATGCGCTGGGGCAAGCCGAAGGGCGGCGAGTCGGTGGCGGACGTCGGCGGATCGGTGGCTACCGGGAGATCATCGTCGGTGTCGTGATCGTGCTCGGCCCACATTCCCGCCGGTGCCGCGTCGTCGTCCGGTTCGACCGTGGTCGGTGCCGGCGGTGGTGCCGGGACCGCGGACGGAACACGTTGCGGGAGACCGACACTGGTGAGTGCGGAGCCGGGCGTGCCGTTGGTCGGGACGAGCGGATTCGGACCCGTCGCCTCCACCATCGCGGGCGTGGGCAATGGCGAAGCGGGCAGATCCACACTGGTCACGGCGTCGAGCGAGACCAAGGGGCGCGGTCCGGTCGGCATGATCGGATTCGGTCCGGTGATGTCGGCCGGCGTCAGCGCGTACGGGCCGATCCCGGCGGGCGCGAGCGGGTTCGGCCCGGTCGAGACGAGCGGGTTCGGACCGGTGGCCGGGTTCGACGACGCGGGCGGCGGCGGCGCGACGAGCGCGCTGGGCAGATGCACGCTGGCGGTGATGCCCGGCTGCGGCGCCGCGCCGCTGGTGCGGCGCAGGCTGACGGTGATGGTGTGACGCTTGGCGAGCCTGCCCACCACGAAAAGACCCATGCGGCGGGCGGTTTCGATGGTGACCTCGCCACCGGAGGCGAGCCGGTCGTTGGTCGTGCGCAGATCCTCGGCCGACATGCCGAGGCCGCGGTCGGTGATCTCGATCAGATAGCCGCTGTCGACCGCCCGGCCGACGATGACCGCCACCGACGTGCTCGGCGGGGAGTAACGCAGCGCGTTGTCGATGAGCTCGGCGAGCAGGTGTTCGATGTCGACCGCGGACTCGCCGGCGACGACGCCGTCGGGCACATTGCCGATCTCGACGCGCTGGTAGTCCTCCACCTGCGAGACCGCGCTCCACAGCATGTCCGACAGCGGCACCGGCGGCAGGTGCCCGCGACGCAGCACGGTGCCCGCGAGTACGAGCAGGTTGTCGCCGTTGCGGCGCATGCGGGTGGCGAGATGGTCGAGCCGGAACAGGGTCTGCAGGCGCGAGGGATTGTCCTCGTCGTGCTCGAGTTCCTCGATGAGCGCGAGCTGCTGTTCCACCAGCGACTGACTGCGTCGCGACAGCGTCTCGAACATGTTGCCGATCTGCAGGCGAAGGCGGGCCTGGTCGCCGGCCAGGTTCAGGGCCTGCTCGTGGATCTCGTCGACGGCGCGGGCCAGCTGCCCGATCTCGTCGGTGGAATGCACACCCACCGGCGTGATCTCCGGTGTCGCGCCGCCGCTGCGGACCACGGCCAACTCGTCGGGCAGCTTCACGTGGGCCACCTCGAGCGCGTCGCGGCGCAGCCTGCGCACCGGCACCACCAGGGTGCGGGCCACCGCCAGCGCGAGCGCGAGGCCCGCCAGCAGCATGCCGAGCACCAGGGTGGTCTCGCGCAGGGCGCCGGTCTGCGCGGTGGCGGTATTGCTGTCGAGGGTGTGGTCGATGTTGTCGAGCAGCGCGGAGATGGTGGAGGAGTAGGTATCGGCGCTGACCTGCAGTGTGTTGAGCACCGCGGCGTTGGTGGTCGGGTCGCCGTTGTTCTGGCTGAACACACTGATCCGGGTCTGCACCGCGTCGAGCAGCGCCGCCTGGCTGCCCGCGTGCTCGGGCATGATCATCCCGTAGGTCTTGATCATGTTCGCTTCGGAACCGAGCTCGACGAGCATCTTCGCTCGCGCGCTCTGGCTGCGACCCGATTCGGGGGAGACGACCAGTGTGCGTTCGCGGGTGAGCACGCGGCGAGCCTGGTGCAGCGCGGTCAGCTGCAGGAAGTAGCGCTGCACGACGAAGTTCTCGACCTGCGGGGACTTGGACAGCGCGTTGCCGATCCGTTCGCCGATCTCGTCGGTCTGCTCGCCGACCATCGCGGGGGAGCCGCCGCGCACGGTATTGCGCAGGGTGGCGCCGGTGGTCGTGGCCGCGGTCAGTTCACTGGCGACGCCGGGGTCGATGCGGGCCGAGCGCAGCGCGCTCTGCACCTCGGCGAGCGCCTGGTCGTAGGTGGTGAGCGCGGCGTCGGTCTGCGGGTCGGCGATCGCCCCCCAATTGGCGGTAGCGGCGACGGCGAGTTGTTCGGTCGCGGTGGCGAATTTGACGACAGGACGGATGACGGTGGCCTGTTCGGTAGCCGCGCCGAGCTGCGTCATCGTCTGCAGCTCGTTGTTGATGCGCAGCACCGCGAAGGTGGTCGCGAGCATCACCGGCAGCACCAGCACCACACCGACCTTGCGCGTTACCGACCAGTTGGACAGGCTGAATTGCCAGGAGCGCGATGCAGGTTCCATCCGCGTGCGTTGCCTCTGCTTCCACGTGTGACCCCGGCCCGCGCGGGGAGGTCGCGGAGCGATGCGAGCGCAGAACCAACTGGAGGTCTTCTTTTACCGCAGGAAAGATACCGTGCCGAGAAGGCATCGGCAATCCGGGCCATGCGGTGGGTAATTCGCCGAATATGCGCTGACACAACGACGATTCGTTCGGGTTTGTCAAGACCTCCAACGGACAAAGCCGAGAACACGACGCTCGGCGCGCCGAGCCCTCTCAGTACGTTCTCAGTCGGTCACGGCAAACTACAGCACATGCGCATTCTGGTAGTCGACGACGATCGCGCGGTGCGGGAATCACTGCGCCGGTCACTGAGCTTCAACGGCTACACCGTCGACCTCGCCGTCGACGGTCTGGACGCACTCGAGAAAGTGACCGCATCCAGGCCCGATGCCCTCGTTCTCGATGTCATGATGCCGCGCCTGGACGGCCTCGAAGTGTGCCGGCGGCTGCGCAGTACCGGCGACGATCTGCCGATTCTCGTTTTGACCGCGCGCGATTCGGTGTCCGAGCGGGTGGCCGGGCTCGACGCGGGCGCCGACGATTATTTGCCGAAACCTTTCGCGTTGGAGGAATTGCTGGCGCGTTTACGGGCGTTGCTGCGTCGGCGAACGCCCGATCCCGGTGAAGCGTCGGAGGCGATGGTGTTCGCTGATCTGTCGCTGGATCCGGTGACACGCGAGGTTTCGCGCGGCGAACGCGCGATCAGCCTGACGCGTACCGAGTTCTCGTTGCTCGAGATGTTGATGGCCAATCCGCGCCGAGTGCTCACCCGAGGACGAATCCTCGAAGAGGTTTGGGGCTACGACTTTCCGACCTCCGGCAACGCGCTGGAGGTCTATATCGGCTATTTGCGCCGCAAGACCGAGGCCGACGGCGAGGAACGACTGATCCATACCGTGCGTGGCGTCGGCTACGTGCTGCGCGAGACACCTCCGTAGGCGGGCACCATGGCACACAAGGAACCCGCGGTCGCCGTTCTCGGCAGGCCGCTCGACGCGAGCGAGATGCGTCCGCCGACCCCGCTGACCCGCTCGGTGTCGCTGCGCTGGCGGGTGACCCTGCTGGCGGCGTCGGTGGTGCTCATCGCTGTCGCGGTGACCTCGATCGCGGCCTACGCGATGGTGGCCCGCGCGCTGTACGACGACGTCGACGCCCAGCTCGAGGCCCGCGCCGCGACCATGATCAACAACAATTTCGAGACCGCCGGTTTCCAGTCGATCGTGCTGGCCGGGCTGTTCTCCAACGATGTGGGCGTCGCGCTGATCTACGCCGGCCACAAGCCGTACATGCCGCCCCAGCAGACGCTTCCGCCGGTCGGTGCACAGGAACTCGCCGTGGCCGACGGCAAGATCAACTCCTCGCTGCGCACTGTCGGCGACCAGCGGGTGCTCGCCGCGCGCACCCACAGCGGCGCGACGCTGATCATCTCGCAGAAGCTCTACCGCACCCGTGAGGTGCTCGACCAGCTCGCGTGGTTGCTGTTCGTGGTCGGGGCCTGCGGCGTGGTGCTCGCCGCCGCGGCCGGAACCGCGGTGGGCCGCACCGGCCTGCGCCCGATCGCCCGGCTCACCGCCGCGACCGAGCGCGTCGCCCGCACCGACGACCTGACGCCGATCCCGGTGACCGGCGACGACGAATTGGCCAGGCTCACCGAGAGTTTCAACACGATGCTGCGGGCGTTGACCGAATCACGCGACCGTCAGCGCCGCCTCGTCGCCGACGCGGGCCACGAGTTGCGGACCCCCCTGACCTCGCTGCGCACCAACATGGAACTGCTCATCGCCTCGGGCAGGCCGGGCGCACCGCGACTTCCCGACGAGGACATGGCCGAACTGCGCGCCGACGTGGTCGCCCAGATCGGCGAGCTGTCGACGCTGGTCGGCGACCTGGTCGATCTCGCCCGCGAGGACGCTCCCGAAACGGTGTACGAGCGGGTGGATCTCGGCGAAGTGGCCGAGCGCGCGCTCGAGCGTGCCCGGCGCCGACGCGTGGGGATCACCTTCGTGGCCGATCTGCAGCCGTGGTTCGTCTACGGGCACGAGGCGGGCCTGGAACGGGCCGTCCTCAACGTTCTCGACAACGCGGCCAAGTGGAGTCCGCCCGACGCGGTCGTGCGGATCGCGATGCGCCCGGCCGGTCCCGGATTGCTGGAGCTGGCCGTCGGCGACGCGGGCCCCGGCATTCCCATCGACGAACGCGAACTGGTCTTCGAACGCTTCTACCGCACGACCGCCTCGCGCTCGATGCCCGGTTCCGGGCTCGGGTTGGCCATCGTCAAGCAGGTGGTGACCAAACACGGCGGCACCATCGCGGTGGACACCTCCGATCGCGGCGGCGCGCTGGTGCGCATCGTATTGCCGGGAGAGGCGCCGACCGTTCTCGACGAGTCCGACGCCGGGTGATCGCCGACGGAGTCTCGGCGAACTGATACCCCGATCTCAGGCGCCTCTCAGTAGCCGTCAGGAAGCTGGTCTGCAAGCGTGAGGAGACAGACACCATGACCGATGATCCCCAGCAGCACCCTGCCGACCGGCCTGCCGAGAGCGGCGGGCAACCGGAGTGGTCCACCGGTAGGGCGCCGATGCCAGGTGCACCCGCGTCGGGCGGGCCGTCGACGGTTGGGTACGGCGGTCAGGCTCCGTTCGGCGCGCACCAGGGCGACCAGACGCCCTTCGGTGGTCCTGCGCCTTTCGGCGGCCCGACGTCGTTCGGTGATCAGCATCCGCGGGGCGGTCCGGTGCCGCACAACGTCGCACCGCAGGCATTCGGCCCCGCGCCGACTCCGCAGCGCAAGCCGTTGCGACTCGGCCTGATCGCCGGAGCAGCCGCGTTGGCACTGGTCAGCGGTGGTGTCGGTGGTGTTGTCGGAGTGCTTGCCACCGACTCGAATTCCGCACCGGTGACCAACGCGCTCGAAGCGCCCAAGCCCGCGGTGAACAATGTCGCCAACGCGCCCGCCGGGTCCACCCAGGCGGTGGCCCAGCGGGTTCTGCCCAGTGTCGTGATGATCAAGGTGGCGGGGAGCAGGGCCTCCGGTGAGGGCTCCGGGGTGGTGCTGTCCACCGACGGGCTGATCCTCACCAACAATCACGTCGCCGCGGGCGCGGGCGCCTCGGCGAAGATGGAGGTGGTGTTCAGCGACGGCAGCACCGCGCCCGCCACCATGATCGGCGCGGACCCGGTCTCCGACCTCGCCGTCATCAAGGTCAGCGGCAAGAGCGGGCTCACCCCCATCGAGCTGGGCACCTCCGACGGTGTGGCGGTCGGTCAGCCGGTGATCGCGATCGGTTCGCCGCTCGGCTTGGCGGGCACGGTCACCACCGGCATCGTCTCCGCCCTCAATCGCCCGGTCTCCACCAGCGGCGAGGGCGTGCCGAGCCAGGTGAACCCGGTGATCGACGCGATCCAGACCGACGCCGCGATCAACCCGGGCAATTCCGGCGGCGCGCTGGTCGACGGACAGGGCAAGCTGATCGGTATCAACACCGCCATCGCCAGCCTCGGCGGCGAGGCGGCGGGCGGCACTCAGAGCGGGTCGATCGGCCTCGGCTTCGCGATCCCCGTGGATCAGGCGCGCCGGGTCGCCGACGAACTGATCAAGACCGGCCACGCCACCTACGCCCAGATCGGCATCAAACTGCGTCCGCAGGACAGCGCCGCGCGCGTACTCGAGGCCACTCCCGACGGGCCCGCCGCCAAGGCGGGCATCCCCGCCGGCGCCGTCATCACCCGCCTCGACGACCGTCCCATCGACTCCGGCGACGCGCTGATCGCCGCCGTCCGCTCACACCAACCAGGAGACAAGGTGAAGGTGACCTACACCGACGAACAAGGCGGCAATGCCGAGACCGTAGAGGTCACGCTCACCGCGGCGGCCGCGGAAGGCGGTCGATGATGCGATCGAACGCGAACCTGTCGTGCGTAGGCGCTACGGTGATGACCATGGACATCGATGCTCCCGTGGCAGGGCGTGCACTGGTTGTTGTCGTCGACGATCGGACGGCCCATGGTGGCGTCGACTCGCTCGGCCCGCTCGTCACCGAATTGCTCAACGAGGCCGGGTTCCTCGTCGACGCCTCGGTGACGGTGCAAGCCGAGGAGGTCGAGATCCGCAATGCCCTCAACACCGCGGTGATCGGCGGTGTCGACCTGGTGATCTCGGTCGGCGGCACCGGCATGTCGCCGCGCGATGTCACCCCCGAGGCCACCACCCAGGTGCTCGACCGTGAACTGCCCGGCATCACCGAGGCGCTGCGCGCGTCCGGCCGAGTGGCGGGGTCGCTCGACGCCGGTCTGTCGCGGGGCGTCGCCGGCATCTCCGGCAGCACCCTGGTGGTGAACCTGCCGGGTACCCGCGCGTCGGTCCGTGACGGCATGGCCACCCTCGGCCCGCTGGCCAGCAAGGTGATCGGCGAACTGTCCGGTCTGGACGAATGACGTCTGCTCCCGACGACGCGGTCCCCGGCCCCGATGATCAGGGCCGGGGGCAGGCTTCGGCGCAGGAGCTGCGGCGCAGAGCGGCCGAGGCCGCGCGGCTGGCGCGGATCTTCGGCGATGTGTTGCCGGAGACCACCGGTGACGAGCGCGGTGAGGGATCGCGTGGCTCCGGCGGGGACGAATGGTTACGGTCCCAGGTCCCGCCGCACCACGGGTGATCACCCCGTTATCTACGTAGCCGCTACGTAATAGGCGGCCTCGCAAAAGTCGTTTTCGACGTGAACATGAACTGTAGGCAAATACTGGAGACCACGCGAAAGCGTGGTCTTTTGTCGTTCTATGACCTGGATCGTCACCTACGACCCGTTCTTGTCAAGGCCTCGTGACAGGAACGTTGGCGAGTGCATAAATGCACGTCAAAGCATGTGGCGATGTACGAATGTGTGCTGGGCTTCACAGTGAAATTTACGAACTCTTTCATTGCCGTATCCGCGCATCGGCGTTTAATGTTCGCCATCGAGCCACCAACTATCGGTCCTCGCAGTACTCCCACTTCTGTGCGTTGAACCATCCGGTGGAACCCTGGCTCGGGTTCGCCACACCGGCCCCGGTCGTATCGTCGAAATAACAGTTGGTTACGTAACGGCAACAAAGGGGCGACACACTGATCTGGGCCCTGTGAGGTCCACTTGTCCGGCTTCGAAAGTCGAGGTCGGCTGTAAGACACCTGATGAGGGGAAGTATGAGCGAGAACCGCACCACCGGTGTGCGCCGTGGCGTCCGTGCCGCGGGCGTCGGCGCTGCCGCGGCCGCCGTGGCCATGGGCCTGCTGTCGACCGGTGCCGCCAATGCCGATACCTTCGTGCCGTTGCCGGACGGCCAGAAGGTCAGCCCTGCTGGCGTGACCATCACCCGCACCCACGAGTCCGCACTGATCTCGCCGTCGCTGTCCGCCAACGGCGCGGGTCGCGTCGTCTGGGTCTCGGGCACCGCGATCGCCGAGGTCACCCAGACCCCCGAGGGCGAGGCAGGCCCGTGGAACGGCCCGTCCGGTCGTCCCGGATCCAACAACTCCTCCACCCACGGCACCTCCCAGCTGAACACCGGCTACATCGTCGGTTGCCAGGTGAGCATCGCCGACGACGCGATCGGCGCCGGCGTGTCCGGCGGCGTCAGCACCGGTGGCGTGACCGCCGGCGGCTCGATCGGCGTCAACCTCGGCCCGGGTGAGGTCAAGTTCGTGCAGATCAGCTCGAAGGACATCCTGAAGGCCGGTACGTACGCGATCGATTACCAGGACGCGGAAATCGAGATCCAGGGCTGCGCCGGTTACGCGCAGGCCCGGGCGTACACCGTGGTCGAGATCATCGGCGACCACTACTCGAAGACCACCCTGTACGGCATGCCGTTCAGCATCGGCTGACGTCTTTCGACCGGTACGAATCTTCTTCTCGCTACGGCGAACTCACTCCTCGAGGGACAAATCCTATGATCAACCGTAAGTTCATGGCGAAGGTGGCGGGCGTCAGCGCTGCGGCCACCGTGGCCGTCGGCCTGTTCTCCACGGGCGCGGCCAACGCCGATACCTTCGTTCCGCTGCCGGGTGGACACATCACCAAGACGCTGTCCGACGGCACCGTCGTCGACATCGCCCTGGTCGGCGAGTCGGCCAACATCAGCCCGTCGATGGGCTCCACCCCGGTCCACCGCAACGCGTGGGTCTCGGGTAGCGCCCAGGTCTCCGTCTCCGACGGTGGCTCCGGCAAGATCTTCCCCGGCTACACCGTGGGTTGCCAGGTCAACATCGCGGGTGGCGGCGTCTCCGGCGGCGGCGACCTCGGCAGCGACTGGGAAGGCAACGTCGACGCGGGCGTCAACTCCGGCGGCGAGCTCTCGCTCGGCCCCGGCCAGTCGAAGTCGTTCTACGTCCTCGACATCGAAAAGGCCGACGACTACGGCTCGGAGTCGCACGGCAAGTCGAACAAGTTCAAGAACGGCTCGGGCTCGGTGACCTGGTCCGACGAGACCATCGGCCTCACCGGCTGCGGCGGCTACGCGCAGGCACGTGCCTTCGTGTCCGTCGAGGTCGAGACCGACAACGTCATCTCCTGGGTGACCCTGTGGGGCGCTCCGTTCAGCCTCGGCTGATCTGTTCGCATCCCGAACTCGAAACGGGCCGGTCGCTCCTGCGACCGGTCCGTTTTGTTGTGCGATCACCGTCGTCGCGCTGGACATTACGAGCCGATCTCATTATGTTGAACCCGAATCGCCTGCCCCGGCAGTCGAAGTCATCTTGCGTTTTTCGTTCGCCGATCGGTTGAGAGTCGCGCCGACGCGGTGACGACCAGCTTCTCGATCCACCTCCCGGCAGGGCGCAGCTGTCCTGTTGCCAGCGGTGCCTGTCCTGCGTGACACACCCCAGCTGGGTCCGGGCGCAACACAGATATCGGCCTCGATGGTCGAGGTCGGATTTGCGTATACCCCGAGGGGAAGAATGAGCGAGAACCGCACCAACCGCGGGCGTCGCGGCGCGTGGAGCGCGGGCGCCGCGGTAGCCGTCACGATCGGCCTGCTGTCGGCCGGTGCTGCCAACGCGGACACCTTCGTACCGTTGCCGGACGGCGAGAAGAAGGGCCCCGGTGTCACTTTGAGCCGTACCGGCGAGCATGCCCTCGTTTCCCCGTCGCTGGCCGCCAACGGTGCTGGTCGCGTCGTGTGGGTGTCGGGCAACGCGCGCGCCGACGTGCAGGTCACGCCGGAGGGTGAGGTCGGTCCGTACAACGGACCGGCGAACCGTCCCGGCTCCAACAATTCTTCGACGCACGGTGCGTCGCAGCTGAATACGGGCTACATCGTCGGCTGCCAGGTGAGCATCGGTGACGACGCGATCGCCGCCGGGCTGTCCGGTGGATTGTCGACCAGTGGCCCGTCGGCCGGTGGTGCGATCGGCCTGCACCTCGGCCCCGGTCAGGTCAGCTTCGTGCAGATCGATGCCAAGGACATTCTGAAGCCCGGCGTCTATTCGGTGGAGTACCAGGACACCGAGATCGAGGTGCAGGGCTGCGCGGGTTACGCGCAGGCACGGTCCTACTCGGTGGTCGAGATCATCGGTGACCACTACTCCAAGACCACGCTGTACGGAGCGCCGTTCAGCATCGGCTGATCATCGGTCGCATCGAAACTCTTTCTCGTTCACACGAATTCACCCTCGAGGGGTCACTGTGATGATCAACCGTAAGAGCATGGCGCGCGTGGCCGGTTGCACGGCGGCGGCGACCGTGGCGTTGGGTTTGCTGTCCACCGGTGCGGCCCATGCCGACACCTTCGTTCCGCTGCCGGGCGGCCACATCACCAAGACGCTGTCGGACGGAACTGTCGTCGACATCAGCCTGGTCGGCGAGTCCGCGAACATCAATCCGTCCATGGGGGCCACGCCCGCGCATCGCAACGCGTGGGTTTCCGGCAGTGCGCAGGTGTCGGTGTCCGGTGGTGGCAGCGGCAAGATCTTCCCCGGTTACACCGTGGGTTGCCAGGTCAATATCGCCGGTGGCGACGCGGCCGGAGACGGTGGGGGGGAAATCGTGGACGGCGTGGGCGGCGGCAAGGTGTCCTCCGGTGGCGAGCTCACCGTCGGCCCCGGACAGTCGAAGTCCTTCTACGTCCTCGACCTGGAAATGCCCGACGACTACGGCAACGAATCCCACAAGACCCGCAATGCCTTCACCGGCGGCTCGGGCTCGGTGACCTGGGCCGACGAAACCATCGGCCTGTCCGGCTGCGGCGGCTACGCCCAGGCCCGTTCTTTCGTGAGCGTCGAGGTGGAAACCGACAACGTGATGAGCTGGGTGACCCTCTGGGGCGCGCCGTTCAGCCTCGGCTGAGGAATCGGACCACGAAATCCGGGCCCTGCGCACCACGGTGCGCAGGGCCCGGGCGGGCTCTTATAAAAAAAAACGAGCCCCCGGGACACAAGGATATGTCGTATGCCGGCTTCGGG
>NZ_JBHXRA010000039.1:0-11379 GCF_042717045.1 Nocardia sp. NPDC058633
CCGTTGCGTAGGCGACGAAGGAGCAAGCAACGGCGCCTGACCGGCGGCCCCTCAGGGCCGCGGACACGCGCGCGCCAGCGCGCCAAAAACACAGCCTCAAACCTGCCTGGGACTACCAAACGCCGGGGCTTTGCCATACATCCAGCACAACCGAACCCCGGGATCCAGCACTACCGAACCCCGGGGCTCAGCCCCACATCCAGGACTACCGACTCAACGGTTCTCGAGCAGAACTTCCGCGATCTGAATCGTGTTCAGCGCGGCTCCCTTGCGCAGATTGTCACCCGAGATGAACAGCGCGAGACCGCGCCCACTCGGCACACCCGGATCCTGGCGGATCCGCCCGACGAGCGAATCGTCCTGACCCGCGGCAGCCAACGGAGTCGGCACGTCGACCAGCCGCACGCCCGCCGCCTTGGCCAGCAGTTCCTGAGCCTGCTGCACCGAAATCGGTTCGGCGAATTCGGCATTGATCGACAGCGAGTGTCCGGTGAGGACCGGAACCCGCACGCAGGTACCGCTCACCAGCAGGTCGGGCAGGCCCAGGATCTTGCGGCTCTCGTTGCGCAGCTTCTGATCTTCGTCGGTCTCGAAGGAGCCGTCGTCGACCAGGGCACCGGCCAGCGGGATCACGTTGAAACCGATCGGCGCGACGTACTTGTTCGGCGCGGGGAACTCCACGGCCGAACCGTCGTGCACCAGCTTCTCCGCGTCGGCGGCCACCGCGCGGATCTGCGAGGCGAGCTCTTCGACGCCGGCCAGCCCGGAACCCGAAACAGCCTGGTACGAAGACACGATCAGGCGCTGCAGCCCGGCCACATCGTGCAGCGGCTTGAGCACCGGCATCGCGGCCATCGTGGTGCAGTTCGGGTTCGCGATGATGCCCTTGGGCAGGTTGCGGGTGGCCTCGGGGTTGACCTCCGACACCACCAGCGGCACATCGGGGTCCTTGCGCCAGGCCGAGGAATTGTCGATCACGGTGACGCCGGCCGCGGCGAATCGCGGGGCCTGCACACGCGACATGGTGGCACCGGCCGAGAACAGCGCGATATCGAGACCTGTGGGGTCGGCGGTCTCGGTGTCCTCGACGACGATCTCACCGCCGCGCCACGGCAGCGTCTTGCCCGCGGACCGAGCGGAGGCGAAGAACCGCACCTCATCGGCCGGGAAGTTGCGCTCTTCGAGCAGCTTGCGCATGACGGTGCCGACCTGACCGGTCGCACCGACAACACCTACACGTACACCCATTGCTTAACGCCCCGTTCCGCCGTGGACGACAGCGGCTTCTTCGCCGCCGAGATCGAATGCCTTGTGCAACACCTGGACCGCTTCATCCAGTTCCGTATCACGCACCAGCACCGAGATCCGGATCTCCGAGGTGGAGATCAGATCGATGTTGACGCCGGCGTTGGCCAGCGCCTCACAGAAGGTGGCGGTGACGCCGGGGTGCGACTTCATGCCCGCACCGACCAGGGACACCTTGCCGATGTGATCGTCGGAGAGGATCTCGGCGAAGCCGATCTCGGCCTGACGCTCGGTGAGCTTCTGCACGGCGCGGACCAGGTCGGTCTTGGGGCAGGTGAAGGTGATGTCGGTCTTGCCGGTGTCGACCTTGGAGATGTTCTGCAGCACCATGTCGATGTTGATCTCGGCGTCGGCCACCGCGCGGAACACCTTGGCCGCGTAGCCCGGCTCGTCGGGCAGGGCGACGACGGTCACCTTGGCCTCGCTGCGGTCGTGTGCGACGCCGGTCAGGATTGCCTGCTCCACGGGAATGTCCTCCATCGATCCGAAAACAGTGGTGCCGATCTTGTCGGTGTAGGACGACCGAACATGAACGGGAACGTTGTAGCGGCGCGCGTATTCGACGCAGCGCAGCATGAGCACCTTCGACCCACAGGCCGCCATCTCGAGCATCTCCTCGTAGGAGATCTTGTCGAGTTTCTGGGCGTCGGGCACGATGCGCGGGTCGGCGGAGAAGATGCCGTCGACGTCGGTGTAGATCTCGCAGACATCGGCCTTCAACGCCGCGGCCAGAGCTACGGCGGTGGTGTCGGAACCACCGCGGCCCAGCGTGGTGACGTCTTTGCTGTCCTGGCTCACGCCCTGGAAGCCCGCGACCAGCACGATCTGGCCCTCGTCGAGCGCTTCCTGCAGGCGGCCCGGCGTCACGTCGATGATCTTGGCGTTGCCGTGCGCGCCGGTGGTGATCACGCCGGCCTGCGAACCGGTGAACGAGCGCGCCTCGGCACCGAGGGTGTGAATAGCCATGGCCACCAAGGCATTCGAGATGCGCTCGCCCGAAGTGAGCAGCATGTCCATCTCGCGAGCGGGCGGCGCGGGGGCCACCTGCTCCGCGAGATCGAGGAGTTCATCGGTGGTGTCACCCATGGCCGAGCACACGACTACTACGTCGTGCCCCTGCTTCTTCGTCTCCACGATCCGTTCAGCGACGCGCCGGATCCGCTCGGCGGTAGCCACCGAGGATCCTCCGTACTTCTGAACTACGAGAGCCACAGCAGGTCCTTCACGATCGAGTGTCAGATTGGTATCAGCGACCAAGAGTACCGGCCTCGGGCCACCGGTTTCGCTGCTACCTACCCTGCTTGTGGAAAACGACACAGGCTTGTCACCTGTGGCTGACCACCGGATTCAGCCCCGATCGAACCAGGTGACCTGCGTGCCGGTGGCGAATTCCCTGCGCCGGACAGGGGTGAAACGTGTCGGTTTGAAGACGCCGTCGAACACCGAGACCCCGTCGCCCGCGATGACCGGATAGCTCTTGACGATCAGCTGGTCGATCTCGTCGATGAGCTGGCCGGCGAGGCTGCCGCCGCCGCACAGCCAGATGTCGGCACCGTCCTGGCCCTTGAGTTCGCGCACGAATTCCACCGCGTCGCCGGAGACGATCTCGACGTCGGGATGCTGCTGTTGCAGGGAGCGGGAGAAGACGTACTGCTTCAGGTGGGCGAAGGGGCTCGGTGCGCCCGCGGCGAGCCCTGGTTCGTAGGTGGCGCGGCCCATCAGCACGGTGTCCCAGTTCTTGTTGGGCGTATTTACGTCCATGCCGATGTGCGGGCGCAGATGCGTGGGGATGGCTTCGGGGAATTCGGTGCCGAGGTCCGCGGCGTATTCGGGGCCGACCGGATAGAAATCGACCTCGCCGCCGGGGCCTGCGATGTAGCCGTCGAGGGAGACGCCGATGTAGTAGACAAGCTTTCGCATGGGTACCGCCTCAGTTGTTGTACTCTGTTTGAAGTGGTTTCAACGTAGTACTACGGATGGAGTGGTGTCAAGTGCGAACTAACCCCGAACGACGACAAGCCCTACTCGACGCGGCCATCGAGGTCCTGGCAGACGAAGGGGCTCGTGGCCTCACTTTCCGCGCGGTGGACAAGCAGGCGGGGGTCCCCGCGGGCACGGCGTCGAACTACTTCGCCAATCGCGACGAACTGCTCACCCAGGCGGGCGTCCGCTTCTATGAGGTGGTGCAGCCGAGCGAGGAGACGATGGCTCTGGTCAGCGACGGCCCGAAGGACATCGCCAACATCACCGCCCTGATGAAAGAGGTGGTCGGCCGCCTCGAATCGCATCGCAAGGCCTACCTCGCGCTACTGGAACTTCGCCTCGAGGCCACCCGGCGCCCGGAACTTCGCGAAGTGCTCACCGAACGCGTGCGCGCCGACCTCGATTTCAACGTGCGCAACCATCTGGCATCCGGCCTGCCCGGCGACGCGGAGTCGGTACTGCTGCTCTATCTGGCGCTCAACTGGCTCATCGTCGAACACCTCACCCTGCCCGCCATCTTCACCGAGCAACAGAGCATGGCACTGATCGAAACGGCCGTCGAACGTGTGATAAGCAGCTGACCCGGTCATTTGTCCAGACCATAGACGTGTTGACGATCACTAGTACGACTGTGCACAATCGGGCGCGAAAGCTGCGGGGGTTCGGAGGATAGACAAAGATGCGCTCGAAGATCGACATCCGATTCACCGTTGACGCCGAGATCGACCAAGTGATGGACGCACTACTGGCCGTCGACCTGATGTCGGAGTGGTCGACCTCGCTCAGCGATGTCCGGGTCGGTCCACGCGACGCAGAGGGCAGGCCACGACGAGTCTTCGCCACCGCCCACTTCATGGGTAACTCCGATGCCCAGGTGCTCGAATACTCCTGGGAGCCCTACCGGTCGTCATGGCGCGTCGTCGACAGCAGTCGTGGTTCCAAGGGCGGCGGCTGGATAGAGCTGGTCGACACCCCCGAGGGCACCGAGGTCGACTACCACGTGGAACTCTCCCTTCCACTCCCTATCCCGGGCATCCTTTTCAACCGCTCGCTGCGCAAGCTGCACGACGAGACGGTCGCGAACTTCATCGACTTCGCCGAGCGGTACCCCGAGGTCGGGGGCTACGCGGTCGGCTGACCCCACGCCGCGCGCGAATCGTGGCCGGGGGTGCGACGATAGCCGCATGATCGGAAATCGACGGGCCCGGTTCCAGCCTGTGTCCGAGGACAACTCGGTGACCCAGCTCGAGCTGTACTTCGACCTGGTGATCGTCTTCGCGTTCACGATGGTCACCGCGCTGGCCGCCGACGAGGCGACCGCGGCGAACATGCTCCGGGCGACACTGGTATTGGCCCTGATGTGGTGGCTGTGGATCGCGTATTCGTGGCTGGGCAATGTGGTGCGGGCCGACGAGGGCATCACGCGGGTCGCGATGTTCGTCGCGATGGGCGGCGCGTTCCTGGCCGCGCTCACCATTCCCGAGGCCTTCACCGATCTACCCGGTGGTTGGTTCGGTCCGCTGGTCTTCGCGGTGGCCTATCTGATCGTGCGACTGGTGCACGTCACGGTGTTCTGGACGATCAGCGCGGGGGATTCGCAGCTGCGCAATCAATTGCTGCGCTGGGCGCTCGGCTCGATCACCGTCGGCACCACGCTGCTGGTCGTCGCCGCGATGACGACCGGCCTCACCCAGATCCTGCTGTGGCTCGCCGCGATCGTCGGGGACATGCTGTGGACCTGGGCGGCGGGCACCGACTGGCGGCTCAACTCGGCCAAGCACTACTCCGAACGCTACGGACTCATCATCATCGTGGCGCTGGGCGAATCCATTGTCTCGATCGGCATCGGTGTGGCCGGGTTGCCCATCTCGTGGCCGATCGCGGTCGGTTCCATGCTCGGCTTGGCCGTCTCGGGTCTGCTGTGGTGGCTGTACTTCGATGTCGCCGCGATCTCGATCGAGCACGCGTTCGCCCACGCCAAGGACGCGCGGCAGATCAAGATCGCCCAGAACACCTACATGTACGGGCATTTTCCGATGATCGTCGGCATCATCGGGCTCTCGCTCGGATTGAAGAAGGTGCTGTACTACGTCGGCGACTCGTCGCATCACACGCTCACCGACCCGCTGTACGGCATCCCGCTCGGCGCGCTCTACGGAGGCCCCGCGCTGTTCCTGCTCGGCATCACCTTCGCGAAGTTCTACGCGACCAAGTCACTGTCGGCCGAACGTCTCGCGGTGGCCGTGTTGCTGTTCGCGCTCATCCCGTTCGCCGCGCACCTGCCCGCGCTCGCCTCGCTCACCCTGCTGTGCGCGCTGCTGGCCGCGCTGGTGATCTTCGAGACCCTGCGATTCGCCCAGCCGCGTGACCAGATCAGACACGCTTGATCTGACCGACGTGGTGGCGCACGCCGTGCTCGGCGGGCGTCGCCCCACGGTGTGAGGGCGGGACTTTCACCCCGGCGCGCACCGCGTCGTTGATCTGGTCGAGGTTCTCGCGCAGCATGTCGGCGACGAGTTCGTCGGTGCGCGGGTCGTCGAGCAGCTGACGCAGCATGCGGTAGACCGTGTCGGCGACCAGCCGGATGATGTCGTCGTGGAACGGCACGTAGCGCAGCTTGCCGGTCTGTGGGTCGTTCTTGATCAGGTCCATGATCAGCTGGTCGACCTCGGCGTGGTTCTCCTCCAGCGCGGCGGCGATGTTCTGGGTGTAGTGGCCGGCGCGCAGGACCTTGGAGACCTCGTCGAGGATCGCGATCGTCATCGGGCGCTTGATCACGTCGACGATCGTGCCGACGAACCGGTTGACGATGGTCGCGGTGACCCGCTCCCCCAGCGCCCGATCGGCGACCCGGCCGAGGCGGATCAGGATCACCACGATGCGCAGCAGCCGGAATCCGCGGAACAGCGGGCTGGTCACCGGGATCATGCCGAGGACTTCGTACCAGTAGATGAACGGGAACGACCACGGCCAGCCCGCCCGCCGCCAGCGCCACCCGAACTCGACCGCGAAGATCGCGCAGATCGACGTGTCGACGATGACGATCGTGTGATAGGTCGAGCCGCTGACGTCGAAGAAGGTGATCCACACGACCAGTACCACCGAGATGATCGCGAGGATCAGCATGACGATGTCGGTGCGCAGCGTCGGCGTTTTCGAGCGCACGTCCGGCAGGGCCTCGACCCGCTCGATCCCCGGTGAAGCCACTGTTGCTCCTGAATATCTGGCGGTCGGCGCCGCGTAGGTCGGCCTGGACATCCCAGCCCACGCTAATTGGTCGACCGGTGCCGCGAGGGGAGTTGCGAACGCCGGTCGGTGGCGTGTTCAGCCGCGTAGGACGGCCTCGATATTGCGTTCCGCCAGTGCGGTGATGGTCAGCGACGGGTTGACCGTCGCGGTGCTGCCGGGGATCGCGGCACCGTCCATCACGTAGAGGCCGGGGTGTCCGTGGACGCGTCCGAAGGCGTCGGTGGCCTTGCCGAGAACCGCGCCGCCGAGCGGGTGCGCGGTGAACTGGGCGTTGGCGTCGTAGCCGAGCGCACCGTATTCGGCGACTGCTCCGGCGCGTTCGGCGATCCGGTGGTCGACCGCGCGGGCCGCCCCGGCGACCGCGTTCTGGGTGCTCGCCGACCAGTTCAGGCCGACGCCGCCCGTCGCCGCGTCGTATCCGAATCGGGCGCGGGTCGGGTCGAGGACCATGCCGAGCGAGGCCAGCGCGCCGGTCTCGAACGGGATGCCGGGGATGTACCAGTTCTCCAGGGTGAGCGGCACGCTGGATTCGTCGTGGATCCGGCTGGCGCTCGGCACGCCTTGGCCGTGGCCTGCGAGAGAGCTCGCGCCGCGGGCCAGCACCACGTCACCGTTGGTGCCGAAGCCGGCGCCGATGTGCTCGTTGAGGTTGGGCAGGGCGCCGGTGGCCTGGGCGCGGACCAGCAGCTCGGAGGTGCCGACGGAGCCGGCGCCGAGGAACAGTTTGTCGCAGGTGAGGTTGCGGGTGCTCAGCACCTGACCGGTCGGGGCCAGCTTCGACACGGCGACCACGAACTTGCCGCTCGCCTCCTGCGCGATGGCGTCCACGCGATGGCCGGCGAACACCTGGGACCTGCCGGTGGCGCGGGCGTAGCGCAGGTAGTTCTGGTTCAGATCGAATTTCGCGCCGTTGGAGTTGCCGAGGTTGGAGCGGGCCGAGGTGGCCGAGGCACGCGAGGTGCCCGCCAGCTCGCTGCGCAGCACATCCCAGGTGAAGATCGAATCGTTGGGCAGCGGCTGATAGCCGGCCGCACGCACCTGGTCGTCCCAGGCGCGCGAGTGCGCGAACGGCGAGGACTGGTAGATGTCGGCGGGCATCGTGTCCAGGCGCAGCATCTGGCGCACCCGGGGGAAATACACGCGTTCCAGCTCGCCGTAGTCGACGACGCCACCGAAGACCTGGTCGAACAGCCTGCGCTCGGGCGCCACCATCGCCCCGGTGAAGATCACCGATCCGCCACCCACCGCGGCGGCCCGCCACACATCGATACCGGGATACTCGGTCACGTCCAGCACCCCGCCGAACGCGCTGAAACTCATCGGCACCTTGGTGACACCGGTGAAGCTGGTGCGATGCCAGAACCCACGACCGTCGGGCAGGTCGTCGCCGGTGAAGATCTCCCGCCATGGGTCGTTGGGCCAGTGCGACCCACGCTCGAGCACGGTATTGGCGATTCCGGCCTCGGCCAGGCGCAGCGCGGTCACGGCGGCGCCGAAACCGGAGCCGATCACGATGGCGGGGGTGTGCGCGGGCGCGTCGGGGATCGGCGCGAAGATCTCCGGTACCCAGGACTGGAACATCGCCTCGCGCGGATCCGCCGAAGCGGGCGCGCTCGTCAGCGTCGTTCCCACGGCACCGGCGACCGCCGCCAGTCCCGCCGCCTTGAAAAAGGCACGTCTGTGCACCAGGCCACCTCCCTCATCACGCATGGCCGACGCGAAGAATACCCCGCAAACACGACTAATCGCCCGGTAGCACCGACATTTGTCGCATCTCACGACGTGGCCGTGACGGCAGGCGCGAACTCAGCTGGTGAGCAGGCGTACCACCGCGATCGTGCCGACCACCACGATCACCCCTCGCAGCACATTCGGCGGCAATTTCCGGCCCACCTTCGCGCCCAACTGCCCGCCGATGATCGAGCCGACCGCGATCAGCGCGACCACCTGCCAATCCACCTCGGCGATCACGATGAAGATCAGCGCCGACACCCCGTTCACGATCAGGGCGAGGACGTTCTTCACACCGTTGAGGCGCTGGATGTCGTCGTGTACGAACACCCCGAGCAGACCGATCAGCAGCACTCCCTGCGCCGCTCCGAAATACCCGCCGTAGATGCCGGTGGCGAACACCGCGACCAGCAGGATCGGGCCACCGTGTTCCGGGGCCGCCGTGTCGCCGCCCTCCCGGCGCTTCTTCACCCACGCGGCCAGCCGTGGCTGGACGACAACGAGGATCAGCGCCGCGATGATGAGGACGGGGACGATGGCCTTGAACGCCTCCTTCGGCATCGTCAGCAGCAGGATCGCGCCGGTGATGCCGCCGAGCAGCGACGCGGTGCCCAACCGCAACAGTCGCGACCGCTGTCCCCGCAGTTCGCGCCGATACCCGACCACCCCGCTCACCGATCCGGGAACGAGTCCGATCGTGTTCGACACATTCGCCGTCACCGGCGGCAACCCGAACGCGAGCAGTGCGGGGAAGGTGATGAGCGTGCCCGATCCGACGATCGTATTGATGCCTCCCGCCGCGATACCCGCGGCGAAGATGGCCACCTGCTGCAACCAAGTCATTCGAATTCCTTCGGTACGTCTCGTCGGACGCGCGGGTCCGTACAAGCGTGCGTTCTCGGGGAAACCGTACTGGTCAACCGGTGAGCGCCGGACAATGGACTTGATTCACCGATTTGCCCAGGCCGACTACAAGCGGGCTCGGGTACGCGGTAAGCTCGCAGGATCATGCTGCAGCGGGCTCTTCTTCTCGGCCGCCGCGACGGGTCCTGATACGGACCGGCTCCCGTCGCGGGGTTCCAACGCGCCGGTCGACCCGCTCCCATTCAGGGAATCCATCACACCCACGGAGAAACTTGCATGTCCTCGGCTGACGCATTCGTATCCGCATCGCGCACCATTTCGGCCCCCGGCAAACCCGCACCGGCCGACCAGCCCGCCTGGAACACCCAGAAGAACTCCTCGATGCCGTCGTTCCGGTATCGCCCCTTCGCCGAAGAGGTCGAGCCGATCACGGTGCCCGACCGCACCTGGCCGGACAAGATCATCGATCGCGCGCCCGCGTGGTGTGCCGTCGACCTGCGTGACGGCAACCAGGCCCTCATCGACCCGATGAGCCCGGCCCGCAAGCGCCGCATGTTCGACCTGCTGGTGCGGATGGGCTACAAGGAGATCGAGGTCGGTTTCCCGGCCGCGAGCCAGACCGATTTCGATTTCGTCCGCGAGATCATCGAAGACGGTGCTGTCCCCGCCGACGTCACCATCCAGGTGCTCACCCAGTGCCGCCCCGAGCTGATCGAGCGCACCTTCGAGGCCTGCGCGGGCGCACCGAACGTGATCGTGCACTTCTACAACTCCACCTCGATCCTGCAGCGCCGCGTGGTGTTCCGCGCCGAGCGCGACGCGGTGAAGAAGATCGCCACCGATGCCGCGACGCTGTGCCTGGAGATCGAGAAGCGCTACCCCGACACCGAGTGGCGCTACGAGTACAGCCCGGAGTCCTACACCGGCACCGAGCTGGATTACGCCCGTGAGGTCTGCGACGCGGTCTCCGCGATCATCGCGCCGACTCCCGAGAAGCCGCTGATCATCAACCTGCCCGCGACCGTCGAGATGGCCACGCCGAACGTGTACGCCGACTCGATCGAGTGGATGCACCGCCACCTGGCCCGCCGCGATTCGATCGTGCTGTCGCTGCACCCGCACAACGACCGTGGCACCGCCGTCGCGGCGGCCGAGCTGGGCTACCAGGCCGGTGCCGACCGCATCGAGGGCTGCCTGTTCGGCAACGGTGAGCGCACCGGCAATGTCTGCCTGGTGACCCTGGGCATGAACATGTTCTCGCGCGGGATCGACCCGCAGATCAACTTCTCCGATATCGACGAGGTCCGTCGCACGGTGGAGTACTGCAACCAGCTGGCCGTCGCCGAACGCCACCCCTACGGCGGCGACCTGGTCTACACCGCGTTCTCCGGCAGTCACCAGGACGCCATCAACAAGGGCCTGGACGCGATGAAGGCCGCCGCCGACGCGCAGGGCGCCGACGTGTCCGACATCGTCTGGGAGGTCCCGTACCTGCCGATCGACCCGAAGGACGTCGGCCGCACCTACGAGGCCGTCATCCGGGTGAACTCGCAGTCCGGCAAGGGCGGCGTGGCCTACATCATGAAGACCGATCACGGGCTGGTGCTGCCGCGTCGTCTGCAGATCGAGTTCTCGCAGGCGATCCAGGCGATCACCGACGGTGAGGGCGGCGAGGTGACGCCCAAGGAGATGTGGGACGTCTTCGCCACCGAGTACCTGAACCCGCTCCTGCCGCTCGAGCGGATCAAGCAGAAGGTCACCGCCGCCGAGACCGACGGCGGCGTCGACTCGATCGTGGCGACCGTGAAGGTCGAGGGAGTCGAGCAGGAGATCAGCGGCTCCGGCAACGGCCCGCTCGCCGCGTTCGTCGACGCGATCGCGACCGTCGGCTTCGACGTGCGCGTGCTCGATTACAGCGAACACGCGATGTCCGCCGGCGACGACGCGCAGGCCGCCGCCTACGTCGAGGTCGCGATCGGTGACAAGGTCGTGTGGGGCGTCGGCATCGCCACCTCGATCACGACCGCCTCGCTGCGCGCGGTCGTCTCGGCCGTGAACCGCGCCGCGCAATAGGTCGAACACCCGGTGTGGTCGGGCCCGTGCACCAACCCGGCCACACCGAGCTCCGCCATGACCGCACTCCCAGCCCACACATCCCGACCCCGAGGAGGGATCGGCCACGAAGTGGGCGGTCCGCGGCCGGGTCGCCGGTCAGCCGCCGTTGCGTAGGCGACGAAGGAGCAAGCA
>NZ_JBHXRA010000040.1:0-6016 GCF_042717045.1 Nocardia sp. NPDC058633
CACCGACGATGACGAAGACATCGCCGACACGATCAGCGAAATCACCGATACGGTCAGCGAAGTGATGACGGGCCTCACTTCGCTGGTGTCATCGGTCAGCGAACTGGAATCGCTCGTCACGACCACGGCGGAGACGATCAGTTCCGGCTTCACCTCGCTCAGCACCTCGATCCAAGAGGGATTCGCGTCGATTTCGAGCCAATTGAACGGCTTGATATCCGGTGGTGCGACGTTCGATCTGAACGGAACGCAGGTCAGTGTGGGGACGGACGCGAACGGCCAACTGACCGTGAGCACTACCGACTCGGCCGGTAACTCGCACGAGTACGGCCTGACGCTCGATGCGAACGGGATACCGGTGATCAGCGACGACCAGTCCAGCGGCGAAATCGGCTCGGGCACACCGGAGACCGGCACGGGCCAGGGGCCGACCGATCTCGAGGATACGGATGCGGGGACCTCGTCGGAAGCGACACCCAACCCGACAGGGTCTCTCAACGCCAAAGGCTATGCCGCCGAGAGTATGTCGGGGACCGGCGCCGGTCCGAGCGCTGACGACGAGCCCGACGGCGAACACTGGGCGGAGCAGTACCCGGTCGGCAGCCAACCGGATCCGGGTGACACGGGTGCGGTCCTGGCCGAGGCTGGGCCGCTGTGAATCAACGATCTGAGAGGGTTTCGTCATGAGTCGATCGCGGATCGACGAAGGTGCCTACGAGTTCCTTCGTCGGGTGCAGATTCTGGACGACGAGTACGACGAGAAGCGCAGCAGCCTCGCCGTTCACAACAACGGTCACGAGATACTGGCCGAGATGCACGCGGTCAGGGCACGCGAGGCCGCGGAAGCCGAGGAGCGAGAGCGGCTCGAAGCGGAGGAACGCGAGCGTCAGGAGGCTGCGGCCAGAGAGCAACGCGAAGCCATCGCACGATCTATCGCCGCTCGACGGGCCAACGACCGCGCTGCCCCAGTGGATGACGACGACCCCGAAGGGGACTACTACCGTCGCAAGAGCTGGTTGGTCTGAGTCCGTAACGCGACGCCTGCTCATCCGGCCACCCGCAAGCAGACCCTGCGGGTGGCCGGATGAGCACTATCCCCGGATCAGTTTGGCGATCGTGCCGATGGACAACTTCGGCGCTTCGACCTCGACCTCGGCGTGCGGGTCGACGACCTTCGTGTGCGGGATCTCGGCTTCCGAGTCGGCGAAGACCGCGTACTTCTTGTCGGCGAGGACCGTGGCGAGGAGGTATCCGGTGACCAGGGCTCGGGTGGCTTTGTCGGTTTTGTGTTCGTAGCGGCCTGCGCCGAGGGCGGCGAAGAGGCGGCGGCCTTCGATGATGCCGTTGTGGGAGGCGCCGTCGATGGTGCGCAGGATCGACGTGCCCGACCAGGCGGCGGCGAGGGCGCGGGCGTTGGAGCTGACCGAGTCGAGGTCGTCGCCGGTCAGGATCAGGCCGGGCGTGTCGATGTCGGGGGCGATGTTCTCCGCGGCGGGGGAGGTGGGTGCGGGGAAGAGTCCTACTACGGCGGCCACCCGGCGTTGCGCCGCGGCGATCACGGCGGCGCCGGCGCCCATGCCGTGACCGGCGAGGGCGAGGCGGTCGGGGTGCACGCTGATGGTGCCGTCACCGAGACGGACCTTGCTGACGATGTCGAGCGTGGTGAGCAAGTCGGTGCCCAGATCCAGATGTGACGGAATCGGGCCGCGTTCGGTGTCGGGCGCGGCGACCACGAAACCCCACGACGCGATGTGCTCGAGCAGGCTGTTGTAGTTCTCGGCGCTGGTCAGCCAGCCGTGCGCGAACGCGACAGCGGGCAGGTTCAGCCCGGACTCGGGTGTGTACACCACACCCGGCTGACCTGCGATCCCTAAGTTGCCGCGCAGCACCCGGTGGGGGCCGCGGATGGACAGGGTGCTCAGGAGCGATTTTGCAGACACCGACACGGCGAGAAGAGTATCCGATCAGTAGGGTGGGGGACCATGTGCGGAATCGTGGGCTACGTCGGATACCGGGATGCGCTCGGCGTTGTCGTCGACGCGCTGCGACGCATGGAGTACCGCGGTTACGACTCGTCGGGGGTCGCGATCCTCGACGGAAACGGTGCGATCGCGGTCGAGCGCAAGGCCGGGCGGCTGGCGAATCTGGAAGCCGAGCTGGACGAGGCGGGCGCCGATCGGTTCGCCGGGGCGACCGGCATGGGACACACCCGCTGGGCCACCCACGGCGCGCCGACCGACCGCAACGCGCACCCGCACCGCGACGTGTCCGGCAAGCTCGCCGTCGTCCACAACGGCATCATCGAGAACTTCGCCCCGCTGCGCCGCGAGCTAGAGGACGCGGGCGTGGAGCTGCTCAGCGATACCGATACCGAGGTCGCGGTGCATCTGGTGTCGCGCGCCTACGCCGACGGTCCCACCGCCGGTGACTTCACCGCCAGCGCGCTGGCCGTGCTGCAGCGGCTGGAGGGTGCGTTCACGTTGGTGTTCACCCACGCCGATCATCCCGACACGATCGTCGCGGCGCGTCGGTCGACGCCGTTGGTCGTCGGGGTCGGCGAGGGCGAGATGTTCATCGCCTCCGATGTCACCGCGTTCATCGAGCACACCCGCGAGGCGGTCGAGCTCGGTCAGGACCAAGCCGTGGTGATCACGAAGGACGGCTACAGCGTCACCGACTTCGCGGGCAACACCGACGGTGTGGTCAGCCGGCCGTTCACCATCGACTGGGACCTCGCCGCCGCTGAGAAGGGCGGCCACGACTACTTCATGCTCAAGGAGATCGAAGAGCAGCCGACCGCCGTCGCCGACACCCTGATGGGGCACTTCGTCGTCGACGAGAACGGCGGCCGGATCGTTCTCGACGAGCAGCGCCTCGCCGATCAGGAGCTGCGCGAATTCGACAAGGTGTTCGTCGTCGCGTGTGGCAGTTCGTATCACGCGGGACTGTTGGCCAAGTACGCGATCGAGCACTGGACCCGGGTGCCGGTGGAGGTGGAACTGGCCAGCGAGTTCCGCTATCGCGACCCGGTTCTCGACCGGTCGACGCTGGTGGTGGCGATCTCGCAGTCCGGCGAAACCGCGGACACCCTCGAAGCGGTGCGCCACGCCAAGGAGCAGAAGGCGCGGGTGCTGGCCATCTGCAACACCAACGGGGCCCAGATCCCCCGCGAGTCCGACGCGGTGATCTACACGCGGACCGGCCCCGAGATCGGTGTCGCGTCGACGAAGGCATTCCTCGCGCAGGTGGCCGCCAATTACCTGGTTGGCCTGGCGCTGGCGCAGGCGCGCGGGACCAAGTACCCCGACGAGGTCGCCCGCGAGTTCGCCGAACTGGAGTCGATGCCGAAGCTGATCTCGCGGGTGCTCGAGACCGCGCCGCAGGTGCGGGCCATCGCGCGCGAGCTGGCACATGTGCCGACGGTGCTGTTCCTCGGACGCCACGTGGGCTACCCGGTGGCCCTCGAGGGTGCGCTCAAGCTGAAGGAACTGGCCTACATGCACGCTGAGGGGTTCGCCGCGGGCGAGCTCAAGCACGGGCCGATCGCGCTGATCGAAGAGGGTCTGCCGGTGATCGTGGTGATGCCGTCGCCGAAGGGGCGGGCGGTGCTGCATTCCAAGCTGCTCAGCAACATTCGTGAGATCCAGGCGCGCGGGGCCCGCACGATCGTGATCGCCGAAGAAGGCGACGACACGGTGCGCCCGTTCGCCGACGACCTGATCGAGATCCCGGCGGCGCCGACGCTGTACCAGCCGTTGCTGTCCACGGTGCCGTTGCAGATCTTCGCCGCCGAAGTCGCGCAGACGCTCGGCTACGACGTGGACAAGCCCCGCAACCTGGCCAAGTCGGTCACCGTCGAATAGCGCTCGACCCAGCCCCGCACGACCCGACCTCGAGGAGGGTCCCGCCGCGTAGCGACGGGACACAAGGGGCCGCGAACTCGAGCGCGCCAGCGCTCCTACGAAACAGTAATGGATCCGCGCATGTCCGGATGCAGGGTGCACATATAGCGGTAGGTGCCGGGCTGGGTGAAGGTGTAGGACCATTCGCCCTTGTCGATGATGGGGCTGTTGAGGCCCATCGCCTTGTCGCCGATGCCCTGCACGTTGTGCGGGACCTTGTCGGAGAACTTCCAGGTGACGGTCTCGCCGACCTTGACGGTGGCATCGGCGGGGGCGTACTTCATGCTGCCGACCTCGACCGTGAGGTCGGTCGGTGCGTGCTCCTGGGGGGCGGTCGTGGTGGTGACCGGGCGGGGTTTGCGGGTTGTGGTGGTGGCGGCGTTTCCCGAGTCGCCGGAACAGCCGGCGGAGAACAGGGCGGCGGCCACGACGATTCCGGCGACAAACCGGGCGGATGCGGCGCGGGGACGAACCATCGACATGGGTGTGCAGCGTAGTCTGCGAGCGATCCTGGGCCGGTCGGCGGCCCGTTCGGGCAGCTGGGAGGCGATTATGTCGGATCGGCGTGGCTACTACACCGTCGACGAGGTTCGGGCGGCGGAAGCCGAGCTGTTCACCCGGGTGCCTGCGGGAATGCCGATGCGACGGGCGGCATTCGGGCTGGCGGGGGTGGTGATCGACGAATTGCGTTCGCGGACCGGGGGAGTGTCCGGGCGGGCGGTGGGTTTGCTTGTGGGGTCCGGGGACAACGGTGGGGATGCGTTGTGGGCGGGGGTGTTTCTGCGGCGGCGCGGGGTTCGCGTGTCCGCCGTGCTGTTGAATCCTGCACGGGCGCACAGGGAAGGACTCGCTGCCCTGCGGGCGAGTGGCGGTCGGGTGGTTGATCGCCTCGACTCGGTTGATCTGGCGATCGATGGGATCGTGGGGATTTCCGGGCGGGGCCCGTTGCGGCCTGAGGCAGCGGAAATGGTTGCTGCCCTGAATGTTCCGATCATCTCCGTAGATCTGCCCAGTGGGGTCGATCCGAATACGGGGGCGGTGGAGGGGCCCGCGGTGACAGCGGCGGTGACGGTCGCGTTCGGCGCGTACAAGCCGGTGCACGCGTTGGCAGTGCCGCAGTGTGGGCGAATTGTATTGGTGCCGATCGGGTTACGTCCGGGCCAAGCGGGATTGGCGCAGCTCGCGCCCTCGGCGGTGGGGGTTGGATGGCCGGTGCCGGGGCCCACGGATGACAAATACAGCCAGGGCGTGGTCGGGGTCTGCGCCGGGAGCGCGCGATATCCGGGGGCGGGAGTGTTGTGCACGGGCGCGGCAGTGGCGGCGACCTCGGGGATGGTTCGGTATGTGGGGTCCGATACCGCGGTGTCGGAAAGGTTTCCCGAAGTTGTCGCCAGTGCGTCGATCTCGGAGACAGGGCGGGTGCAGGCGTGGGTGATCGGGCCGGGGGCTGGTACTGATTCGGGGGCTCGGGATCGGCTGGCCGAGGTGTTGGCCACTGATCTGCCGGTGCTCGTCGATGCCGACGGACTGACGATCCTGGCCGGGGAACCGGGGCTGGTTCGGGGGCGTTCGGCTGCGACGGTGTTGACACCGCATGCGGGGGAATTCGCTCGGTTGACCGGTGGGGTGGTGGGGGCTGATCGGGTGGGGGCGGTGCGGGCACTCGCCGAGGAATGGGGTGTGACCGTGTTGCTCAAGGGGCGGGCGACGATCATCGCTTCGCCGGGGGAAGTGACGTTGGTCAATGACGCTGGTGGGGATTGGGCTGCTACGCCTGGGTCGGGGGATGTGCTTTCTGGGATTGTCGGGGCGTTGCTCGCCGCGGGGCGGGAACCGGGATGGGCTGCTGCGGCCGGGGCTCGGGTGCACGCTCTGGCGGCTGGTTTGGCTGCTTATGAGGGGCAGGAGATGGGGGCGCCTATATCCGCGATGCCTTTGCTCGGGCAGGTTCGGGGGGCGGTGCGGGTGTTGCGGGAGGTGGGTGGGGGATCTCAGGAGTGGTAGTCCCAGGCAGGTTTGAGCTGTGTTTGTTGGCGCGCTGGCGCGCGCGTGTCCGCGGCGACCTCCTCGTTGTCGTAGAAGACGAAGGTCAGGTCTCGGTTGCGTGCGGGGAC
>NZ_JBHXRA010000041.1:0-4783 GCF_042717045.1 Nocardia sp. NPDC058633
GGTACTGCACTCGACAGGGTGTGGGAGAGTAGGACACTGCCGGAACATCATTGCGAAAGGCCCTCCAACTTCGGTTGGAGGGCCTTTTTGCGTTCCACGGGCGTCCTGTCAGATCGTGACCTTGGGTAACGTCACTTCGGGTAGTCGCGATTCACCTGATGTCCGACCATTCGAAGAGGGAGATGTTCATGGGTTCTACCGATGCAATGGCATGGCTCAGTGAAGGCGTTTTGGCCGGCGATCCGGTCCGCCAGGCATTGTTCGGCATTGTCGCATTGCCGATCATGCTGTTCGGGCTGCTGACCGGACAGCCGTTCTGACCCAGAACTCGGCTCGGGATGAGTATGGCCGTTAGTAGCCATCGGCGCTGATGGGACAACATGGAAGGGCCCTCCGACTTGGGTTGGAGGGTCCTTTTGTGTTCCGCGACAACTGATTTCGCGAGTGCATGGGTAACTCGCCGGGGACGCCCGGCCCGGTGCCACCATCACGCCGCCAGCCCCGCCGACAAAGCGCTTCGCATCCCACGACCGGCAAAAGTCGCGGAGAGTCGGAACAGCTACAGTGCTTGGGTGCGCCTCGTCATTGCTCGCTGCCAGGTCGACTATGTCGGCCGACTGACCGCCCACCTTCCGATGGCTCGTCGGCTGTTGTTGATCAAGGCCGACGGGTCGGTGCTGGTGCACTCCGACGGCGGTTCGTACAAGCCGCTGAACTGGATGAGTCCGCCGTGCTGGCTGGTGGAACAAGATGTGCCGGACCCGGTGCCCGCCGCATTGCCCGCGGGCGTGCGGCCGCTGCGGGAGGGGCAGATGCCGGAGCCGGTGACCGCGAAGGCGCTGTGGGTGGTGACCAACAAGGCCGGTGAGGAATTGCGGATCACCATCGAGGAGATCGAGCACGATTCCTCACACGAACTCGGCGTCGACCCCGGCCTGGTGAAGGACGGCGTCGAAGCGCACCTGCAGGAGCTGCTCGCCGAGCACGTGACGAAGCTCGGGGAGGGGTACACCCTGGTGCGGCGCGAGTACATGACCGCGATCGGCCCGGTGGACCTGCTGTGCCGCGACGCCGACGGCGCCACGGTGGCGGTGGAGATCAAGCGACGTGGTGACATCGACGGTGTCGAGCAGCTCACCCGCTACCTCGAACTGCTCAATCTCGACCCGCTGCTGGCCCCGGTGAGCGGGGTGTTCGCGGCGCAGCAGATCAAGCCGCAGGCGAAGACGCTGGCGGAGTACCGTGGGATCCGCTGCCTCACGCTCGATTACGACGAGCTACGTGGCACGGAGAGCAACGTTTTCCGCCTTTTCTAGGAGGAAGTGGGATGCCGCGACGGAAACCACGCACCGGGCGTCCTACGGGGCCCGCGCCGATCGGTGACGTCTACGGCCGCACCGAGGACGGTCCGGGTGACGAAACCTACATCGTAAGAACGGTTCCCGGTGCCCGCGCGGTGAAGACCTATCGGTGCCCCGGCTGCGATCACGAGATCGCGGTCGGTGTCGCCCATATCGTGGCTTGGGCCGCCGAGGGCGGCGAGGACGACCGGAGGCACTGGCATCAGGGGTGCTGGAACGGCAGGCGCACGCGCCGCATCACCCGCCGTTGGTCGTGACGCAACACACAACGAAAACCGAAGGCCGCCTCGATGATTCGAGGCGGCCTTCGGTTTTCCTGGTGAATGTCGTGACGAGTCCGACAGTCGGTTAGTTGACGTCGGCGCTCTCGCGGTCCTCATCGACGATGTCCTCGTCGGCGACCTCGGGGATGGCCTTGTTCTGGCGCGAGCTCGACACCGACTTGTTGCCGTTGTTGCTGATCGACTTGCGCTCGGGAGTGCCGTCGAGCAGTTCGCTCTCGCGGTTGACCGCGGCGAGCATGGCGGGCACGGAATCGAGCTGACCGCGAATACCGAGCAGCTGGGCCAGCACTCGGCCGCGCAGCACGCGCATCTCCTCGGCCAGTTCCTTCGCGTGCGCGATCTTGCGCTCGGAGGTCTGGGTGGCGGAGCTGATGAGGCGGTTCGACTCGTCGGTCGCGTCCTTGATCCGCTGGGCGGCCTCGGCGCGACTGGTGGCCTCGAGCTCCTCCATGGCACGGGTCAGCTTGGTGCGCCGATCGTTCATGGTGGCCTCGAAGTCCTGATGGGTGGCCTTGCGCTTGGCCTCGGCCTCCTTGCCGAGACGTTCCACATCGGCCTGGGCGGCCTCGATGATCTTGGCGGACTCGGTGCGCGCGTTCGCGAGGGTCTGCTCGAACTCGATCTCGAGCGCCTCGCGCTTCTCCTTGGTCTCCGCGAGCAGCGACTCGTACTTGCCACGCATCTCGGTGGCCTGCTGCTCGGCGATCGACACCATCTCGGCGGCCTCGGCCTGCGCCAGCGCGCGGACCTCGGACGCTTCGTCCGAGGCAAGGCGCAGCATGCGCGAGATACGGTCGGACATGCCTTCGGCGGTGGTCGGCGGCACGGAAAGCCGGTCGACCTCCTTGCGGAGCTCGTCGATCTCGTCACGCGCATCTTCCAGCTGACTGGCGAGATTGCGGGCCTGCGCGGCGGCAGCGTCCCGGTCGGTGGCGGTGACGCGGAGCTCAGCGTCGAAGCGGTCGAAGTAGTTGCGCACCTCGTCTTGCGCATAACCCTTGCGCACAACGGTGAAGGGCAGTGCAACGAAGCGATTGCGATCGGACTCAGGTGACGACATGGCACACAAAATACAGCCTCGAGCGAGCCAATGGAGACTCGACCGTGATTGTGATCTCGCCGAGATTTCCCGACCGTACCCGTGTACTAGTGCGTAACATCCGGGTTCGGCTCCACGAGCTCGACCAGCACACCGCCAGCATCCTTCGGATGGATGAAATTGATGCGGGAATCGGCGGTTCCGTGGCGGGGGGCTTCGTACAGCAAACGCACACCACGCCCGCGCAGGAATCCCGAAACCGCCTCGATATCGGTGACCCGGTAGGCCAACTGCTGCAGTCCGGGGCCGCTGCGGTCGATGAACTTGGCGATGGTCGACTCGGGGGTGAGCGGGGCCAGCAACTGCAGGGCGGTCGCCCGGTCGGCGGCGGCGGGGCACGACAGCATGGCCTCGACGACGCCCTGGGCCTCGTTCACCTCGCGGTGGGTCTCGACCATGCCCAGGTTGTCGGTGTACCAGGCCACGGCGATGTCGAGGTCGGGCACGGCGATACCCACGTGGTCGACGGCGATGACGTAGTCGGCGGGGATGAAGTTCTCGTTGGTCACCCCACGAAGCTAGCGCGGACCTGCGTGCCGGGCGCGCGCCGATACCGGTTACCGTGGAGTCCAACTCCTGTACGCGCGCGGTGCTGCTGTGTGCGTCCGGTGAGGATCGACTCAATGAATGCGAGGCTTTCGTGACCACTTCTGTCATCGTGTCCGGTGCGCGTACCCCGGTCGGTCGGCTGCTGGGCGGTCTGAAGGGCTTCAAAGCCTCGGATCTGGCCGGTGTGGCGATCAAGGCCGCGCTCGAGAAGGGCGGCGTCGCGCCCGAGCAGGTCGACTACGTGATCCTCGGTCAGGTGCTGCAGGCCGGTGCGGGGCAGCTGCCCGCGCGTCAGGCCGCCATCGCCGCGGGTATCCCGATGGATGTGCCCTCGATCCTGATCAACAAGGTCTGTCTGTCGGGCATCAACGCGATCGCGTTGGCCGACCAGCTGATCCGCGCCGGTGAGCACGAGATCGTGGTCGCCGGTGGCATGGAGTCGATGAGCCAGACCCCGCACCTGCTGCCCAAGAGCCGCGAGGGCTTCAAATACGGCGACACCACCCTCGTCGACCACATGGCCTACGACGGCCTGCACGACGTGATCACCGACCAGGCCATGGGCCTGCTCACCGAGGATCGCAACGACCTGGACAAGGTGAGCCGCGAGGAGCAGGACGCGCTGGCCGCGGCCTCGCACCAGCGCGCTGCCGCCGCGTGGAAGAACGGGCTGTTCGAAGACGAGGTCGTGCCGGTCGCGGTGCCGCAGCGCAAGGGCGACCCGGTCTACGTGACCGAGGACGAGGGCATTCGCGCCGATACCACCGTGGAATCGCTGGGCAAGCTGCGTCCGGCTTTCCGCAAGGACGGCACCGTCACCGCGGGGACCGCCTCGCAGATCTCCGACGGCGCGGCCGCGGTGATCGTGATGAGCAAGGCCAAGGCCGAAGAGCTGGGGCTCGAGTGGATCGCTGAGATCGGTGCCGCGGGCCAGGTGGCCGGGCCGGACTCGACGCTGCAGGACCAGCCGGCCAACGCGATTCTCGCCGCCTGCGCGAAGGAGGGCATCACGCCCGCCGAGCTGGACCTGATCGAGATCAACGAGGCGTTCGCGGCGGTCGGTGTGTCCTCGACCCGCAAGCTCGGCTTCGACCCGGAGAAGGTCAATGTCAACGGTGGCGCCATCGCCATCGGACACCCGCTCGGCATGTCCGGGGCGCGCATCTTGCTGCACCTGGCGCTGGAGCTGAAGCGTCGCGGTGGTGGCGTGGGTGCTGCCGCGCTGTGTGGTGGTGGCGGTCAGGGTGATGCGCTGATCATTCGGGTTCCCGCCTGAGTTCTGTCCGAGAAGGCCCTGGCGCTCTGGTGAGTGCTGGGGCTTTCTTGTGGGCTGGGATTTGGTGATCGGTAGTCCCAGGCAGGGCTGTGTTTGTTGGAGCGCTGGCGCGCTCGAGTCGCGGCCCCGAGGGGCCGGCCGGGGGGGCCCCGGGGCGGGGACGAGATCTGGGAGGGCCCCCGCCCCAGAACCCCCCCCCCCCCCCCCCCCCCCC
>NZ_JBHXRA010000042.1:0-4558 GCF_042717045.1 Nocardia sp. NPDC058633
CGGCGATGGGCCAGGAGTCGGCTGAGGGCACCTTTGTCCCTGTCCTCCGCCGCGATCGTCCCGAAGAGCGTGAGCTGGTCTCCGCACTGGCCAAGCTGCACGTCGCCGGCCTGGGCGTGGACTGGGACGCGTACTTCGGCGACCGAACCACCGCACACCTCGACCTACCGACCTACGCGTTCCAGCGGCTGCGCTACTGGCTGGACCCACTTGTCTCCACGGCCGGCGACGTCGGATCCGCAGGTCTCACTCCGGTCGACCATCCGGTGCTCAGCGCGGTCGTGGTGTCGCCGGAGTCGGACGGGGTCGTACTGACCGGCCGACTGTCCATGGACACTTCGCCGTGGGTCGCCGACCACGACGTGCTCGGCACCGTCCTGCTGCCCGGCACCGGCTTCGTCGAGCTCGCGATCCGGGCCGGTGACGAGGTCGGTTGCGGTCGGCTGGAGGAGCTGACGCTCCAGGCGCCACTGGCGCTGCCCGAACGCGGCGCCGTGGTGATCCAGGTCGTCGTCGGCGATCCCGACGCGAGTGGAAGCCGCCCCGTGAGCATCCACTCTCGCGCCGAGGGTGCCGAGGGTGATTGGACCCGCCACGCCGCGGGTTCGCTGACCGGTGCAACCGCAGAGCCAGGCTTCGATCTGCGGCAGTGGCCGCCCGCCGGAGCCACCCCAGTACGGGTCGAGGGCTTCTATGAGCGGCTGACTGGTCGCGGATACGGGTACGGACCGGTCTTCCAGGGGCTCGAGGCCGCTTGGCGCAAGGGCGAGGACGTTTACGCCGAGGTCGTGCTCCCGGATCAGGCGCACGCCGACGCGGCCCGCTTCGGGCTGCACCCCGCCCTCCTCGACGCCGCGATGCACGCCGACCTGCTGGACGCACAGGGAGAGGCGGTTGGCGATACTCTCCTGCCGTTCTCCTGGAACGGAGTAACACTCCATGCAGTCGGTGCCACCGACCTGCGTGTCCTGCTGCGCCGTATACGGGGCGACGAGCTGTCGGCCCTGTGGGTTGCCGATGCCACCGGAGCACCGGTGGCGACCGTCGAACAACTGGTCTCCCGCCCGGTCACCGCCGAACAGCTGGAAGCTGCTCGCGGCGGACAGTCCAACTCCCTGTTCCACATCGGCTGGAACGCGCTTCCGCTGCCCGAGACCGTCACCTCGGTCGTCGCCCGCCTCGCGGGACTGCCCCAACTTCTCGGCGCCGTACCGGAGTTCTCCGACCTCGCTGCGCTCGCAGCCGCGGTCGAGGCAGGTGCGCCGGTTCCCGACGTCGTGCTGTACCCGGTCTCCCCGGCAGCGACGGACGCCGCCACCGCGGTGGACGCGGTCCGCGACGTCTCGCTCACGGTCCTGGAGACTGTACGGGCCTGGCTCGCCGACGAACGGTTCGCCGACTCTCGGCTGGTCGTGGTGACCCGCTACGCCGTCGCGGCCCGCGTCGAGGACACCCTCGATCTGGCCCAGGCACCGGTGTGGGGTCTGATCCGAGCCGCCGAGGCCGAGAACCAAGGGCGTTTCGGCCTTCTCGACACCGACGGGACCGCATCCTCCCTCGACGTCTTGACGGCCGTCGCCGCGACGGGCGAGCCCGAGGCAGCGGTGCACGGCGGGCACTTCGCGGTACCCCGCTTCACCTCGGTCCCGGCCGGATCCGAGCCTTCGCCGTGGGATGGTGAGGGCACGGTTCTGATCACGGGTGGTACCAGTGGTCTGGGTGCGCTGGTCGCCCGTCACCTGGTGGTGGAGCACGGTGTGCGGCACGTGCTGTTGACCAGCAGGCGCGGGGCGGGGGCTCCGGGGGCGGAGGAGTTGCGCGGGCAGCTGGTCGAGGCGGGTGCCGAGGTCACGATCGTCGCGTGCGACGTTTCGGACCGTGTGGCGCTGGCCGGTCTGCTGGCGGGCGTGGCCGCGGCTCATCCTCTGACTGCGGTCGTGCACGCTGCGGCGGTCGTCGACAGCGGCCTGGTTGGGACGCTCACCCCGGAACAGTTCGACAAGGTGCTGCGGCCCAAGGCGGATGCGGCCTGGCACCTGCACGAGCTCACCGCTGAGCTGGGCATCGATCTCAAGGCCTTCGTCCTGTTCTCCTCGGCCGGCGGCATGGTCCTGGCGGCTGGCCAGGCCAACTATGCGGCCGCCAACGTCTTCCTCGACGCCCTCGCTCACCACCGCAAGGCAGCCGGTCTCCCGGCCTCCTCCCTCGCCTTCGGCATGTGGGCAGTCGACACCGGTCTCGGCGGTCCGCTCGCCGACTCCGACCTCGAGAGGATGAAGCGGCTCGGCATGCCGGCGCTCAACGCTGCCGAAGGCCTCGCGCTCTTCGACGCCGCCCTCGCTTCGGGCGCCCATCAGGTCGCCCCCGTACGTATCGACACGACGGCCCTGCGGGCCAGGACAGACGAAGCGCCCGCGCTGCTGCGCGGCCTGGTACGGCGACCAGGGCGCCGCACCGCGCCGTCGGCGCACCAGGGATCTGTCACAGGCAGCGCGTTCGAGCAGCGGCTGGCAGGACTGAGCGAGGCAGAGCGGGACCGCGCGCTGCTCGACCTGGTTCGCCGCGAGGTCGCGTCCGTGCTAGGACACAGCAGTCCGGAATCGGTGAGCCCCGACCGGGCCTTCAATGAGCTGGGCTTCGACTCCCTCGCCGCCGTGGAACTGCGCAACGCGCTCAACGCGGCCACCGGCCTCAAGCTGCCTGCCACGCTCGTCTTCGACCACCCCAACTCTCGGGCCGTGGCCGCCCTCGTCAAGGAGAAGGTCGAGGGTGTGAGCGCGCATGTTATGCCCATGGTTGTCGGCACTGACGACGACCCGATCGCCATCGTCGGCGTCAGCTGCCGCTTCCCCGGCGGAGTCCGCTCCGCGGAGGACCTGTGGAACTTGGTCGCCGAGGGCCGCGACGCCGTGACCGGCTTCCCCGCCGACCGCGGCTGGGACGCCGCGCGCCTGTACGATCCGGAGCCTGGCACGCCCGGCAAGACGTATGTGACCGAAGGCGGCTTCCTGCACGACGCCACGGAGTTCGACCCTGAGTTCTTCGGCATCATGCCGCGCGAGGCCGTCGCCATGGACCCGCAGCAGCGGCTGCTGCTGGAGACCTCCTGGGAGGCCATCGAGCGTTCCGGGATCGACCCGACCTCGCTACGCGGCAGCCAGACCGGCGTGTACGTGGGCGTCATGTACCACGACTACGGCACCCGGCCCGGCGCCGTTCCCGACGAGCTCTCACCCTATCTGGGCAACGGCAGCGCTGGCAGCATCGCCTCCGGTCGAGTCGCCTACACCCTGGGGCTGGAGGGCCCCGCCGTCACCGTCGACACCGCCTGCTCTTCCTCGCTGGTCTCGCTCCACATGGCCTGCCAGGCACTGCGCCAGGGCGAGGTCACGATGGCTCTGGCAGGCGGCGTGACCGTGATGCCGACGCCGGACATCTTCGTCGACTTCAGCCAGCAGCGCGGTCTGGCCGCCGACGGCCGCTGCAAGGCGTTCGCCGGCGCCGCCGACGGCACCGGCTGGTCGGAAGGCGTGGGTCTGCTGCTCGTCGAGCGGCTCTCGGACGCCCAGCGCAACGGGCATCCGGTACGGGCGATCATTCGCTCCAGCGCCACCAACCAGGACGGTGCGAGTAACGGCCTCACCGCTCCCAACGGACCGTCCCAGCAGCGCGTCATCCAGCGCGCCCTGGCAGTCGCGGGGCTGTCCTCCGCCGACGTAGACCTCGTCGAGGGCCACGGCACGGGGACGACACTGGGAGACCCGATCGAGGCCCAGGCGCTGCTCGCCACCTATGGCCAGGGGCGTCCCGCGGACCGGCCGCTGTGGCTCGGCTCCATCAAGTCGAACATCGGCCATGCGCAGGCGGCGTCCGGTATCAGCGGTGTCATCAAGATGGTCGAGGCTATGCGCCACGGCGTACTGCCCAAGACCCTGCACGTGGACGAGCCCTCGCCTCATGTGGACTGGTCCGCGGGCAACGTCAAGCTGTTGACCGAGGCCCGTGACTGGCCCGAGACCGGTCGCCCGCGCCGGGCCGCCGTTTCCTCCTTCGGACTCAGCGGCACCAATGCGCACGTCATTCTGGAACAGGCCCCCGCGTCGGTCTCGGGCGCGTACGAGGAGTCCCCGCGGAAGCCGATGACCGGTGGTCGCACGGCGGCGCTGGTGCTGTCCGCCCGCGATGCCCAGAGCCTGCCCGCGCAGGCCGAGCGGCTCGAGGCGTTCGTCGAGTCCGACCCGGAGCTGGACCCGTTCGACGTCGGCTTCTCCCTGGCGACTTCGCGCGCCGTCCTCGGCCATCGTGTGGCGGTGCTGGGCGCGGACCGTGAGGAGCTGCTCCGCGGCCTCGCTGCTGTGGCGGAGGCCACGAGTGCGCCGAACATCGTCACAGGACAGGACCGCGCCGGTGGCTTGACGGCGTTCCTGTTCACTGGTCAGGGTGCGCAGCGGTTGGGGATGGGACGGGAGTTGTGCAACGCGTTCCCCGTGTTCGCGCAAGCCTTCGACGCGGTCCTGGCAGAGCTGGACATGCCGCTGCGGGAGGTCGTGTGGGGCGA
>NZ_JBHXRA010000043.1:0-4252 GCF_042717045.1 Nocardia sp. NPDC058633
ACCGGCATACACGCCCTGACCACCGAACAAGGCCTCGCACTCTTCGACACCGCGACCACCCTGACCACCCCAGCCCTCGTCCCGATCAAGCTCGACGTCAAGACACTCCGCGCGGGCACCGGCGAAGTGCCCGAGCTCTTCCGGGCCCTGGTCCGGCGCCCCCCGAGGCGGGTCGTGAACGGTGCGACCACGGGTGCCGCGTCCTCGCTGGCCCAGCGGCTCGCCGGGCTCTCGCCCACGGAGCAGGAAGCGGCACTCCTCGACCTCGTACGCACCACGGCCGCCGCGACTCTCGGTCACGCGGGACCGGAGGTCATCGACCCCGAACAGGCTTTCAGCGAGCTGGGCTTCGACTCGCTCAGCGCGGTCGAGTTCCGCAACGGACTCAGCGAAGCCGCAGGACGGCGGCTGCCCGCGACGCTCGTCTTCGACTACCCGAGCCCGGCCGCTCTCGCCCGCTACCTCGCCGACGAGGTAGCAGGCAACGGCGAGGTGACCGCGGGCACCGTACCAGCCAGGGCCGCCGCCCCCTTGGGCAGCGACCCGATCGCGATCGTCGGCATGAGCTGCCGCTACCCGGGCGGGGCCGACACCCCGCAGGCCCTGTGGCAGCTGGTCGTCGACGGCGTCGACGCGGTATCGGAGTTCCCGGTGAACCGGGGCTGGAACATCGACGAGCTCTACGACCCCGACTCCGAGCGCCCCGGCACCAGCTATGTGAAGCACGGCGGGTTCCTGCACGACGCGGGCGAGTTCGACCCGGACTTCTTCGGGATCTCCCCGAACGAGTCCCTCGCCATCGACCCGCAGCAGCGGCTGCTCCTGGAGACGTCCTGGGAGGCGATCGAGCGGGCCGGAATCGACCCGACGTCGCTGAAGGGCTCGGCCACCGGCGTCTTCGCCGGAATGATGTACCACGACTACCAGGACAACACGAACACTGGATCGGTGGCTTCGGGCCGGGTGTCCTACACCCTCGGTCTCGAAGGCCCATCGGTCACGGTCGACACCGCCTGCTCGTCCTCGCTGGTCGCCCTGCACTGGGCCATACAGGCACTGCGCTCGGGAGAGTGCTCCCTCGCGCTGGCCGGAGGGGTCGCGGTCATGGCGACACCCGAGGCGTTCATCGAGTTCAGCCGCCAACGCGGCCTGGCCCCGGACGGCCGCTGCAAGTCCTTCGCGGATGCGACAGACGGGACGGCGTGGGGCGAGGGCGTCGGCATGCTGCTCGTCGAGCGACTCTCCGACGCACAGGCCAACGGCCACCCGGTGCTCGCGATCGTCCGGGGCACCGCGGTGAACCAGGACGGTGCGAGCAACGGACTCACCGCCCCGAACGGCCCCTCCCAACGCCGGGTCATCCGGCAGGCACTCGCGGGTGCAGGTCTGACCGCCGCCGATGTGGACGCGGTCGAGGCGCATGGTACGGGTACGACGCTGGGTGACCCGATCGAGGCGCAGGCATTGCTTGCGACCTATGGTCAGGACCGCCCCGCCGACCAGCCGCTGTGGCTGGGCTCCGTCAAGTCGAACATGGGTCACACTCAGGCCGCGGCCGGTGTCTCGGGGATCATCAAGATGGTCGAGGCCATCCGTCACGGCATCCTGCCCAAGACCCTGCACGTAGACGAGCCGACCCACCAAGTCGACTGGACATCGGGCAACATCGAACTGTTGACCGAGTCACGGCCGTGGCCCGAGACCGGGCGTCCGCGCCGGGCCGGTATCTCATCCTTCGGGATCAGCGGCACCAACGCCCACGTCATCATCGAACAGGCCCCGCAGCCCGCCCCCGTAGCGCCGGTGCAGCACACCGCCGGCGCCCCGGCAGCGGTCGTGTGGCCGCTGTCCGGCAAGACGGAGGAGGCGTTGCGCGCGCAGGCCGGGCGGCTGCGGGCGTACATCGAGGCCGATGCCGGGCTGCGGCCCGTCGACGTGGGGCACTCCCTGGCCACCCGCCGCACACATCTCGACCACCGGGCAGCCGTCACCGGCGCCGACCGCGAGGAACTGCTGCGCGGCCTGGCCGCGCTCGCCGAGGGCCAGGCTGTCCCCGGAGTCGCACGGGGAAGCGCGCGGGCCAGAGGGCGCACAGCGTTCCTCTTCACCGGACAGGGTGCCCAACGCCTCGGTATGGGACGGGAGTTGTACGACGCGTTCCCCGTGTTCGCCCAGTCCTTCGACGCGGTCCTCGCGGAAATCGAACTGCCGCTGCGGGACGTGATCTGGGGCAAGGGCACCACGGCCCTGAACCGCACCGAGTACACCCAGCCCGCCCTCTTCGCGATCGAGGTCGCGCTCTACCGCCTGGTCGAGTCATGGGGGATACGCCCCGACTTCCTTGCCGGACACTCGATCGGCGAGCTGGCCGCCGCCCATGTGGCCGGGGTGTTCTCCCTCCCCGACGCGGCAAAGCTGGTGAGCGCACGAGGTCGCCTCATGCAGGCGCTGCCCGAGGGTGGGGCGATGGTGGCCGTGCAGGCCACCGAGGACGAGGTCCTCCCGCACGTCACCGACCGGGTGAGCATCGCCGCCGTCAACGGCCCCACTTCCGTGGTGGTTTCGGGTGTTGCGGGCGATGTCCTGGAAGTGCAGGTGCGCTTCGAGGCCAAGGGCCGCAAGACCAGCAGGTTGAAGGTGTCGCACGCCTTCCACTCAGCGCTCATGGAGCCGATGCTGGACGAGTTCCGGGCGGTGGCCGAGTCCCTTTCGTACGCGCAGCCGGTTATCCCGGTCGTCTCCAACGTGTCAGGGTCCCTGGCCGTTGGGCTGACCGATCCCGAGTACTGGGTGCGGCATGTGCGTGCGGCGGTCCGCTTCGCCGACGGGCTGCGCTTCCTGGAGGCCGAGGGCGTCACCCAGTTCGTGGAGATCGGCCCGGACGGCGTACTGACGGCGATGGCGCAGCAATCCCTGGAGTCGGAGTCGGCCGTCCTGACGGCGGCGCTGCGCAAGGACCGCGCCGAGGTCGCGACACTCCTCGGCACCATCGGTCAGCTGTACGTCTGCGGGAACTCGCCCGATTGGCCCGCCCTCTTCACGGGCACCGGCGCCCGCCCGGTCGACGACCTCCCCACCTACGCCTTCCAGCGCAAGAACTACTGGGTGGAGAACACGGCCGAGGCGGGCTCCGCGCTCACCGCGATGGGCCTCGCCTCCTCCGGACACGCACTGCTCGGCGCGGCAATGACGCTGGCCGACACCGATGGGGCCGTCCTGACGGGCCGGCTGTCGACGGCGTCCCAGCCGTGGCTGGCGGACCACGCCCTGGGCGGGACCGTGCTCTTCCCCGGCACCGGCCTGGTGGAACTGGCCATCCGGGCCGGGGACGAGGTCGGCTGCGCCGCACTGGAGGAGCTGACACTCGAGGCGCCACTGGTCCTGCCGGAGCGCGGCGGGGTCCAGGTGCAGGTGGCCGTGGGCGCACCGGAGGAGTCGGGCGTCCGGCCCGTGAGCGTGTACTCGCGTGCCGACGGCACGGACGAGCTCTGGATCCGCCACGCCGCTGGTCTGATCGCCGAGGCCGGATCCCGGCCGTCGTTCGACATGGCGTACTGGCCACCGCAGGGCGCGGTGGAAGTGGAAGTGGACGGCCTGTACGAGGGATTGGCCGCTGCCGGTCTCGACTACGGTCCGGTGTTCCAAGGACTGACAGCGGCCTGGCGGTCCGGAGACGACATCTACGCCGAGGTCTCCCTGCCCGAGGGCACGAACACCGACGGCTACGGCCTCCACCCCGCCCTCCTCGACGCCTGCCTACACGCCATCGGCCTGCACGACAACGACGACGACAACCAGTCGGCACGCCTGCCGTTCGCCTGGACCGGGGTCACCCTGCACGCGGCGGGAGCCACCCGGGCCCGGGTCCGGGTATCCCCGGCCGGCGCGGACGGAGTATCCCTCGCGGTGGCGGACGACGAGGGGCGCCCGGTGGCGTCGATCGGCTCGCTCGCTCTGCGGGAGATTTCGGCGGATCAACTGGCAGGCTCTGCGGCGTTCCACGACTCACTGTTCCAACTGGAGTGGACGAAACTACCCACCGCCTCGACCGGGGTACCGGTCGGGGACGCGGTGGTGCTGCACAGCAAACCAGGTGCGGATGCGGCCGCGGTACGGGCTGCGACCGGGGTGGCCCTGGCCGCACTCCAGTCCGCCAACGGGCCGCTCGTCGTCGTCACCCGGGGCGCGGTGGTGCTGCCCGGCGAAGACGTCACCGACCTGGCGGGCGCCGCCGTATGGGGCCTGGTGCGCT
>NZ_JBHXRA010000044.1:0-3886 GCF_042717045.1 Nocardia sp. NPDC058633
GCTGTCAGTCCTTGGAACACCGGACCGTAGTCGAGACCGGCAGCGGCCAATCCCTCGTACAGGCCGTCCACTTCCACTTCCACCGCGCCCTGCGGCGGCCAGTACGCCATGTCGAACGACAGCCGGGATCCGGAGCCCAACACACCTGTCGCATGGAGGGTCCAGGGCTCTTCCGCCTCCTCGCCCCGTGCGTATATGCGTACCGCACGCGTCCCGGCCTCGGACGCCTCGTCCACGACCACCTGGACCGCCGATCCGCCCCGCTCGAGAAGGAACAACGGCGCCTGGAGCGTCAGTTCCTCCACCACATCGCAGCCGACATGGTCCCCGGCGGCGATCGCCAGCTCCACGAAGCCCGCGCCCGGGAACAGCACCTTCCCGCCCACCGCATGGTCGGCCAGCCACGGCTGGGCCGACGTCGACAGCCTGCCGGTGAAGACCGCGCCGTCCGAGTCCGGGGACGCCACCACGGCTCCGAGCAGCGGATGTTCGACCGGCTCCAGGCCCACGTCGCTCACCCCGCCCAGCTCGGCGGCGACCCAGGAGTCGGCCAGGTAGTCCACGGTGTGGAGCCAGTAGCGCTGCCGTTGGAAGGCATAGGTGGGGAGGTCGGCGCGGTGCGCTCCACGCCCCTCGAAGAGCGGCTTCCAGTCGACGGCCGCGCCGGACACGTACAGCTGCCCGATGGCGTTGAGCAGCGCGGACACCTCGGCCCGCCCCTTGCGCAGCGCGGCGGCCATGACGGCAGACTCCGACTGCAGGGACTGCTGGGCCAACGAGGTCAGTACGCCGTCGGGGCCGAGTTCCAGGAATCGGGTGACGTTCGCGGCGGCCAGGGTCCGGATCCCGTCGGCGAAGCGGACCGCGTCGCGGACGTGCCGCACCCAGTATTCGGGGTCGTTGAGTCCGGTGGCCAGGGTGCCGGTGACGTTGGAGACGACCGGGATGGCCGGTTCCGCGTACGAAAGGGACTCGGCCACCGCCCGGAACTCGTCCTGCATCGGCTCCATCAGTGGCGAGTGGAAGGCGTGTGACACTTTCAGCCTGTTGGTCTTGCGGCCCTCGTTGTCGAAGTGTGCTTTGATGCGGAGAACGGGGTCTTCCTCGCCTGAAATGACGACGGAGTCGGGGCTGTTGACAGCGGCGATGCTCACCAGTGTGGTCAGCAGGGGGGCGACTTCTTCTGTGGTGGCCTGGATCGCGACCATGGTGCCGCCGGCCGGTAGTGCCTGCATCAGTTGCCCGCGTGCCGCGACCAGCTTCGCTGCGTCGGTCAGGGACAGTACCCCGGACACGTGTGCGGCGGTGATCTCTCCGATGGAGTGCCCGGCGAGGTAGTCCGGCTTCACACCCCATGATTCGACCAGGCGGTAGAGCGCGACCTCGATCGCGAAGAGGGCGGGCTGGGTGTACTCGGTCCGGTTCAGAACCTCGGCGTGTTCGCCCCACATGATCTCCCGCAGCGGCATGTCCAGCGCTGTCAGGACCGCGTCGAAGGCTCGCGCGAACACGGGGAACGCGTTATACAGTTCTCGTCCCATGCCAAGGTGTTGGGCACCCTGTCCAGTGAACAGGAACGCCGTGCGACCCTTCGCTCGTGACGTCCCGTGCACCACACCGGGCACCGGCCGGCCTTCGGCCACGACTCCGAGCCCGTGCAGGAGTTCGGCCCGGTCGTCCCCGACGACGACGGCCCTGTGGTCCAGGGCCGAGCGGGTGGCGACCAGTGAGTACGCCACGTCCAGCGGCCGCAGCTCCTTATCGCGCTCCAGGTGCGACCGCAGCCGTGCGGCCTGGCCGCGCAGCGCCTCCGCCGTCCAGCCGGAGAGCACGAGGGGCAGTGCGCGTACCGCGGTTTCCGTCACCGGCTCCACGGGCGCGGGCGGCGGGGCCTGTTCGATGATGACGTGGGCGTTGGTGCCGCTGATCCCGAAGGATGAGATACCGGCCCGGCGCGGTCGGCCGGTCTCGGGCCACGGTCGTGACTCGGTCAGCAGTCCGATGTTGCCCTCGGTCCAGTCGACTTGGTGGGTCGGCTCGTCTACGTGCAGGGTCTTGGGCAGGATGCCGTGGCGGATGGCCTCGACCATCTTGATGATTCCGGAGACACCGGCCGCGGCCTGGGTGTGGCCCATGTTCGATTTGATGGAGCCGAGCCACAATGGTTGGTCGTGTGGGCGGTTCCGGCCGTAGGTCGCAAGCAACGCCTGCGCCTCGATCGGGTCACCGAGTGTTGTTCCCGTGCCGTGTGCCTCGACGGCATCGATGTGGTCGGGCGTCAGTTGGGCGTTGGCCAGTGCTTGGCGGATCACGCGGCGTTGGGAGGGGCCGTTCGGGGCGGTGAGTCCGTTGCTCGCACCGTCCTGGTTCACCGCTATGCCGCGAACGACGGCGAGCACCGGGTGGTTGTTGGCCTGCGCGTCGGAGAGTCGCTCGACGAGCAGCATGCCGACGCCTTCGCCCCACGCCGTCCCGTCCGCCGCTGCGGCAAAGGACTTGCACCGGCCGCTGTGCGAGAGGCCGCGCTGGCGGCTGAACTCGACGAAGGTCTCGGGCGTGGCCATGACGCATACACCACCGACGAGCGCCAGCGAGCACTCACCCGAACGAAGCGCCTGGATACCGGAGTTGAGCGCCACCAGGGACGACGAGCAAGCCGTGTCCATCGTCACCGAGGGTCCCTCGAGGCCGAGCGCGTAGGAGATGCGCCCCGACGCGATGGATCCGGTGTTCGCGTTGGCCGCGTAGTCGTGGTACATCATTCCGGCGAAGACGCCGGTGGCCGAGCCCTTCAGCGACGCCGGGTCGATTCCGGCCCGCTCGATCGCCTCCCAGGACGTCTCCAACAGCAACCGTTGCTGCGGATCCATGATCAGTGCCTCATTGGGCGAGATGCCGAAGAAGGCGGGGTCGAACTCGGCCGCGCCGTGCAGGAATCCGCCCTCGCGGACGTACGTCGTGTTCGGCCGCCGCGACTCGGGGTCGAAGAGCCGCTCCGCGTCCCAGCCACGGTCCACGGGGAACTCGGACACCGCGTCCACGCCGTTGACGACCAGCTGCCACAGATCCTCGGGAGACTCGATGCCACCCGGGTACCGGCAGCTCATCCCCACGATCGCGATCGGCTCACGGAGCGTGGCGGTGAGCTTCCTGTTCTGCGCACGCAGCCGCTCGGTTTCCTTCAACGATGACCGGAGCGCATCGACAAGCTTCTTCTCGTCAGAGCTAGCCATTACAGTTCTCCCGCTTCCCCGCCGAGCGCCATGCTGATCAGACTCTCGGCATCCATTTCGTCGATCGAGTCCTCCGGGGCCTCTGCGGCTTCGTCGGACTCGGTCCGTGCATCGCTGATCCCGCCGAGTTCGAGCAGGCTGTCCAGCAGTCCTGCGTCACGCAGCCGGCTGAGCGGGATGGTCCGCAAGACCCTGCGAATGTCCGCCTCGCCGGAGCCGGAACCCATACCTTCGCTGTCCTCGCCCGAGTCCGGGACGAGCTCCGCTCGCAGGTGGTGCGCCAGCACGCGGGCGTGGGGGTAGTCGAAGACGAGCGTCGGCGGCAGCCGCAGGCCGCTCACCGTGTTCATCAGGTTGCGGAATTCCACGGCGCTGAGTGAGTCGAAGCCCAGTTCGCTGAAGGCCCGGTCGGCGTCGATGGATTCCGCGCCCGCATGGCCGAGGATCGCCGCCGCGTGTGAACGGACCGTGTCCAGCAGCAGTGCCTCCTGCTCGTCGCCCGACAGCCCGGCGAGCTGCTGCTTCAGCACGGGTATGGAACCCTGGCCGCCCGCCACTGCGGTGCGGCGGGTGGTGGTGCGGATCAGGCTCCGGAAGAGGTCGGGGAGTTCGTCGGTGGAGGATCGCAGCGTTTTCAGATCGAGCTTGATCGG
>NZ_JBHXRA010000045.1:0-3248 GCF_042717045.1 Nocardia sp. NPDC058633
CACCCAAACGCTGCAGACCCTCGCCGATCGAACGGGTGGCACCTACACCAGCATGCCGACCAGCAACGACCTCGGCTTCGGCACCGCGGTGGTCAAGGCGCTCACCACGCCCTAGGTTGGATCGCCGCACGCCCGCGACGACACCGGCCCGGCCACCGTTACAGCGAAACCTGGACCAGCGCACCGGATTCCATCGCCACCCACAGGTATCCGGCGGCGTCGACGGTGAGTCCGTGCGGTTCCGCGCCCGGTAGATCCAGGTGGGTGATCTCGCCGCCGGTCGTGATTCTGCCCAGTCGGCCGCTCGCCCACTCGGTGAACCACAGGGCACCGTCGGGGCCCGCCACGATCGCGTGCGGTCGAGCCGCGGCATCCGGGAGGGAGAATTCGGTGACGTCGCCGTCGAGGTCGATGCGACCGATGGCTCCGGTGCCGATCTCGGTGAACCACAGAGCGTCGTCGGGGCCCGCGGTGATTCCCACCGGTCCAGCCGCGGCTGTGGGGAGGGGGTGGATCCGGGCTGCGAGGTCGTGGTCGACGCGGGCGATCGCGTTGCCCTGATTCACCGTGACCCACAGTGCCCCATCGGGTCCCGAGGTGATCATCGAGGGCATACCGTCGACGTCGACGCGGGTGAGCGTGCCGTCCGCGGCACGACGCCCTACCCGACCCGCTTGTAGCTCGGTGAACCAGAGCGCCTGGTCGGACCCGATGCACGCGCCGTACGGGCCCTCCATGTCCGTACTCGTGACGCTTCCCTCGGTGGTGATCCGCCCGAGCCTGCCCCCGTGGAACTCGGTGAACCACAACGCGTCGTCGGCGCCGGCGATGATCACTGTCGGTTGTCCGTCGGACTGTTCGAGCGGAAAGGTTCGCACCTTTCCCTGTCCGTATCGTCCGATCACGCCCTGCGCGACCAGGGTGAACCACAGCGCATCGTCGGGCCCGACGACAACCCCGTACGGCGCCCCCGGCACGTCCAGTACCTGCACTATTTCAGCCAAAGTTCTCGATTCCCTTCTGAATTCCCCGGAAACGACGGCGCAGGGCCCGGTCGTGTGACACCACGACCACCGCACCCCGGTATTCGTTCAGCGCCCGTTCCATCTCGTCGACCAAGGTCAGCGACAGGTGGTTGGTCGGCTCGTCCAACAGCAGCAGGTCGTGTTCACCGGCGAGCACGCGCGCCAGTGCGAGCCTGCGCCGCTGGCCTTCCGAGAGGGTGCCGACCTCGCGGTCGAGCAGATCGGGGGCGAACAACCCGGTCGCGATCAACGCCTCGCGCCCGAATCCGTAGGTGTCGGTGACACTTCGATGTGGATCGAAACATTCGTCCTGGCGCAGGTAGCCGACCCGGCTCGGTGCCGAGGCGTGGATCTCGTCGAGCAGTGTCGACTTCCCCGCGCCGTTGGGGCCGTGGATCAGCAGCCGCTCGCGGGGTCCGAGGGTCAGCGGCCCGAAGGTCAATTCCGCGCCCGTTCCCGCCCTGAACCGTCCACGGAACCGCAGCGGCTCGGGCGGGGCCGGCACCGGGTCCTCGCGCAGGCGGCGCAACCGCTCGGCGGTATTGCGCACCCGCGAGGCGACCGAACTCTGCACCCGCCCGGCATTGCGGTCGTAGGCCATCTTGTTGTTGTCGGTCATCGCGCGCCCCGGCGCGACCTGCTGAGCAGTGTTCGTCGCGAACTCCTCCAAGCGCGCGATCTCGCCGCGCCACTGCGCGTAGGCCTGTTCCCAGCGGATGCGCGCGGCAGCCTTCTCGGTCAGGAATCCGGTGTAGCCGCCACCGAATCGGGTCAGCGTGCCGTCGGCGACCTCGATGACAGCGGTGACCACTCGATCGAGGAAGAACCGGTCGTGCGAGACCAGCACCACGGTGCCCTGGTGGGTGCGCAGACGATTCTCCAGCCAGGTCAGCGCGGTTTCGTCGAGGTGGTTGGTCGGTTCGTCGAGCAACATGACTTCCGGGGAGGCGGCGAGCAGACAGGCCAGCCCGAGCCGGGCGCGCTCCCCGCCGGACAGGCTGTCGAGCCGACGGTGGCGGTCGATGCCGACCAGCCCCAGTCCGTGCATCGACGCGTCCACCCTGGCATCGGCGGCGTAGCCGTCGCGCGCCTCGAAGCGGGCGAGCAATTCGCCGTAGCGGTGCATATCCTGCGTTTCGGCGGCGGCCTGCATGCCCCGTTCCAGCTCGCGCAGTTCGGCCAGCGCCAGTTCGATTGCCGCGCCGACTGTTTCGCCGGAAACGGTCTGGGCGAGGTGCCCGATCCCACCGTCGGCGTGGACGGTGATCGAGCCGGCGTCCGGGTGATCGAGCCCGGCCAACAGGCGCAGGAGTGTCGATTTGCCCGAGCCGTTCTCGCCGACGATGCCGACGCGCTCGCCGGGCCGGACGGTGGCCGAGACGGTGTCGAGCACGGGACGGTCCGCATAGGACTTCGAGACCCCGCGCACAGTCAGTTGAGTGGTCAAACAGTGCTCCAATCGCAACTCGTGTAGCTTTAACCTACACAGCGAGACCCCCTAACGCAACAGGAGTTGTTTTTTGGAACCGCAACGACGTCCCGGCGGACGCAGCGCCCGGGTCAGGGAAGCCGTGCTGGACGCGACCACGGCAGAACTCGCCACGCACGGGTATCAGGGCCTCACCGTGGATGCCGTCGCCCAGCGGGCCGGGGTCCACAAGACCACCGTCTACCGGCGCTGGCGCGGCCCGGAAGGCCTCGTCGCCGACGCGCTCGAGCGCGCCGCGCAACAGCCGTGGCCGATTCCGGATACCGGCACCCTCACCGGCGACCTGCGCGCGCTCACCGAACTGGTGCGCGCCGGCTTCGCCGATCCCGAATCAGGGACGGTGGCAACAGCTTTCATTGCCGCGGGGATGCAACACCCCGATGCCGCCGCCGCGCTGCGCACCTTCTACGCCGCGCGCCACCGCGACGCGGCGGCCATCGTGGAGCGGGCCGTCGTCCGCGGTGAGGTCGAGCCGGAAGTCGACGCGGTCGAGATCGTCCAGCTCGCCGTCGCTCCGCTGTTCCACCGGCTGTTCATCACCCACGAACCGGTCACCACCGACCAGGCGCGCCGCGCCGCCGACGTCGCGGCCGCACTGGCGAGAATGCCGATCGCTACCTGAATCGAGTCGCGCCCCGAGTCGACCACCCGCATGTCCAACGCTATCGCCGCGGTCGCCTCGACACTGCAGGTGATGCCACCCGACTTCGGGCTCGGCCTGTGGACGTTCGGCA
>NZ_JBHXRA010000046.1:0-1952 GCF_042717045.1 Nocardia sp. NPDC058633
ACGGGAAGAAATGAAGTTCGGAGACATAAAAAAAGTAGTGGGTTCGGCAAAACCACACTACGAGAAAAGTTATCATGTCGAAAATGACAATTTTGTAAACACAATTTCGTTTCTCCAGTATATCACTAAAGGTGATTTTTGAAGCAAAACGGGTCCTCTTTAGGGAGCCGTTTTTTTTATTTCCCGAAGGGTTATTTGTCAGAATGACAAACCGATTTCGAGCCGGCGAGAACCCATTGTCACACCACGATTTAGGGGGTGTGTATAAATGGGCACTCTCTGTGAAATTTGAAGCTTTGAAATTCCGAATGGCGCACTTATACACTCTGTCGAGTGAGTGCTAAAATGCTGAAGCATTTCCGTCAAGCGTGTGGAGGAATCTTGTAGAGAGATATAGCATAGATACCCGTATCTCTAGAGATATTTTGGTATATCCCTGCTATATCTATGGGGTATCTATGCTATATCTTTGGCTTCAAAAACGGCACCTGTTCTAAGAGCATAGAAACTCAACAGGCACAGCCTGTTTGACACCCTTTTTTTTAGGGTGGCACCGAGTTTCCTTATGCTCTTTTTCTCTGAAGCTAAACCTGTTTTATATGTCGTAGTCTTTTTATTGGGAGTGACCCCTTGCTGTACAATTTCCGGAGGTGCCGATAAGGGACGAATTTTCCCTTGTCGGTTGCCTTTGGGGATTGTAAGGGGTGGAGGCTCGGAATCAAAAGGAAACGAAATATCATTCCGAGTGTGCTTCTTTTTTCTGTTCTTGAATTCTATTATTTCCAATGTTAGAATTATGTTAACAACTTGTTAGGAGTGTGTTTGGATGGAAGAGAAAAAACAAATTGGACCTCGAATTACTGTTGAAACATTTAAAAAGCTAGAGTTATTAGCCGAACATTTTACAAAACACAATGAATTTGGAAGAGTTTCAAAAGATGCTGTAATTGAGTTTGCTATTAAGGAATTGTATAGGGACTATTTGGGAAAAGGACGCTAATTTTTGTTGAAAAACTGACTTCGGATTTGGGGTTCTTTATTATTAACTTGATTTTAATTAAACATTACAGGAAAAATTGAGGGGAAATGGATGGATAAACGCAATGGTGACGCGGTTTTCATAGCTCCAAATGATGTTGTAAAAGTGACCACTATGAATCACGTCATTGAAGTTCAGCATATGGAGAAGATGAACCGGAAAAATAATATCAAAAAATTGGACAAGGATAGGTTTGTAGACCTCTCTACTGGGGAGATCCGGGAGTTCGAGCATTCGGAAAATCGGCAGGAAAATTATAATTCTTTGAGACAAACCTTTAAGAAGCTGCGTTATTTGATAAATAACAATTTTATAGGACGGCCAAATGAATTACATATAACTTTGACATACAAGAAAAATATGACGGACACGAAAAAACTTTATAGTGATTTTCAAAATTTTATCGACAGGTTGCGTTATAAATACAAGAAAGAAAGTTCGATAGATTATTTATCGGTGGTAGAGCCACAAGGACGTGGAGCCTGGCATTGTCATGTTTTAATGCGCTTTAATGATTTGGATAAGATTTATATTAAAAATGCTGAATTAAGGAGTCTATGGGGTTTAGGATTTGTAACAATCAAGTCATTAAAGGATATAGACAACATAGGAGCCTATTTGAGCGCTTATTTGACTGATATAGACCTAGAAGATGTCCAAGACAGGGAAACAGCCTTAAAAGTGGCTTCAGAGGGCTGTGAGGTGCAAACAAAGATCGTAGAAGGTCGGGAAAAGAAATTTTTAAAAGGCGGACGGCTGCACATGTATCCTTCCGGAATGAATATGTATCGAAAATCAAAAGGGATTGTTAAGCCGGAACGGGAAGAAATGAAGTTCGGAGACATAAAAAAAGTAGTGGGTTCGGCAAAACCACACTACGAGAAAAGTTATCATGTCGAAAATGACAATTTTG
>NZ_JBHXRA010000047.1:0-1613 GCF_042717045.1 Nocardia sp. NPDC058633
TGCTCCTTAGAAAGGAGGTGATCCAGCCGCACCTTCCGGTACGGCTACCTTGTTACGACTTCGTCCCAATCGCCGATCCCACCTTCGACGGCTCCCTCCCACAAGGGGTTAGGCCACCGGCTTCGGGTGTTACCGACTTTCATGACGTGACGGGCGGTGTGTACAAGGCCCGGGAACGTATTCACCGCAGCGTTGCTGATCTGCGATTACTAGCGACTCCAACTTCACGGGGTCGAGTTGCAGACCCCGATCCGAACTGAGACCGGCTTTAAGGGATTCGCTCCACCTCGCGGTATCGCAGCCCTCTGTACCGGCCATTGTAGCATGTGTGAAGCCCTGGACATAAGGGGCATGATGACTTGACGTCGTCCCCACCTTCCTCCGAGTTGACCCCGGCAGTCTCTCACGAGTCCCCGCCATTACGCGCTGGCAACATAAGATAAGGGTTGCGCTCGTTGCGGGACTTAACCCAACATCTCACGACACGAGCTGACGACAGCCATGCACCACCTGTACACCGACCACAAGGGGGCCTACATCTCTGCAGGTTTCCGGTGTATGTCAAACCCAGGTAAGGTTCTTCGCGTTGCATCGAATTAATCCACATGCTCCGCCGCTTGTGCGGGCCCCCGTCAATTTCTTTGAGTTTTAGCCTTGCGGCCGTACTCCCCAGGCGGGGTACTTAATGCGTTAGCTACGGCACGGAGTCCGTGGAAGGAGCCCCACACCTAGTACCCACCGTTTACGGCATGGACTACCAGGGTATCTAATCCTGTTTGCTACCCATGCTTTCGCTTCTCAGCGTCAGTTACTTCCCAGAGACCCGCCTTCGCCACCGGTGTTCCTCCTGATATCTGCGCATTTCACCGCTACACCAGGAATTCCAGTCTCCCCTGAAGTACTCTAGTCCGCCCGTATCGCCTGCAAGCTTAAGGTTGAGCCCCAAGTTTTCACAAACGACGCGACGAACCGCCTACAAGCTCTTTACGCCCAGTAATTCCGGACAACGCTCGGACCCTACGTATTACCGCGGCTGCTGGCACGTAGTTGGCCGGTCCTTATTCTACAGGTACAGTCACTTGCGCTTCGTCCCTGTCAAAAGCGGTTTACAACCCGAAGGCCGTCATCCCGCACGCGGCGTCGCTGCATCAGGCTTGCGCCCATTGTGCAATATTCCCCACTGCTGCCTCCCGTAGGAGTCTGGGCCGTGTCTCAGTCCCAGTGTGGCCGGTCACCCTCTCAGGTCGGCTACCCGTCGTCGCCTTGGTGAGCCGTTACCTCACCAACAAGCTGATAGGCCGCGGGCCCATCTCGCACCGATAAATCTTTCCACCACAAGACATGCATCCCGTGGTCATATCCGGTATTAGACCCAGTTTCCCAGGCTTATCCCGAAGTGCAAGGCAGATCACCCACGTGTTACTCACCCGTTCGCCGCTCGTGTACCCCGAAGGGCCTTACCGCTCGACTTGCATGTGTTAAGCACGCCGCTAGCGTTCGTCCTGAGCCAGAATCAAACTCTCCGTTGAAGACTCTCAACCAACCCCCGAAAGGGTCAATCAGAAATATCTAAACTAGAGTCCGAAAACCTAGCATTGCCGAACACCAGCAAA
>NZ_JBHXRA010000048.1:0-1442 GCF_042717045.1 Nocardia sp. NPDC058633
TGAACTGGTCCCCGATAGTTGGACTGGCCAAGTAAGAGCCTAAACCGCGAGGGCCTGAGCCCGGTACTGCACCGGACTCAGGCCCTCGAGCTTTGTCGAGATGCGTTCGGTGTTGTACCAGTGGATGTACTCGTGCAACGCGGCGGCCAACGCGTCGATGCTGAGGTATCGGACGTGGTGGAAGAGTTCCTCTTTGAGGTGGCCGAAGAAGTTCTCGATCACGGCGTTGTCGTAACAGTTGCCCTTGCGCGACATGGATTGCGTCGCGCCGGCATCGGCGAGTATCTGCCGCCATGACACGTGCTGGTACTGAAATCCCTGGTCCGAGTGCACGAGCAGGTCGTGCCCAGCAGCACCGGTGCTCTCGATCGCGGCGCGCAGCGAGCTGTTCGTCAGTGACAGGCTCGGAGACGTAGCGATCGAGTAGGCGATGATCTGGCGGTCGAACAGATCCATCACCGGTGACAGATACAGTTTCTGGTCACCGATACCGAACTCGGTGACGTCGGTGACCCATTTCTGGTTCGGTGCGCTGGCAGTGAACTCGCGGTCGAGCACGTTCGGGGCGACGCGACCGATCTCGCCGCGGAAAGAGTTGTATCGCTTTCTCCGCCGGACCTGGCAGAACAGTCCCAGCGCCCGCATCAGCTTGAGCACGGTCTTCTTCGCTACCGTCCAACCAGCTTTGTGCAGGTGGTGGTGGACGCGGCGATGCCCATAACGACCCTTGACGGTCTCGAAAATCTCCCGGATCGCGGACTTGAGGTCTGCGTGTGGGTCGGGCGCTGTCATGCGTGCTTGGTGATAGAAGAACGTCGACCGGGCCAGCCCGGCGACCTCGAGCAGAACATCGAGGCGGTGTTGGGCCTTGAGAGCGAGGACAGCACGGACCTTCACCGTCGTCGCTGCGCCTTCAAGGCCAGCACTTTTCCCAGGTAGGCGTTCTCCGCCCGCAACCGTTCGTTCTCCCGACGCAACTGCTCGAGAGTCGAGGCCGGTGGGGCGGGCTCGGTCGGGTTGGTCCTCGGGCGGCCTTTCGGTTTCGGGCGCAGCCCTTCCTCACCGTCGTTGCGGTAGGTCCGAGCCCACGTTTCGATCAGCTTCGGCGAGGACAGGTCGAACTCGCGGGCGAGATCGACCTTCGTCTCACCTGTCAGGAAGCGCTGCACCACAGCGAGTTTGAACTCGAACGAGAACGTCCGCTTCGTCGGTTTGGTCACCAGCGTTGCCCCTCCGCGAACCCGCCACCGGTCATACAACCGTTTGACTGCCGAGCGACTCGCTCCCAACTGTGTTGTGACTGCGCCGTCGCCCGCGCCAGCCTCGAACAACGCTACCGCCACAGCACGTTGCTCCTCGGACAACGAACTTCGCGCACGCATGAAACTGCTCCCCGGAGGTCGGATCTGAATTTCTCAGTCCAACTTCCGGGGAGCAGTTCA
>NZ_JBHXRA010000049.1:0-1153 GCF_042717045.1 Nocardia sp. NPDC058633
GGTCGCAGAGACCAGAGAGAAGCGACTGTTTACTAAAAACACAGGTCCGTGCGAAGTCGTAAGACGATGTATACGGACTGACGCCTGCCCGGTGCCGGAAGGTTAAGAGGACCGGTTAGCCCTTTGGGGCGAAGCTGAGAATTTAAGCCCCGGTAAACGGCGGTGGTAACTATAACCATCCTAAGGTAGCGAAATTCCTTGTCGGGTAAGTTCCGACCTGCACGAATGGCGTAACGACTTCTCTGCTGTCTCAACCACAGACTCGGCGAAATTGCATTACGAGTAAAGATGCTCGTTACGCGCGGCAGGACGAAAAGACCCCGGGACCTTCACTATAGCTTGGTATTGGTGTTCGGTACGGTTTGTGTAGGATAGGTGGGAGACTGTGAAGCTGGCACGCTAGTGTTGGTGGAGTCGTCGTTGAAATACCACTCTGATCGTATTGGACTTCTAACCTCGGACCATGATCTGGTTCAGGGACAGTGCCTGGTGGGTAGTTTAACTGGGGCGGTTGCCTCCCAAAATGTAACGGAGGCGCCCAAAGGTTCCCTCAGCCTGGTTGGCAATCAGGTGTTGAGTGCAAGTGCACAAGGGAGCTTGACTGTGAGACTGACAGGTCGAGCAGGGACGAAAGTCGGGACTAGTGATCCGGCACCGGCAAGTGGAAGCGGTGTCGCTCAACGGATAAAAGGTACCCCGGGGATAACAGGCTGATCTTCCCCAAGAGTCCATATCGACGGGATGGTTTGGCACCTCGATGTCGGCTCGTCGCATCCTGGGGCTGGAGTAGGTCCCAAGGGTTGGGCTGTTCGCCCATTAAAGCGGCACGCGAGCTGGGTTTAGAACGTCGTGAGACAGTTCGGTCTCTATCCGCCGCGCGCGTAAGAAACTTGAGGAAGGCTGTCCCTAGTACGAGAGGACCGGGACGGACGAACCTCTGGTGTGCCAGTTGTTCCGCCAGGAGCACTGCTGGTTGGCTACGTTCGGAAGGGATAACCGCTGAAAGCATCTAAGCGGGAAGCCTGTTCCAAGATGAGGTTTCTCTCCCACTTGATGGGTTAAGGCCCCCTACAGACCATGGGGTTGATAGGCCAGAATTGGAAGCCAGGTAACTGGTGTAGGTGACTGGTACTAATAGGCCGAGGGCTTACTA